>CAYLYU010000074.1:0-9449 GCA_964387725.1 uncultured Zetaproteobacteria bacterium | reverse complement strand
ACAGTGGCAACCTGTACAGCTACATACTATTTTACGATTGTGCTGAACAGGCACCTTTTACAATGTCTGTTTTGCAAATATCTTCACAAAGAAAGCCATATGTCCACTATTGCTTGACCATAAACCATGTACTTCCATAATGCCGCATCCTGGCGTGGAGGTTCGTATGATCAATTCCCTGCTACTGGAACTGGAAGGGTTATCTGCATCGGGTTGGCATCATCGCGCTTCCATACCTGCTGCTGCCCTGAGTGATCCGGGACAGGGAAGTGTGGAGCCATTGAAAGATCTGTGCTCGGATATGGACTGGGAGGCTGATCTGGTTCGCAAGGGTGACTGTTGCCACCTGACCGGCTCCTGGCAGGTGGCGGTTCAGTGTACCTGTGCCCGTTGCAATGTCCGTTTTAGACTATATCTGGAAGGAGAGAACCTTCGGGATTACAGAGTTGTGAAAAGTGGCAACACATCAGAAGATGATGAGCTTCCAGCGCCGGGAAAGATAAATCTTCTTGATGTTTTGCGTGAAGATATCTGGCTAGCATTGGGGCCCTTTCCTCTATGCAGGCCGGACTGTAAGGGTTTGTGTCCGCAGTGCGGAGAAAATGTGAACGAAGGACATTGTTCATGTCGGCCGGATGACTCCGGTCACCCGTTTGCTGCATTGAGAGAGTTGAAGTAACTCTGAAAAAAGTGCCAAGTGCGCTTTTTCGTGAGTTCCGTTAAGGTTTGCGAGTAAAAGGCCCGAAGGGCAACAGGAGTAAGAAACATGGCTGTTCCAAAGAGAAAAACCAGCACATCCAGGCGTAATTCGCGTCGTTCGCATGACGCTTTATCGAATCCGTCGATGAGTCAGTGCTCAAACTGCGGTGAAACAAGACGCCCACATCATGCCTGTCCACATTGCGGTTACTACAAGGGGCGCGAGGTGATGGCGAAGACCGAGGATTAAACGAAATTGAGTCAGTCAGGTCGGCAAACCCGCATTCTGGTTGATGGACATGGCGGTGATCGTGCTCCTGACGTTGTTGCCGAGGCCCTTGCCAGCGTCCTGCTCGATTCATCCAGCGCAGTTTCTTTTGGCATAACGGGTCAGGCCGAAGTGCTAGAGCCTGTGCTGAATTCCTATGGAATCGCTAACCGGGTTGAAATTGTTGCCGCCAGTCAGGTCATTGATATGTGTGAGGCCCCGGCTTCTGTGCTGCGCGCAAAGAGAGACTCGTCCATACATGTGGGGTTGCGGGCAATTCGTGAGGGTTTGTGGGATGCCTTTGTCAGCGCAGGCAATACGGGTGCTTTAATGGCCATTTCCAAGATGACTCTAAAGACAACCCCCGGAATTGACCGTCCAGCTATTGCCTCCATGATTCCTAATGTTGACGGACGCACCCTGCTCCTTGATGCCGGCGCTAATGTGGCTTGCCACTCAGAGCATTTGAGGCAGTTTGCTATCATGGGTTCGTGTTATATGAAGTATGCCGAGGGCATTGCAAACCCTCGTGTAGGGCTTCTCAATATTGGCGTGGAAGAAATGAAGGGAAATGATGTTATTAAAGTGGCGGCTGCGGGGCTGAAGGAATCTAATCTGAACTTTATTGGCAATGTTGAGGGTACTGGCATCTTTAGTAACAAGGTGGACGTTGTAGTTTGCGATGGTTTTGTCGGCAATGTGGCGCTGAAGGCGATTGAAGGGACGGCTTCTTTTATCATTCACCACCTTAAAAAGGAACTGACGGCAGACACCATGGCAAAAGCCGGCATGATGTTGGCCAGAGGAGCGATGAAGCGATTTAAAGCCAGCGTTCATCCGAGCGCGTATAATGGAGCACCACTTCTGGGGCTGAATGGTGTGGTTGTTAAGAGTCATGGCTCGGCAGACAGCAAGGGTTTTGCCCATGCAATTGAAATCGCCAGGAAGGAAGCCGATGCAGATGTCCGCTCAAAAATCAGCAGCTTTTTGCACGAACATTCCATAGATCAATGATTGCAGGCCGTTGTGTACGCATTGCTGGCGTGGGTGGTTTTCTTCCCGAACGGATACTTACTAACGATGAACTCGCATCCACACTGGATACAACACATGACTGGATAGTTGAGCGCACAGGTATTCATCAGCGTCACATTATTGAGAAAGGTCAACATACATCCGATCTTGCCAAAGAAGCCGGGCAGGCAGCACTCGATAATGCAGGACTGACCATTCATGATATTGATGCGATTATTGTCGCTACCACAACACCGGATATGATCTTTCCATCCACGGCGAGTATTGTTCAATATAAACTTGGAGGTAAGGGCTTCCCCGCCTGGGATGTTCAGGCTGTCTGTTCCGGTTTTGTCTATGGACTGGCCCAGTTGCACGCCATGCTGGCTGCGGGAATGTTTGATCGTGTCCTGCTTATCGGGGCTGAGAGCATGTCCCGTATTTTAAACTGGCAGGATCGCAGCACCTGTGTTCTATTTGGTGATGGTGCCGGAGCAGTCGTTCTTGCCGCTGATAGTGGCAAGGGAGGCATTGTCGGTTCTGTTTTGCATGCTGACGGTTCCTACCGTCCACTTTTGATGGCCTCCAATCCCTCCTGCCTTGCTACTCCCTATGAAGATGAGCCTGAAATGCTTGTGGATTCTGCTGGCGCAGCGGCTGTAGAGATGCGTGGAAATGAGGTGTTTCGCACTGCGGTAAAACAGCTGGGCGAAGTTGTTGGAGAGATACTTCAAAAATACAGCTTTTCGCATGAGGATATTGACTGGCTCATACCCCACCAGGCTAATCTCAGAATTATTCAGGCAACTGCCAAACGGCTGAATATGGATATGAACCATGTCGCTCTTACTGTTGACAGGCATGCCAATACTTCAGCTGCTAGCGTTCCTCTGGCCCTCAACCACATTTATCAGGAAGGTAAACTGAAAGATGGTCAGCTGTTACTTCTGGAAGCTTTTGGGTCCGGTTTTGTCTGGGGTGCGAATCTGTTGTACTGGGGCAAGTATTGAATCCTGACAAAGGCCTCGTTTTTCTCTTTCCGGGGCAGGGTTCCCAGTCGGCAGGTATGCTGGCTGACCATTTGCAGGTGTCGGGACTTGTTCGCGACATCTTCTCAGAGGCATCGCAGGCTCTTGGCTATGATATGCAAGGGCTGGTTGCTGATAACCCTGATGGGAAGCTCAATCAAACAGAATTTACCCAGCCTGCACTGTTAACGGCTTCGGTAGCTCTCTTGCAACTCTGGAGGAGCCATCATGGCCCCGAAGCAGGGCATGTCGCCGGCCATAGCCTGGGTGAGTATTCTGCTCTGGTGGCTGCCGGTTCACTCGAGTTTACGGATGCGGTTCAACTTGTTGCCTTTCGTGGTAGAGCTATGAGCAGATCGGTAGCTTCAGGAGAAGGAAAAATGGCCGCCATTCTGGGGTTGAAGGATGCCGAGGTGGATGAGTTGTGCCTGACGGTATCTTCTACCAGTGCTCGGGTGTGGCTGGCAAATTACAACTGCCCCGGGCAGGTGGTTATTGCCGGGAATGCTAGTGTTGTGGAAAAGGCAATGTTGATGGCAAAAAATATGGGAGCAAGAAGGGTGTTGCCTCTTGCAGTTAGTGTGCCGTCCCATACTCCGCTCATGCAGACAGCTGCCGAGGAAATGAAGGAAAGGTTACAGGCAGTGAAGCTAAAAGATGCTGATCGGCCTGTGTGGAGCAATGCTGTAGCCAGAAAAATTCAGGATGCCTGTGAAATTCGGCAGGCTCTGGAGCAACAGCTTGTACAGCCGGTTCTGTGGACGCAGACAGTTGAAAAGCTGGATAAGGAAGGTGTGAATATGGCTATTGAAATAGGCCCCGGTAAGGTTTTGGCCGGCTTGACCAGGCGTACCGCACGGAATATCAGTATTTATGGCACCGATACACCGGAAACCTTTAAAAAGGCTCTTGTCGAAATGGATGCAAGTCATGACTGAACAACGCGTAGCACTGGTCTCCGGGGCTAGCCGGGGCATTGGTCTGGCCATTGCTGAAAAGCTTGCCGGGCAGGGATATATACTGGCTGTGTGCGCTACCCGGCAGGAGACAGTGGAGCCCGCAGCAGAAAAGCTTCGTGAGCTGGGAGGAACAGTCGCTGCCAGTGCCGTTGATGTCTCTGACAAGGATGCGGTTCAGGGCTGGATTCGTGAATCAGCAAAATCACTGGGTCGTCTGGATGTTCTGGTTAACAATGCCGGAATTACAAGAGATAATCTGAGTATGCGCATGAAGGATGAGGAATGGCATCAGGTGATTACAACCAATCTGAATTCAGTCTTTTTTGCTAGCAGAGCTGCCCTTCGATTTATGATGAAGGCACGCTATGGTCGCATCATTAATGTTTCATCAGTAGTGGCCTGTATGGGCAACCCCGGACAGGTGAACTACTGTGCCAGCAAAGGTGGAGTGGAGGCTTTTACACGTTCTCTGGCCCGGGAAGTAGGGTCCCGTGGCATTACTGTAAACGCCATCGCTCCGGGGTTTATCAGTACGGATATGACGGCTGAACTAAGTCCGGACCTTAGAGAGGCGCTAGTCGCTCAGGTGCCGATTGGCAGGCTTGGTTTGCCGGAAGATATTGCTGCTGCTACAGCTTTCCTGGCCAGTGAAGAGGCAGGCTATATCAGCGGCCAGATCATGCACGTCAACGGTGGCATGTATATGTAGGACAGCACAGCCCAGGTATTGCCCCTGCTGCACAGTGGATTTCTCATCAGTCCGGCAAGCACCTGACTATAGAAATAAAGAAGCCGGATTGTAGTTTCAAGAAACAACTACTTGTGCCGACCCTCGGGCTGTGATAAAAACCCGAAACTTCATCTATGGGAGGACTTTTTATGTCTGCTGAAATCGAAGCCAAAGTGATCAAGATCGTTGCCGATCAACTCAATGTTGACGAAAGTGAAATCAATGCTGATTCGTCATTTGTTGACGATCTCGGTGCGGATTCTCTTGATACCGTTGAACTGGTGATGGCCTTTGAGGAGGAGTTCGGTGTTGAAATACCGGATGAGGATGCCGAAAAGATCCAGACAGTGCAGAACGCCATTGATTATGTAGCTTCTAAATCCGAATAAATTTGTCAAAAACTGTTGTTGTTACCGGTATCGGGCTGGTTACCCCGATTGCTACCGGAACAGAAAAAACCTGGGATGGAATTGTCGCCGGACAATCGGGCATTGGCCGCATAAGTAATTTTGATGCCGTGACGGCTGCAATGCCGTGTACGATTGCCGGTGAGGTTCCTGATTTTGATGTCCAGGCATTTATCAATCGCAAGGATGCCCGCAAGATGGATACCTTTATCCAGTATGGGGTAGCTGCATCTTTAATGGCCCTGGAACAATCTCAACTTCAGATCAGTTCATCCAATGCAGAACGCGTGGGTGTGATGATTGGCTCGGGCATCGGTGGTTTGCAATCCATTGAGCGTACTCTGCGTGCCTACGAAAAGGGTGGGGTCAGAAAAATTTCACCTTTTTTTATTCCGATGACCATCATCAATATGATTTCCGGCTGGGTATCTATGCTTACCGGCGCCAAAGGCCCGAACTCGGCAACTGTTACAGCTTGCTCGACCGGTTCGCACGCTATTGGCGATGCCTTTGAGATGATTCGGCGGGGCGATGTGGATGTGATGATGGCTGGTGGTTCGGAGGCCTGTATTTGTGAAATGGGAGTAGGTGGTTTCTGTGCGGCCAGGGCATTATCCACTCGAAATGATGAACCGGAACGTGCTTCCAGACCGTGGGATATAGGACGAGACGGGTTTGTTATGGGTGAGGGCGCCGGTGTTCTGGTTCTGGAATCTTTGGAAAGTGCAGAGAAAAGGGGCGCAACAATTCTGGCAGAGATTGCCGGTTACGGCATGTCCGGTGATGCCTACCATATTACTTCACCATCACCCGGAGGAGAGGGAGCGGTACGCTGTATGCGGGCTGCGCTCGCCTCAGCTGGAGTCAGGCCAGACCAGGTTGATTATATCAATGCCCACGGAACTTCAACTTCAGCCGGAGACTTTGCCGAAACGGAAGCAGTCAAGTCCATGTTTGGCAACCATGCCCGCAAACTGATGGTGTCGTCTACCAAATCCATGATTGGACATCTGTTAGGTGCAGCCGGCGGCGTTGAGGCCGCTTTGACAGCCCTGGCATTGCATCACGGTGTTGTCCCGCCGACGATCAACCTTGATGACCCTGATCCTGATTGTGATCTGGACTACGTACCCCACAAATCGCGTCAGGCGGATATTCGGGTGGCGGTCTCCAACTCATTCGGATTTGGTGGAACAAATGCTTCGCTTGTCATTAAAAAATATACCTGAATCAGCTATTTACAACCACAAGATAAAGTAAAACTTGATGTCAGAAGCGAGCCTTTTTTCTCGCATCCTGAGCTGGGATCATCATCTTTCAACACCTTCAGATGTATTTGCCTCAGAGTCATCCCTGTTCGCGGCTTTTTTGGAAGATCCCGGGGGGAAGGGTAAACAGATTCTTGTTTCCCGTTCCGGAGAGACTACTCAGTTTGGATTTGATGAACTCTGCGATCCTGAAAAAGGCTCTGATGTTTTTAGCCGGTGGAAGAAAATGTTGCAGCCTGTTGCCGGCATATCTGATCCGTCGGCTATTCGTTGTCTTGTTTATGCCGCCTATGAAGCCGGTGGTTTGATCGAGAACCTTCCTGAGCCGAAGTCAGCATTATCCGGACCCGTATTATGGTTGCATTATCCCGAATGGAGTTGCCGGTACATGTCCAGGCAGAAAAAAATTCATCTTAATGTTTTTTCAAAAGGCAGTGATGCTGAGTCAAAGCTGGATTATATCGAGGCCCTGCTTAGAAAGAAACATGCCCCCGCAGTTGTAAAGAATATTCCAGCTCGAACAATTAAAATCCTCGGATCTTCCGCCTATAAGGATGCTGTATCAAAGGTAAAGAAATATATTCGGGCCGGAGATATCTTTCAGGCAAACATTGCACGTTTTTGGAGCGTTGAAGCAGATGAATCAATCGGGCCGGTACTTTATACCTCTCTCCGGCAGGTTAACCCCGCTCCCTTTTCTGCCTATATCGATATAGATAGTAAATATGGTCGTCTTCAGCTCATTTCTGCTTCACCCGAACGACTTTTTCATCTAGGCGCCGATGGTGTTGCGGAGACGCGCCCCATCGCAGGCACCAGGAAAAGAGGTGTTGGCAAGCGTGATGACGAGCTTGGCAGCGAATTATTACTCTCCGAGAAAGAGCGGGCTGAACACACCATGCTTGTAGATCTTGAACGTAATGATCTTGGCCGGGTATGCCAGCCGGGTACTGTCGAAGTGAATGAATCGATGAGCATTGAACGCTATGCTACCGTGCAACACATTGTGTCGAATGTTCGCGGTATACTTTCGGGGAGCAAGGATGCAGTAGACGTGTTCAAGGCCATGTTTCCGGGCGGTACGATTACCGGTTGTCCAAAAGTACGTTGCATGCAAATTATTCATGAGCTTGAAGGGCAGGCCAGGGGGCCCTATACGGGTAGCGTCGGCTATATTAACTGGGATGGAAGCGCCGATATGAATATATTGATCCGTACCTTCTGGCTGTATCAGGGCAAGCTGCACTGGGCAGCGGGTGCCGGTATTGTAGCCGATTCCAGTCCTGAGCTTGAACTCAGGGAGGTGGGATACAAGGCAGATGGCTTGCTGAGAGCATTACATTTCCAAAGAGAGGGACAATGAGTTTCTTTTCAGAGGCAAGACAACTGGAAGCTGCCCGCCAGTTATTTAGCCGCCTGTCATCCTTACTTAATCGTCGGATTTCGGTGAAACTCTGGGATGGCAGCCTGATTCCCCTTGGAAAAAACAGCGATCCTGATTACTTTATATTGGTCAAGGGGCCGGGTGTGCTCGGTTCATTGATGCGTAGACCCTCGTACGAAAATTTACTGTTTCTTTATGCCAGCGGGAATATCGAAATTCATGGTGATCTGATTGACTTTGTAAACCTTGCTCGTCAAAAACAGGCGCGTGATCGGTCAATAAAAGCAAGTCGTTTGAAATTGGCTAAAATTGCCTTGCCGTTGTTGTTTGCGTCTTCTGGCAAAATAGAAGTTGGCCACAGTTATAGTGATGATGCCACAGGGCGCAAGCAGTCACGCCGTAACAATAAAGATTTTATTCAGTTTCATTATGATATCAGCAATGATTTCTACGCCCTTTTTCTCGGCAGGGAAATGCAGTATTCATGCGGATATTTTACACACCCTGAAAATTCCATTGATCAGGCCCAGTTCGACAAGCTGGATATGATTTGCAAAAAACTGCGTTTGAAGCCGGATGAGAAATTTCTGGATATCGGTTGCGGCTGGGGTGGTCTGGTCTGCCATGCAGTACAGCATTATGGGGTGAAAGCGCACGGGGTTACGCTTTCACAAAAGCAGTTCGATTTTGCTACGGAGAAAATCAAACGACTAGGTTTACAGGATCGGATTTCCATTGAACTGAAGGATTATGCGGAGTTGGAAGGAACGTACGACAAAATTTCCAGTATCGGCATGTTTGAGCACATCGGCATTGCCAATATGTCCGAATATTTCCGGAAGATGAACGCGCTGCTCCGTGATCGCGGCATTTTATTGAATCACGGTATTTCAAGACATGCTAAACGGACAAAAAGGGCCTTGAAGAGGATCAGGCCGGAGCGCCGCCTGTTGCTGAAGTATATCTTTCCGGGTAGCGAACTGGATAACGTTGGCCATACCATTGACCAACTCGAACTGAACGGATTCGAGGTACATGATGTGGAAGCCTGGCGTGAGCATTATGCGCTGACCTGCCGGCACTGGTATCGGGAACTGATGCGGCACAAAGATGAGGCGATTGCCTTTGTCGGTGAAGAGAAATTCCGTATGTGGGCACTTTATCTGGCCGGGGTTTCGATCGGGTTTGCTGATGGCTCCATGCATATCTGTCAGGTTGTGGCAAGCAAACGTGCCTCCAAGGGCCCGTCCGGACTTCCGCTTACCCGTGCTGATCTCTATCAGGAAAAATAGGTATCGGCTGCTTGTTGTGTGGCATCCATCGCCTGCTGAATACGCAGCAGAGATTCTTCATCCCTTGAGTCAGGGGCAATGTAAACGGTCTCGCCATAGACAAACACCCCTCTGCTAAAGGGTTTCGGGATATAAAAATGATCCCATGACGAGGTGATACGCCATTGCCTGTTTGTGGCCCAGATTACAGGCCGAACAGGAAGCCCTGTTTTTTTTGCCAGCAGGATCGTGCCCACCTGAACCTTTTCGCGTGGTCCCCGGGGTCCGTCCGGCGTAATACCAAAATCACAGTTTTCTTTTTTGAAGGCGCGCACCATTTGCAACAAAGCTCTGGCTCCACCTCGGCTGGATGAGCCACGCACCGTCCTGAAGCCCTGAAGGTGCAGCGTTTCCGCAATAA
>CAYLYU010000073.1:0-9498 GCA_964387725.1 uncultured Zetaproteobacteria bacterium | reverse complement strand
ACGAAGTGGGATTGCAACTCATCCACTCAGACTTCTGCAAGTGGCTCAGGAAAGGGGATAGTTTACTCTGTTTCCGCGAAAAAAGTGAAGCCGTCCCCTTTTTATCTTAACAGGCCCGAATGCAAACCCGCTTAAATAGTGAGGAAGATACCTGTAACTATGCCAGCAATCTGGCATCAAGCCTCAAGCCCGGTGATATCGTTGCTTTGCAAGGTGAATTGGGTGCAGGAAAAAGTGTTTTTGCCCGTGCCATGATGCGGGCTCTGGGTGCTCAGGATGAAGCCATGCCCAGTCCGACTTTCACGCTTATCCAGACTTATGAAGGGAAGGGGTGTCGGCTGGCCCATATGGACTGGTACCGGCTTGAAGATGCCGATGAGATTGACATGCTGGGGGTTCACGAGTATTTTACCCTTCCCTGGATCAGCATCATTGAATGGCCCGAGCGTGCTCCGGGCTTGCTGCCGGCCGGATCGATATGCATCAAGCTTGAGTGTGTAGAAAGAAATCCCGATATGCGTCTGATAAAACGGGGCTTATGGAGGTCGATTGAGAATGGCGAACAGCCCGGGGAAACATCATCACTCGCTCAAACGTGACCTGATTAAAACCCTCCTGCTGTGGTCAGGGTATTTCTTTGTAACGCTTGGGATTATTTTCTTTCTTAGTCTGAACAGTCTTGTTGAATACATGATGCAGGAGATTGCAAACAATCGTCTTGCCTACCAGACTCAGGAGTTTGCCAAACACCTGGGCGAATCAGACCGCCACGTTATTGACGAGGAGGCAGATTCCGTAGTTAAAGGAAAGGCTATCAGAGCCATGATTCTTATCGATGCAAGTGGCCAGCTGGCTCATCTCTCATTAGAGAAGGGAACGCCACCGAAACTTCATATCAACAAAGACATGAATGCCTCTGGTTTACGTAAGCTTGTGGGAGAGTTTGATAACCTGCATCTGTACGAGGCATCCATACCTGAGGGTTATGGCTCTCTGGTTCTGGTCATGGATGACGGGCCTGTCCTTCAGACAATTTACGCCGCAACGGCCTGGACCGGTTTCCTGCTCCTTATACTGACAGGGCTTTCTATCCTGGCTCTTCACCATGTTCTTAAGCTCCGACTGGTAGAACCCGTCGGCAGGGCACAGCAACTTATGAAACATAAACTCGACAATAAAGAACAGATGGTTATTTTTAATGACCTTCCTGATGAAGTTGCCGAGTTAACCGAGACGTACGACAATGTCTATTCGTCCAGACTGGAACTAGAGAACCTCTACCGGTCTATCATGATATGTGCCAGCGATGCCATTATCTCATCCTCCGAGCAGGGCAATATCATTGGTTGGAACAAAGCAGCGCAGAATATCTTCGGTTACAGCGAGGAGGAGGCACTTGGCATGCCGTTAACGGCATTGATGCCTGAATGCTACAGGGAGAGGCATCTCAAAGGGATAGAGCGTTTTAATGCCGACAGGAGTCACACTATCATTGGAAAAAGATCTGATTTTCATGGCCTGAGAAAGGATGGCAGTGAGTTTCCTCTGGAGCTTTCCCTGTCCTATTGGGAAAAGCATGATGAGGTGTTTTACTGCGCCACTATCCGTGATGTCACTGAGAAGAAGCAGGCAGAAGATTTGCTTCGCAAACTGTCACAGGCTGTAGAGCAAACCGGAGAATCCATTGTCATTACCAACATCGATGGCATCATTGAATATGTCAACCCGGGCTTTACCAAAGTAACCGGCTACAGCGCTGAAGAAGTGCTCGGTAAAACGCCCGCACTGCTCAACAGTAGCGAACATGGTTCCCTGCTCTATCAGGAGTTGTGGAAGACCATTAACAGTGGTCAGAATTGGAACCATACCATCATCAATCGCCGTAAGGATGGTAAGCTTTATACTGCCCATCAGTGCATTACACCGATTCTAAATAAAGAGAATATAATTACTCACTTCGTTGATACCCAGTTGGATGTTACGGAACAGAAAGGACTGGAAGCCCAGCTCCTTCAAGCCCAGAAGATGGAAGCCCTGGGCACGCTGGTGGGAGGAATCGCACACGACTTCAACAATATGCTAGCCGGCATGACGGGCAACCTGTATCTGGCTAAAAAGAAACTGGGTGAAAATCCGGATGTTTTGGAGAATCTGGCCAATGTCGAAAATCTATCCTTTCGTGCAGCCGATATGATCCAGCAGCTATTGACCTATGCCCGCAAGGATATGGTCAGCATGAAAGAGATACCACTGGCACTTTTCATGAAAGACGTAATAATTTTTCTGAATACATCCATACCCGAAAACATCAATGTAAAAAAAGACATCAATTCGGGTGCGATGCGTATCAGGGGAGATGATACCCAGCTCCATCAGGTGGTGATGAATCTGGTCAGCAATGCCTGTGATGCACTACAGGGGGTGGATGAACCTCAAATCACTATCCGACTTGAACCATTCCACACTGACAAGAAATTTCTTGCAAATCAGGCCTGTATCAAGGCCGGGAACTATGTACACCTGAGCATTGGAGACAATGGCTGTGGCATTCCTGAAAATCAGATGAAGCTGCTGTTTGATCCGTTTTTTACCACCAAGGATGTTGGCAAGGGAACAGGTCTTGGTTTATCCATGGTATTCGGGGCCATCGAGACCCACCAGGGCTTTGTCGATGTGGAAAGTATTGAGGGTGAAGGCGCAACCTTCCATATCTATCTGCCCCTGCTGGAGAAAGAAGGTGGTAAAACTCCATCACGACGGGAAGAGAAAATGGCAGAGGGTCATGGGGAGCTGATTCTTCTTGTAGATGACGAAATAAATGTCCGTGAGACTACAGCTGAAGTACTGGAGGTGATGGGTTACAAGCTGCTTCGCGCTGTGGATGGGCTGGAGGCCCTGGAGGTGTTCGATACCCATCAGGAAGATATTACTCTGGTCATCCTGGATGTGGTCATGCCGCAGATGGGCGGAAAAAAGGTTGCCGAACGCATCCGGGAGAAGAAATCCGATATGCCTGTCATCTTTATGACAGGTTATGATAAAGAGTTTGTACTGAATGAAGACGAGCAGCTACAAAACAGCATGGTTTTAACCAAGCCGATGCAGTTTAATGAGCTTAGTCAGAGCATCAGGAAATTACTGGGGTAAGTCCCGGTGTAAGTGGTCAGTTCATCAATTATTCTTTAGTCAGAAGGCTGCTGAGATCCCCAAATGGTTTGTAGGTTACATTCGAATCCTTACCGGGTTCAGAAGCGCGGCCATCCACATCGATATACCGCGAGTGCTCATTGTCATGGCAATAAATACACAACAGTTCCCAGTTGCTTCCATCCGAGGGATTATTGTCATGGTTATGATCCTTGTGGTGAACGGTGAGCTCGCGTAATTTTTTGCCGGAGAAATCGCGCCCGCATCTACCGCAGACCCAGGGAAACAGCTTCAAAGCCTGCTCACGGTAGCTAACCCTATTTATCATGTTTTGGAACCAAGGCGTGCGTTATAGATAAATGGCTGGCTGGCTGCAAATTCTCGAAAAACATTTATTGCCTCCTGAGCAAAAATATCCTCTACAACCTCAATGCCGCGTGATTCAAGTTCATGCTGCCACTGCGGAGGCAAAGGCCCTTCATCAAAGCCTGTGATCTCTTCCATTTGCCGATCACTGCCAGCAACAACAAGGGAGCGTACACCTGACCAGAGTAATGCACCAAAACACATACTGCATGGCCGCCAGTTCACTACCAGCTGATAGGCTGGAAGACCTGAACTACCCAGATCGTATGTGCCGATATGCTTCTGGGCCAGAGACAAAGCCATGATTTCCGCATGTGCTGATGAGCAGTTGGAAGGGACTACACGGTTGACTCCAATTGTGATGAGTTTGCCCGAGCCCTGCTCGAAAACACCGGCTGCAAACGGGCCGCCGGTATTGTTCTGAAAATTAAGGCGGGAAAAGGCGATCACAGTAGCCATGCGCTCCTCGACAGAAGGCATGAAGGCAGGAAGATCATCGAGCGCCTTGACAGTCCACCCCGGCAAATCAAGGGAAAATCGTGTGCCTGAATTCATGGATGAAAAATAGCAGTTCGATCCATACATCGATAGGTTTATATGATGTTGAAAAATAATATTCGTGAGATGGCATATCAGCATGGTTTTGATATTTGTCACTTCACTCAACCATTGATATCTGCGAAACATATTGATGCCTACAAAAAATGGCTACATGCACACATGTACGGTGAAATGGCTTACATGGCTGAGGAAACGCGGTTACAGCGCCGAAAGTTTCCTGAAATGATGTTGCAGAATGTTCAGTCGGTCATAACAGTTGGCATGTGTCATACCCCTCCTGCGAACACGGTAACTGAGGCCGAAGAGAAGCAGGGCAGGGGAGTGATCGCCGCCTATGCGCAGGGTGATGATTACCATGATGCAATGAAAAAACGACTAAAAACCCTTGCCGCAGATCTGGATAGTTTGTTGGGAAAATATGAGCAAAGGGTCTATGTAGATACTGCACCGGTTCTTGAACACGCTTTTGCTGAGCAGTCAGGTCTTGGCTGGCAGGGAAAACACAGCCTTAGCATCAACCGTGAACACGGTTCATGGCTGATGTTGGGTGAGCTGTTTACCACCGCAGAAATCGAAACCGATGAACCTGCAACGAACCATTGTGGCTCATGCCATTCCTGTATGGATATATGTCCCACAAAAGCCATTATCGCGCCCTACGTGGTTGACGCCCGTCTGTGTATCTCCTATCTCACTATCGAACTCAAAGGCTTTATTCCCAGAGCCTTACGTCCCATGTTGGGAAATCGTATTTTCGGTTGTGATGACTGCCAGAAAGTGTGTCCCTGGAATAACCACGCCCGGCTGCCTGAACCGGATCTACTCAAACCCCGGCAAGAGAATGACTTGCCTCCCTTGCTGGAACTGTTTCAACTGGATGAAGAGGGTTTCAGGAAGCGTTTTAGGAAATCAGCACTGAGAAGAACGGGGAGGAGAGGTCTATTACGCAATGTCGCTGTCGCCATGGGAAATTCGGGTGATCGGCGTTATATTCCTGATCTCATGGCGGCACTGAATGATCCGGATATCCTCATACGCGGCCACGCCGCCTGGGCTCTGGGTCAGCTCGATGCTGCGCAGGCTTTGCCTGAACTCCGGTCAACGTTTAAGACAGAAACAGATCAAAATGTTATCGAAGAAATAAGCAATGTAATCAATAAGTTAGAAAAGGATGTGAATCTATCATGACAACAACACCCAAAGCTTTTATTTTTGACCTGGATGGGACTCTCGTTCACGCTCTTCCGGATATCCATGCGAATATCAATCTTGCTCTGGAGCAACTCGGTTATGAGAAACGATTAACACTGGAAGAAACCCAGCCTCATGTAGGTGGAGGTGCGCAGAAACTTGCCGCTAATGTTCTCGGTTTACCGATGGATCATGTCGAAACCATGGCACTTTATCATACCTTTGCCAATGTCTATGAAGAGAACCCGGCTGAACATGGCATCCCTTTTCCGGGCGTCATTGAAACCCTGCAAAGACTTCACGATAAAGGTATAAAATTATCTGTGGTGACAGCCAAGCCGGCAAAGGCCCGAATTCGGGTTCTTCATGAAATGCATATAGAGCCGTATCTGACGACGGCACTTTCTCCCGAAGATGGTTTCCCCAAGAAGCCTGCGCCCGACATGCTTGTTGAATGTTGTCGCTGCATGGGTGTTAAGCCGGCTGAGACATGGATGGTTGGCGATACACGTTTTGATGTGGAAGCAGGGCTGAATGCAAAATGTCTGGGTGTGGCCTTTGTTGAACATGGTTACCAAGACATGCCTGAGGAATACAAAGGGAAGGTCTGGGAAATCAAAGAATTCAGCCAATTGCTTCAGCTGGTCGAGTAACAAGCAGGGTGAAGAGAATTGAGGGTATCTATGGCATTTTGCCGGCTGATCTGCCTTTAAAAGAACTGCTGGATAAAGCAGAGGCTGCTTTAGCGGGAGGTGTACGAACTCTTCAGCTTCGTGACAAGAAACAGGAGGAGAATCAACTCCTCGAACGTGCTGCTGCCTTGCGTAAACTTACTCTGGCCCATGAAGCGCAACTAATTATCAATGATTCACTCCAAACAGCGATAAAAGTGAAGGCGGATGGTGTTCATTTTGGGCCAGCGGACTGTCCCAACCTTACACAACTAAAATCTGAAACCGGCTCGGATATAATTGTCGGAACTTCCTGCAAAGCCGATGCTGCTTTTGCCCGCCATGTATTAAATGACGGTGCTGATTACCTCTCATTTGGTGCCATATTTCCGACCGGAAGCAAGGCAGATGTAGCTGCTATTGGCCTGCCAAGACTAGAGAAGGCAAGACATTTCTTTCCGGAAGCAAATATTGTTGCCATTGGTGGAATCAATGCGCAAAACCTTAAGAATATCAAACAGGCAGGTGCGGATGCTGCAGCAATGATTTCCGGCCTCTTTGCTGCGGAGAATATTGCGACAAAGGCCAGGCAGCTGGTGCAAATATGGGAGACGGGATGAATTCAGTCTGCCTGGCCATTGGTGGATCTGATAGCAGTGCCGGAGCTGGCATTCAGGCTGATTTAAGCACATTTACAGCTCACGGCATAAAAGGCTGTAGTGCCATTACAGCACTTACAGCGCAAACGCCCGTAGATATCAGCAGGATAGAAAATGTATCCCTGGAGCAACTTGAGGCAGAAATACGAGCGATTTTTGCATATTACGAGGTCAAAGCTATAAAGACCGGGATGCTTGTTGATGCTGAAAAGGTTTGCCTTATCGCATCATTGTTAAGCTCGCTCCATTTCAATAAACTTCTTATCATTGATCCGGTTATCGTTTCCACATCCGGAACACGTTTGCTCGATGATGAAGGCGTGTGGGCTCTATGGGAAAAGCTGTTTCCACTGGCAACCCTCATTACGCCAAACATACCGGAAGCTGAACTCCTTTTGGGAAGGCCTGTATCAGATCCGCTGGAGGATGCGACAGAGCTAGTCATGCGAACCAAAACCGCAGTTCTTCTCAAGGGAGGTCATGGGCAAGGTGACAGGCTGATGGATGTGCTCTGCGAAACCACGGGTGGAGTTTCTATATTTGAGCATAAGAGGCGCGACTGGGATAAAGAACATGGGCACGGTAGCGGCTGCCATTTGGCATCGGCTATCACAGCCCAACTGGCGATGGGCAGATCTCAGGAGGATGCAGTGCAAAAGGCAATTGACTGGCTGCAGGAAATAGGGGGATGAATTTGAGATATGAAGCCCGATTGTCCCGTTAAACAACGTTATCGCAGATTTTTCGGTATCTAATTTATGGACTTTATGAAGAAATATATTCCGGGCAGGCTTAAATTTGACTGGAAATTTCTGGTCAAATTATCCGGAAGTGCTGTATTTACGGCTTTAGGCGCGTATGAACTTGGCTTAAACCCGGAGTTGTATGTCCTCATTCTCATCGTCGTGCCAGTAGCTGGCCTGATTTTTACTTACCTCAAACTTGTTTCCGATAAAAGAACCATCCGGATCATCAGCATTATTCTGATGGCAATCATTCTTGGCCTCTGGTTGAAATCATTCTTTCTGGCAATCGCTTTCTTTCTGATGCTGGAAGGAGCGACTCAGAAAAACTGTGTACGGCGCTATGAAGATGCCAAATGGGTACAGATAGCTGAAACCAATGACTCCATTGATGAAGCGAATGAAATGACCTACGGACATACGCTATTTCAGACATTGCCCGTTCAGGAGCGAACAACGCTGTCCGAAAAATGTAAAATCACAGAGCTTGAACCCGAAGAAACCCTCATCCGGCAGGGGGAATTTAACTGCTACCTCTACCTCATTGCCAAAGGTTCTGTTGACGTGATCAGCAATGGAAAGAAGGTCGCAACCCTGGGTGAAGGTGATGTGGTCGGGGAAATATCAGCCATAGGCCTGAGCCTCCCTACAGCAGATGTGGTAGCTACAAGCAAATTACTGGCATTTGCTTTTCCGGTTGATGATGTAAACAAAGCGGCCAGGGAAAATCCGGGCTTTGCAGAACAACTGCACGAAATCGGCATGCGTCGTCTGCATCCCAGGAAATCTCCCGAAGAGGTCTAATGCGCAGTCAGGTTTTCAGCAGAACCTGGCGCGATGTTTGCAATCTCACCAAAATGGGCCTCATATTTTCCGATATTCTCATGAAGTGCTGCGGCAATGCGTTTGGCATGCGTTGGGGAAACAATTACTCGCGCATTCACTAAACCGGCTGGAGGCGTTGCCAGAATGAAATCGAGAATAAACTCCTCCTGTGTATGTGCTACCAGTAACTGATTAGCATAATTGCCTCGGGCCACATCGGGCGGTACCTGGATTTGCATTTCCTGAGGTTGTTGAGCCTGTGTCTGGTTTGACGGTTTATTCATAAGTTCTCCTTACTTATTCAGTTGCATTGATCAGTTTTGCTTCTTTGTAGAGAGCCTCAAGGGCATTCGGATCAAGGTCGGAAAGTAAAACGCTTTTCCTGTCGGCCAGAGTCTCCATGATACGGAAGCGAGCTTCAAACTTTCTGTTGGACCGCATCAGTGCCAATTCGGCATGTATGCCCAGCTTTCGTCCAAGATTTACCAGAGCAAACAAAATATCACCAAATTCATCCTCAAGCCGTTCCCGACCGGAAGCCTGACGCACCTCAGCAGAAAACTCGGCCACTTCCTCATCTATCTTGGCCAGAACATCCTTGGCTTCATTCCAGTCAAAACCGACACGGCTAGCTCGTTCCTGCTGCTTTTGAGCAAAGGCAAGGGCAGGTAAGGGTGGGATCCCATCCATGAGGCTGGTGCGATCCTGATGTTCCTTGTCTTTGATTTCATGCCATTGCCTGCTCAAATCATCGGTTTTTGCATCATCAAAAACATGAGGATGGCGGCGTATCATTTTCTCAGTTACTGCGGTGGCAATATCATGCAAGGAGAAATATTTTTTCTCTCTGGCAATGCGGGCGTAGAAAATAATCTGCAAAAGCAAATCACCAAGTTCAGATTTGAGGGCGTCGGCATCCTCGTTATCGATCGCTTCCATGACTTCGTGAACTTCTTCAAGGGTGTAACGACGAAGCGAGTCGAACGTTTGTTTGCGATCCCACGGACAATGCTCACGCAATACATCCATAAGCACTTCCAATCTATCAATTGCATGGGGAATATCTTTAATACGATTTGGCATTACTAAGCTCCACCTGCATCTATAACTTTACATAATATACATTATGCGACGTTATAGATGTTTAAAAAAGAGGGTGTTGAACCCCTGGACCAGGTCAACGTTTACCCTCTCTCAGTTAACATCAATATTTTTGGAGATTGAATCTTCAGCAACATTCAACAAATCTCGCAAAGTTGCCAAAGGTATATTCAGAGCTGGAACAAAATAAACAACGTTCCCCAAGGGCCTCAAATAAACTCCGGCTTTCAATGC
>CAYLYU010000072.1:0-9536 GCA_964387725.1 uncultured Zetaproteobacteria bacterium | reverse complement strand
AACGCCATCAAGGCGATTCTTAATGCCGTGGATTATGAAGGATATGACGACGAGCTTGATTTCAGCACAGATGAGAAAATTGTTCTATCCGGTTCCAGAGAAACCGAACGCATGGAAAGGCAGCGGCGGAAAAAGGGCAAATTCATCGGCTAAATAGTGTAAAAAAGCTGTCGATGCTCAAGCAGGCCGCAAAACCAGACAGGAAAGTGCTGGCAGGGTAAGTACCACCGAGTGCTGCTTGTTCATCCATGGAACATCTTCAGAACGAACGATGCCTGCATTGCCCATGTTCGAACCTCCATAGATTTCAGCATCAGTATTCAGCACTTCATTATACTGGCCAGGTTGTGACATGCCCAGACGATATCCTTCCCTCGGTACAGGTGTAAGGTTCAAGACGACAATTACCTGGCCACCGTGTTTGTCTTTGCGGATATAGCTTAGCGTAGAATGCTCGGCATCATTACAATCCAGCCATTCAAAACCATGATGCTCAAAGTCAACTTCATGCAGGGCTGGTACCTCCCTGTACAGACGGTTCATATCCCGAACAAGAAGCTGAAGACCCTTGTGTGGCATGAATTCCGCCTGGTGCCAGTCCAGGCTCTGATCAAAATTCCACTCTTCCCATTGGCCAAACTCCAGGCCCATAAAGAGTAATTTTTTCCCGGGATGTGTAAACATATAGGCATAGAGAGACCTTAGGTTTGCAAACTTCTGCCAGTCATCACCTGGCTGCTTTTTCGTCATGGATCCCTTGCCATGCACTACCTCATCATGGGAAAAAGGCAGGATGAAATTTTCCGTAAAGGCATAAACCATGGAAAAAGTCAGATCATGGTGGTGGTACTGCCGATGAATGGGCTCACGGGCATTAAAAGCCAGGGTGTCATTCATCCAACCCATATTCCATTTCATGGTAAAGCCAAGACCACCAAGGTAAGTAGGTCTGCTGACCATGGGCCATGAGGTGGATTCCTCGGCCATCGTCACCGCACCGGGAAAACGTTCGTGAATTAAATGATTAAATTGTTTCAGGAATTCAACAGCTTCCAGGTTTTCCCTGCCCCCAAATTTATTGGGACGCCACTCCCCTTCTTCACGTGAGTAGTCCAGATACAACATGGAAGCGACAGCATCCACCCGGAGACCGTCGAGATGATACTGATCCAGCCAGAACAGGGCGCTTGCAATAAGAAAATTTCGCACCTCATTGCGCCCAAAATTGAAGATAAGTGTACCCCAGTCCTTGTGTTCGCCCAACCTGGGATCTTCGTGCTCGTACAGTGGTGTGCCATCAAACCTGGCCAGACCAAAGGAATCCTTGGGAAAGTGCGCTGGAACCCAGTCAAGAAATACGCCGATATTATTCTGATGGCAATAATCAACAAAATAACGAAAATCATCAGGACTTCCGAAGCGACTGGTCGGAGCAAAATAGCCCAGGGCCTGGTAACCCCAGGAACCATCGAAGGGATGTTCGGTAATGGGCAACAGTTCAATGTGGGTGAAGCCCATCCACTGGCAATATTCCACTAGTTGATGTGCCATATCCCGATAAGACATGTAAGTATCATCGGCGCGTCGCCAGGAGCCAAGATGAACCTCGTAGATGCTGAAAGGCTTATCCAGACCCTGTTGTGCGGTGCGGGATGCCAACCAGTCCTGATCTTTCCAAACATAAGCCTTCGGATTGTGTACCACACAGGCTGTAGCCGGCCTGAGTTCCATTTGTTGAGCATAGGGATCAGCCTTGAGTAACAGATCGCCATTCTTGGCACGGATCTCGAATTTGTAAGTCTCGCCTTCGCACAAGCCCGGAATAAATATTTCCCAGACACCTGTCGCGCCCCGTACGCGCATCTGATGTTCGCGGCCATCCCAGTGATTGAAGTTACCCACAACGCTTACTCGCTGAGCATTCGGTGCCCAGACGGAAAACCCGACACCTGAAACACCCTCATGCTGACGCACATGCGCACCAAAGATATTGTATTTCTCGAAATGGTTGCCTTCGCTAATCAGGTGAAGATCAAGTTCACCCAGAATGGGCTGAAAACGATAGGCATCGCCAAATTCCCAGCGATGACCCTCGCCGTTTTCAACTCTAAACTGATAGTCCTTGTCGTAGCCCCCCTTGGGAAGGTGAGCCTCAAACATACCGTCGGCATGGATGCGTTTCATAGGTTTCGCTCTTTCTCCGCTGACAAGAACCCAAGCTTTGACGGCGCGTGGCAAAAAGCCCCGGATAACCACACCACCCTTGGGATGATCATGCCGTCCCAGATAACTGAAAGGATCATGACAACGGGATTCAAGAATTTCATACATGTCTGGATTGCTCATTTTCTTACCCTCTCCGACAAAACTGTAAAACCGTTTGAATGTTATCCCTCTTCGAAGGTTTTTGATATATTCAATCTCAAAAAGATTCGGAGTAAATTTGATAAAAAATATTCATCTCCTCTGTGCAGGTCTCACATTCTTTCTCTTCCTGATTCGTGGCATCTGGATGATTAAACAATCGCCTCTACGTCAACAAACATGGCTAAAAGCTATGCCACCTGCTATCGATACCATTCTACTGGTAAGCGGCATCACCATGATGATTCAGATCCAGCAATACCCGGGACAGGATAACTGGCTTTCAGCCAAGATTGCCGCCGTCATTCTCTACATTGTGCTTGGCACCATCGGTCTGAACAGAGGAAAGACCCGACGTGTTCGCATTGCCGCCTGGAGTGCATCGTTAATCGTGTTTGCTTATATTGTGGCGACTGCCCTGACCAGAACGACTGTCCTCTTTTGTTGATCCCCTCTATCGTTGAGTTGCTGATCTCCTTCATAAATAAAGTCATAACCGATTGATAAGACATGGAATATCTTTCTTCTACGATCACATTGGTCCGGAACAAACCATATTGATCTGGCCCGAATATTGCTGATAATTCAACCATGCCAAAAAACTTTTTATCTCACGCTTTCCTGTGAAGGAAATTCTCAAGCAATACAAACGTGATGAAATCGCACTTATTCATAAGGAATTCAACGCGGCTATTAAAGCACATTCCAGATGGCTGCATGAACTGCACTGTGGCCTGGTGGCAGAAGAGGCCATGCCCAAAGAATTCCTTGTGGAGGCATCTCACAGGCTTTGCCCGTTCGGAAAATGGCTTTACCACGGGCGAAACACTGTTTTGGAAGATATTGAAGCCATGCAAGGCATTGAGGAGGTTCATCAATTGATGCACAGGGAGGCTTATGTACTGGCTTCCATGTACCGTAACAAGACACCAATCCCTGTAAGAAAATATAATGCGTTTGTTAAGCTCCTGTCATCCTATAGCGAGCAGCTATCTAATTTCAGGGACACCCTGCAGGAGGCAGGGACAATGTTTGACTCACTTACAGGCCTGTTCAGTCGGCAGGCCATGATGCCGCTACTCTCAAATGAACATACTCTTGTCTTGCAAGGCAAACAAAGCTGTGCGCTGGCAATGCTGGATCTGGATCACTTCAAGGCAGTCAATGATGTACATGGCCATCAGGCAGGCGATATTGTTCTGCATCAAACTGCCCAGCATATTCTGAATAGTTTGAGGCCTTACGATATGGTATTTCGCTATGGCGGTGAGGAATTCCTGATTTGCCTGCCCAATAGCGATATCGATAAATCCATGCATATAATAGACAGGTTGAGGTCAAAGATTGACACATTACCGATCTATTTGCCTGATAATGAAACACTCCATATTACTGCCTCGATGGGCGTCGCAGCTTTATCTCCAGACGAATCACTTGAACAAATCATTTCCCGCGCCGACAAAGCACTTTACTTAGCCAAAGATTCCGGACGAAACAAGGTCGTGTTGAGCAAAACCGAAGTCTAAACGCCCAGGCACTCAAATCGACAGGTCATGCCCGGATGATATTATCAATGCACAATAATGTGTGTATAAACCTAGAAAAAGCAGTTGGCCACATGCACATAGCGCAAGTTCTTGATTCGCCTGACTATATGAAAAAAGTGCTTATCACCAATAAGGTGACAACGCATTTTTTCATTACGCCCTTCAAGTCAATACCTTACACTCTGCACCTACTTCCAACTGCTTTTTCTAGGATAAATAAAGCGCAGGCATTACCCTTTGCCGTACAAAGAGAGAAGGCTATATAATGAATCAGCGACAAAAACTACTAATCTCCATCCTGATCCTGTCCGTGGCCGGACTGGCTACTTCTCTCTATTTAACCTACTTGCATCAACAAATCTTTACCGGCAAATTGACCGATTTCAGTTTTTGCGGTTTCAGCCGTGGCATTAGTTGCGAGACGGTCACTGCATCACCCCAGGCTGAATGGTTCGATGTTCCTCTTGCCTGGTACGGTGCCATGTACTATCTCCTGTTTTTGTTCATCGGCCTGTCTTGTATCTTGCGCCCTGCCCGGAATACCTCCATCGCAATTTGTCTGATCCTGTTGTTTTCTGCTGTTGCTGTAGCAATTGATGTTTATCTGGCCTATATCATGGTCTTTGTCATCGGCAATCTTTGCCTGCTGTGTTTATTGACCTATATGCTAAATCTGGCAATCCTGTATCTTGCCTTCCGTGCCGCAGCGACCCCGATAAGAAAGCTGATAAAAGACGCTGTTGCGGATTTCACTACCGGAAGGACTCGTACTGCAATTCTGCTCTCTTTCATCACAGTTGCCGCAACCGGCATATTGGGTGCCCATGAACTCAGGCAAGCCATTGACGATCAACTTGCCAGCTTCAACGAAGATGATTACAGGAAGTTCAGGGCCAATACCCCAAGACTAACAGTGGATATCCGCTCCGATCCGTACATTGGTCCTTCGGATGCCGACTTAACCATTGTTGAATTCAGTGACTTTCAGTGCCCGCACTGTCGTAAGGCCCATTTCATTCTGCAAACAATATTGCCGGCATACAAAAACCGGGTGAAGCTTGTATTCAAAAACCTGCCACTGGGAATGGAATGTAACCCCAATCTCCAGGGTTCATCTCGTGACTTTCATCCTTCAGCCTGCAGGCTTGCCAGCCTGGGAGAGTCAGCAACAAAGCTGGGCAAATTCTGGCCCTTGCACGATCTCATCTTTGAACATCAGGCTGATTTCAAAAACAGACCTGTTTCAGAGACTGAATTGCTAAAGCTGGCCAAAGAGGCAGGACTTGATGCAAGTCTCATGGAGGCCACGGGTGATGCAGAACTTGAGAAGGCTATTCATGACGACATTAAAGCTGCAAATCAGGCCGGAATTCAAGGGACACCAAGCTTTTTGTTCAATGGCTTACTGATCAGGGGTATCCCCTCACCCAAGGTATTACAACGCATCATCGACATTGAACTTGAAGCCAGCAATTTACAATGACCGCCCTCCTCCGGGAAAGTCAGGATAGCCATTTTCCAGAACTTCCTTAGGATGCTCGAAACACCTGACCAAGGAGGCAGCCATGACCCAGGATAGCTTGCGCGAAGACACTCTCAATTATCACAGGCTGCCGCAACCGGGTAAACTTGGTATCCACGCATCCAAACCATGCTTGACCCAACGCGACTTGTCTCTGGCCTATACCCCGGGCGTAGCCATACCCTGCCTTGAAATAAGAGACAATCCGGAGTTGGTGGATGAATACACCATACGTTCTAACCTTGTAGGCGTCATTACCAATGGAAGTGCCGTGCTAGGCCTGGGGAACATCGGACCTTTGGCTGGCAAACCGGTGATGGAAGGCAAGGCAGTTCTGTTCAAACGATTCGCGGATATTGACGTATTTGATATCGAAATTGCGGAGTCCGATCCTGAAGCCTTTGTCGAAACAGTCGCACGTATGGAACCTACCTTCGGCGGCATTAATCTGGAAGATATCAAAGCCCCCGAATGTTTCTATATTGAGAAAGAGCTAAGAAAGCGTGTCAACGTTCCGGTTCTGCATGATGATCAGCATGGTACGGCTGTCATTACTTCCGCAGCGTTGATTAATGCGCTTTACCTTCAGAGGAAGAAAATAAATGAGGTTGTGATCGTATGCAATGGTGCCGGAGCCGCCGGTTTTGCCTGTATGAAACTGATTGAATCCATGGGAGCAAGAAGAGAAAATATTTTATTCCTGGATCGTAAGGGTGTGATTCACACCGACAGGAAAGATCTGCCCGAACACAAACAATATTTTGCCACTGAACGCCCCGAACGTACTCTGGAAGAGGCCATGCGAGGAGCTGATGTGTTTATCGGTCTCTCCGAAGGTAATATCGTTAGCCCCGAGATGTTAAAAAGCATGGGCAAGCGACCTGTCGTTTTTGCCATGGCCAATCCCGATCCTGAAATTGCCTACGACCTGGCTATGCAAACACGGGACGATCTTATTATGGCAACAGGGCGCTCCGACCACCCGAACCAGATCAACAATGTGCTTGGTTTCCCCTATCTTTTTCGCGGGGCTCTGGATGTGTGCGCTACGACATTTAATAAAGAAATGCTGCTTGCCGCAGCCAATACCCTGGCAGCCTTGGCAAGGCAGGGTGTTCCTGATGTTGTATTGCAAGCCTATGGCAATAAAAACCGGATCAATTTTGGTTCCGATTATATCATCCCAAAACCCTTTGATCCCAGGCTCATTGAATGGGTGCCTGCAGCAGTTGCCAAAGCTGCCATTGAGACCGGGGTAGCACGCAAGCCTATTGAGGATTTAACGTCCTACAGTCACGACCTGGCTGGACGCATTGATATTTCCCGGTCGTTTATGCGCTGGATTACCGATAAGGCAAAAAATTATCCCCTGCGGATGGTTCTGCCCGAAGGCGAAGATACTACGGTGATCCGTGCAGCCAATATCATGCATGAGCAAGGCATCGCCAAACCCGTTCTGCTGGGTTCACCAGATCGTATTCAGGAGCTTGCCCGGGATTTGCATCTTGATATGGAAGGGATCGAGATTATTGACCCTGAACTGGATGACGAGCGTTTCAACGGTCTTGTCGATGTTTATTACTGTGACCGTCAGCGACGGGGTATATTGCGCCATAATGCCATCCAGGATTTGAGACACGATTATAATGTATTCGGGGCAATGCTGGTTAAAACAGGACTGGCTGATGGTTTACTTTCCGGACGAACCGCGCACTACCCCAATGTATTAAGACCTGTTCTGAAGGTGCTTGGACACGACGGGTCAGGGCGTCGCTACCATGTATACGGACTCTATATGCTGGTGATGGATGAGGGTGCGTATTTACTGAGTGATACTACGGTCAATGTGGAAATGGACCCCGAACAGTTGGCAGAACTGGCCTGGTTATCCGCAGAAACTGCCAAATCGCTCGGGTTCGAACCAAGAGTGGCAATGCTCTCGTTTTCTAATTTTGGCAGTGTCGACCATCCTGAAACAAGAAAAGTAGCAGAAGCAACCCGGCTGGTGCACAATCGTTATCCTTCACTGATCGCTGATGGTGAAATGCAGGCGGACACAGCAGTTAACTCTGAAACACTGGGGCAGTATCCGTTTAGCCTGTTGAAACAGCCCGCAAATGTTTTAATCTTTCCGACCATGCAAACGGGGAATATAGCCTATAAACTGATACGTGACCTGGGTAAGGGCACAGCCATCGGCCCAATCCTGCTTGGCCTGCCAAAACAAGCGCATGTACTTCAAACCGGCGCTTCTGTTGATGATATTGTGAATATTGCAGCCATTGCTGCTGCCAGAGCCGCAGATTAAGCCGCTTCAGCATGAGTTCTTGTCAACAGGGCCACTCTGTTGCAGGCTTTTGTAAATTAAACAGGGGAGAAATAACGAAATGCCAAGCATTGATTTTGAAGTCGCCCGACGCAATATGATCGAATATCAGATTCGATGCTGCAAGGTGCTGAATCCGATTGTGCTGAACACACTTGCATCCATGCCAAGAGAAAATTTCGTGCCTGAACATGTGCGAAGCCTGTCCTACATGGAAGGACATGTTCCCTTGCCATGCGGACAGGAAATGATGAGCCCCTTGCAGGAAGCGCATATTCTCCAGGATCTTGACCTTCAAGGTACGGAGCGCGTGCTTGAAATTGGAGCAGGCACAGGCTACCTGACCGCACTACTGGCAATGCACGCCAGGGAAATCGTTTCTTATGAAATACATGAAGAATTGGCTGACCTGTCCAAAACCAATTTACAACTCCATGGTGTCGAAAATGTCACGGTTGTCCATGCCAATGCTATGACCGATCAAAGTCTCGATAAGGCCGGGACATTCGATGTTGTCGTTATTGGTGCCACGCTTGAGTACATGCCTACATACATTCAGGAACATATAAACAAAAATGGTCAAATCATTGCTTTTATTGGTAAAAACCCTGTGGTATCTCTGATTCGTTTGACGAGAACCGGCAACGCCTGGAAGCGCATGGGCATTTTTGAAACCCTCCTGCAAGAGATGGAAGGCCTGACACACAAACGCGAATTTATTTTCTAGTCCACACACTTCCTGGTGTCTGGACTGCATTCCTTATTCTCCTGGCTTCATAAAATAATTGGAGCAACGGGCACCGTGTCCCATCTATTCCTTTTTACCATTTCGGCTGCTTTTACGTTGATGACTATTTCTCTTCCTCTTCAAGCACGAGCAGAGCCACAGAACATAGCAGGCCCGAATTCAGACAACCTGCAACAATTAGCCGTTTCTCTTGGCAAGGATTTCCAGCTTCCACATAGCTATGTTCTTGCCACGCTCAAAAAAGCAAGGTTCCATCCGGACATTATTGATCGGATGAACAGTCCTTATGAAGCACGACCCTACACCCAATACAGACCTTTGTTCGTAAACAACAGACTTGCCAAAATGGGACAGCACTATTTGAAAGAAAACAAGTCTGTGTTTTCAAGGGTTGAAAAAAATTATGGTGTTCAGCCCGGTGTTATTGCCGCAGTTCTTGGCATGGAAACCAAGTTTGGTCGCAACCGGGGAAAAGATCGTGTGCTTGACTCCCTCTACACACTGGCTACAGGGCACCCCAGACGCGCTGACTTTTTCCGGCAGGAACTCGGCCACTTTCTAAGCATGTGCCGTGAAGAGGATCTGTTGCCCGAGCAAATTCTGGGGTCATATGCAGGTGCCTTTGGCACCACCCAGTTTATCCCCTCTTCATTCAGACATTTCGCCGTCGATGCGGATGCTGACGGCAAACGCGATGTCTGGGAATCGCCGCTCGATATCATCAGTAGTGTAGGAAACTACTTTCATGAGCATGGCTGGGATGCCAAACGGCCAGTCGTATACTGGCTACCTTCCCTTCCACCTCACCCTCTCTTAAACGAACTAAGAGATAAAGGCATCAAGGCATGGAAACCATTGAAAGAATTACGCAACATTGGCCTTCCTGCCCTCCCCGATGCCTGGCAAGATGATGACAGGGTAACACTTATAGATCTTGAAACATCACAGGGAAGCAGAACTGCACTGATCCACTATAACTTTTATGTCATTACACGTTGGAACCGCTCCTATAATTACGCCATGGCCGTA
>CAYLYU010000071.1:5452-9776 GCA_964387725.1 uncultured Zetaproteobacteria bacterium | reverse complement strand
TTGCTGTTATGCTTCTACGCTAGCCGGAATCCTGTCAAAGGCAAAATATTTTCATATACACAGTGCCAATAATATTAATCCCTGAAATGATTTATAAAATCAGGCGTAGGTATCCAGCAGAGTACCGGTTGACCGGGCATTTTCACCAAGGTCCCCATGGAAATTATAGGTTGCCTTTATCATATTCGGGTGGCGAGACGCGGGGCGGGGCCATGTGGGTGAGGTCGCTACGTAAGCGGGCTTTACCTCCGGATCTGGACGGACATCGATTACTTTCTGAGCAGGCAGCAAAGGAGGAACCGCAACTGCTTGCGGTTGATCCATGCGCACAACAAAACCCAAAGTAACAGCCATAACTGTAATATAGCAATAAACAGCGATGATTGCCTCACCCTTTTTTGAACATAACAGGGGCGGTCCATAAGGTTTTCACTGGAAAGCGGCTGGCGCATCCGACACACTCTGACACCATGTTGGAAGTGAAGAATCTCTCTCTCAGCGTTCCTGCCGGCGGTGGCGCGTTAACTGCGGTGACAAACGTCTCGTTTGTGATGAAACCGGGCCGTGTTCTCGGTCTGGTGGGTGAATCCGGATGTGGCAAAACCCTGACTGCCCAGTCTATGTTACGGCTGGGTGAACATCAGGGTATCCAGAGGCTTGACGGCTCCATTCAACTTGATGGCAAGAATATTTTTTCCATGAACGAAACACAGTTGCAACAGGTGAGGGGAGGGCGCATCGGTATGGTCTTCCAGGAGCCGATGACAGCACTAAATCCCGTCTTTTCAATTGGTGATCAAATTACGGAAGTCATTCGCCTGCACATGAAATTAAACAGGGAAAAGGCCCGACAGCGGGCATTGCAACTTCTGCAGGATGTCGGTTTGCAGGATGCAGATCTCCTGTTAAAACAATATCCGAATTCCCTTTCCGGTGGAATGCGCCAACGGGTACTCATTGCCATGGCCATGTCTGCTGAGCCTGATTACATTATCGCGGATGAACCGACAACAGCCCTGGATGTCTCCGTCCAGTCCCGAATTATTTTATTACTTAGAAAACTTCAACGTGAGCGCGGCCTCGGCATGTTACTGGTGACGCATGATTTCGGTCTGGTGGCTGAGCTTGCCGATGAGGTGGCGGTTATGTATGCCGGCCATATCGTAGAGTATGGATCTGTTAGCGACATCTTTGATCAACCTGCCCACCCTTATACCCGGGCCCTTATGCATTGCCGTCCGGAAACCTCCGAGCGGGGGAAAGCCATGCCTGTGATTGCAGGGCAGGTTCCTGCCCCTGGAAGCTGGCCGGAGGGTTGCAGATTTGCGCCTCGATGTCCTATGGCTGATGGTTCATGCCTTGCAACAATACGTGAAGATGCATGGTTAAAGAATACGCATAAGGCCAGGTGTGTGCATGTGGATGGCATTGGGAAAAGGCATGAATGTACTTAGTGTAGAAAAACTTGAAAAAAGCTTTCGGCGAGGGGGCCTGTGGGGGAAACGAAGCCCGGATGTTCGCGCCGTGGATCGCGTCAGTTTTGAGCTGGATGGTGGTGAGACTCTGGCTATTGTCGGCGAATCAGGAAGTGGAAAATCAACAACTGCCCGCCTTGTGTTGAGACTTATTGAACCGGATTCCGGTCAAATACGTTTGCTTGATCAGGATATTACCAATATGCAGGGTAAAGCCCTGCGAAGTATTCGCCGCCATATGCAAATGGTGTTTCAGGATCCATTTGCATCTCTGAATCCACGCATGAAGATTCGGGAGACCGTTGGCGAGGGCCTGCGTGTTCACGCGCCCGAAATGAACAAGCTGCAACGCCTGGAGAAGGTTACTGAGGTTCTGGCTAAATGTGGCATTGGTGAAGATGCGCTGAACCGTTACCCCCACCAGTTCAGCGGTGGGCAGCGACAACGAATTGGTATTGCCAGATCCCTTGCTGTATCACCAAAATTGCTTGTTCTTGATGAACCTGTCTCGGCCCTTGATGTTTCTATTCAGGCACAAATCCTTAACCTTCTGAGTCAGCTCCAGTCGGAACAGAATCTTGCCTACCTCTTTATCTCGCATGATCTATCGGTGGTCAAACAGGTGGCGGACAAAGTAGCGGTCATGTTTTCCGGACAAATTGTAGAGGCTGGCAGTGTTGAGAATGTTTTCAGTAAACCCAGACATCCCTATACACATGCCTTACTGGAAGCCAGGCCTGTGAATCATCCCAAACAGAGGAATGCCGGTACCGATGTGCCAGCACAGGATATCGAGGCAGTTGCCAACAGCGGTTGTCCCTATCGCCTGCGCTGCCCTCAGGCAAAAGTCGATTGCAGGGGCTATGCCGGTAATCTTTTAGATGGAGCGCATGAGGTTGCCTGTATCCACCCCCTGAATTGATTCCTCTACAGGAAAAAGTGTCCGCTGCCCTTTCTCCGGATTCGGAGTTTGCCGGACGCTTTCCGGGATATTCTTACCGGGCTGAACAAGCTGCCCTGTCAACAGAGATTGCAGATGCGCTGGCAACGGGCTCTATACTACTGGCCGAGGCCGAAACAGGGACAGGCAAAACACTGGCCTATCTTGTTCCCGTGATCAAAAGCGGGCAGAAGGTGCTGATTTCTACCCATACCCGGGCATTGCAGGATCAACTGATGTTCAAGGATATGCCCTCTGTTTTAAAAGCACTGGGTCTTGAAAGAGATGTAGCCCTGCTCAAGGGCCGTAGCAACTACCTCTGTCCACACCGTTTGCAACAGCGTCTTCGGGATCATCGACTGCCAGCATCGGTCGGACGTTTGTTGCTGGAAGTTCGTGACTGGTCTGAAACCAGCAGGAAAGGGGATCTTTCGTCTCTATATTTCGATGTTTTTGATGCAGGCATTGGCACTATGGTGACCTCAACCGCTGAGCAGTGTCTTGGTCGCTCCTGCCCGGATTGGGATCGATGTCCTCTGGTTCAGGCGCGTTCCGGGGCTCGAGAGGCCGATATTGTCATTACCAACCACAGCCTGCTACTGGCGGATGCCTCCCTGAAGTCAGGTGATTTCGGCGAAATACTACCGGAATTTGATGCCCATATTCTTGATGAGGCCCAGTCTCTGGCCGGACTTGCCAGCCAGCACTTTGGTTTGCAGTTAGGAAGTCAGCGTTTTATACACTGGGCCAACGATATGCAAGCTACACTCGAAGAAACGGGTGATGAAATGGAGTTGCAGGATGAAGTTGCCCGATTGCTTCATGAGCTATTGCCGTTGTATGCAAATGGTGGCCTGGAAGAGGTTCTCCCTGCCTGGCAAAAAATAGAAGAAATGGCTGCAAGTCGCGCTGATCGCAATCAGGATCTGGCCACACTCGCTCGGCGGGCAGTGGAAATATCTCAACATATTCGGGCTATCATGCAGCCTGAAAAGGGCTATGTAGCCTGGCTTGATGGGGAGGGAAGATCAAAACGGCATTATCTGGCCCCGGTTGAGACAGGCCCCCTGCTTGAAAAGCATGTCTGGAGCAAGGAGGCGACGTTTATCCTCCTTTCCGCTTCATTGCGGGTATCCGGCAGATTTGTCTACGCCAAATCCCGTCTTGGATTGGCTGAGGCGAAAGAGACCTCGCATAATTCCCCCTTTGACTATGGCCGTCAGGCTCTGATCTATGTTCCTGAAGCATTACCGGAACCCCGGAATCCAACTTACCCTGAGGCCTTGCTGGCTGAAATGGAGGCCTTGATATCTGCTTCGCAAGGACGTGCCTTTGTTTTATTTACATCGCACAGGATTTTGGAATGCATTGCTCCCTTGCTGGCTGCGAACCTTCCCTGGCGAGTTTTAATTCAGGGTAAAGATGGAAGTAGAGATAAGATATTGTTTACATTCCGAGAAGATACAAGCTCAATCTTATGTGGTACACGAAGCTTCTGGGAGGGTGTAGATGTTCCGGGAGATACGTTGTCTCTGGTGATTATCGATAAAATTCCCTTTGCTCCTCCTGATGACCCTCTGTTGAAAGAACGCATCAGGATTTGCGATGAAAGAGGGGGTAATGGTTTCCGGGATATTCAGCTGCCTGAAGCACTCGCTATCCTGAAGCAGGGGGTTGGGCGTTTAATTCGCTCCCAAACCGACCGGGGGGTGATGGCGCTATTGGACTCACGGGTTTATTCAAAAGTTTATGGCAGGGAGGTATTCCGTAATTTTCCGCCAGCCCCTCGCAGTAAAAACATCAAAGATGTTCAACGTTTCTTTGCGACTTGATTAAGGTAGGGAGGAATGATGTTTATTTATCTGGTTCAACACGCTGAGGCCAAGTCAAAGCATGAAGATATTGAGCG
>CAYLYU010000071.1:0-5352 GCA_964387725.1 uncultured Zetaproteobacteria bacterium | reverse complement strand
CCAAGCAGGTTGAACATGTTTGAACCGATAATGTTGCCGATAGCAAGATCATGCTCCTTTTTCAGGGCGCTCATGACCGAGGCGGCAAGTTCGGGCAGGCTGGTGCCGATTGCAACAATAGTAAGGCCGATGACCAGATCACTGATACCCACTGCCTGAGCGATATTGACTGCACCCCAGACCAATAGTCGAGAGCTGCCGAGCAGAAAAATCAGTCCAACTACCAGCCAAAATATGGCATGGGACATAGACATGCGGGTGGGTATTTCGGCATCGAAATCGGTTTCGAGCGGATCCTTGCGACTTTTTTTTCCCAAAATTACCACGCAAAACAGTAGAGCCAGAAGGCATGTGAATAGAACTACTCCGTCAAACCGGCTCAAAACTCCATCCAATAGCAGTCCACAAGTGACCAGAATAGCAAGCAGCATGATCGGCAATTCCCGACGCAGGGTATTTGATTGTACCGTCAAGGGGGCGACGAGGGCCGTAATACCCAGGATTAAACCAATGTTGGCGATATTGGATCCCAGCGCATTGCCGATCGACAGGCCAGGGTTCCCGGACCAGGCGGCCATGCCAGAGACCAGCAACTCAGGTGCTGACGTTCCAAAGCCGACCACGGTCAAACCAATGATCATCGGGGAAACGCCAAGATTACGGGATATCGCAGCCGCACCGATGACGAAGCGGTCTGCGCCCCAGATGAGAACTATCAGGCCTGCGATGACGGCCAGAATCGATAGTGTCAAAACAGCAATTCCTTTTTTTTAAAAACTATGGCCAGCGTACCTCAGGCGGCATCGACATCAGGATAGCTTCGGTATTGCCGCCTGTTTTCAGGCCAAAAATAGTGCCCCGGTCATAGATGAGATTAAACTCTACATAACGACCACGCCGGACTAACTGATGCTCACGATCCTTGTCCGTAAAGGGTTCCTCTTTTCGACGGGCCACAATCTCCGGGTAGGTTTTCAGAAAGGCTTCGCCTACAGACTGGACAAATTCAAAATCGTTTTCAACATCGCCTGAATCCAGGTTATCAAAGAAGATTCCTCCAACTCCCCTGGGTTCATTGCGATGAGGCAGAAAGAAATAACGATCGCACCATGTCTTGTACTCGGGATAATATTTCGGATCAGTTTGATCGCAAGCTTCCTTAAGCCGCGCATGAAACAACTCGGTATCCTCAGTGAAGGGAAAGTAGGGCGTCAGGTCGGTTCCTCCACCGAACCAGCCCCGGCTGGTTTCAATGCGCCTTAAATTCATGTGTACGGCCGGCACCTTGGGATTGCACATATGTGCGACCAGAGAAATGCCACAGGCGTAGAATTTCCCGCTCTCGTCTGCGCCGGGAATCTGCTTGCGAAACTCATCGCTAAAAGTTCCGTGCACTTCCGAAAAGTTCACGCCGACTTTTTCAAAGGTGTTACCGCGCATGACGGACATGACGCCACCGCCACCATCTTCACGGTGCCAGGTCTCGCGTTCAAAGCTGGCCGTATCCAGGGCCTCGAAAGCGGAGCAGATACGGTCGCGCAAGTCCTGAAAATATTCTGTCGCACGTTTTCGTATGGTGTTTTCAGACGGTGTCATTGGTTCTTCCTGTCCAATGCAAATAATTCACAGTGGCGTTTGATATTATGAAAACAGGCCTGCTCTGCTGCATACATTTCGATCTTCTCAAGGCCGGCGGAGCCTACGTGATGAAACACTTCCATGTAAGTCGTTTCCGCATCTCCATCCCGTACATAGAGGTAGCCTTGATATCCAATTTTCTTTTTCAAACAGAGTATCCAGTTTCTGAAAGCCGCAAGTTGATCTGGATTGCTCTGATACCAGATGAAAAGACTGTATTGATTCTCAGCTGATTTCACTTATTACCTCTATCGGAATACCTTCCTCTGAAAACAGTGGTTTTCCTGCTTCCACTGCTTCTATTCGCAGGCTGGCTATGCCCGCATAAAATCCTTCGGGGGATTTCATTAAACTGCTAAGCCTTCCGATCAAAACACTGCTTCTGATTTCAGCCGGAATGATCTCCGGGGCCGCATTCATCCGCACCTGGTATAGGCGACGCTTGATCTTGCCGCGCCAGTGCAAGCGGCTGGTGACCTCCTGTCCAACATAACATCCTTTATCAAAGGAAACTCCTTGGCGTTCAATGAAATTTGCATTCAGGGCATAGACAGTATTATCAAAATCTATCCCAAAACGGGGAAACCCATTGAAAACACGTGCTGCTTCCATATATTTTCCTTCGACTCTGTTGCCCAGTTTATCGAGCCACTTTTGTTTCTGTTCCGCAGGCGTAACAATCCACACGCCGGCAGAAGAGGCCATTGCTATCCGCATGAGGTAAATCTCTTTATCCGGAAGGCTGACTGTAGCGAAGGGTCTGATATCCGGAACAGGTAATCCGGCTGCATTCAGGGCCATATCAGTGCCGGGCCCCTGAACTGCGATAAGGCGCAAAGTATCAACAATTCCAATACGTAACTGGAAACCCAGTGAGAATTGCCTCAATCTGCCAACCAGATCAGTGGAATACCCGGACTCAACAAACATCAGCATTTCATCTGTATCTCCCTCAAGGACATGCATATCGCTGACCATTTTCCCTTGTGGAGTCAGGACTGCTGCGTAGATTCCCTGCCTGTCCGAGAGCTTGGCAACATCCTGGGAAATCTGACCCTGAAGGTAATCTCTGATTTTTGATCCCGAGGCCTTGAGTACATGAAGCCATGGAACAGAACTGCTAAGATAGGCCTCGTTTAGCCGGACGTGGTCAGAACTGGACAACTCGAGTAAAGACATGTTCGTTTTTTCTCCTGGACACCACTATATCCTGGTCGGGTATATTGTCGTCGTATGGACAATCAAGCAAGAATATGTGGAGGTTGAATGAAAGAGGAAATGAAATCACTTTCGAATCTGGATAGATGTCGTCAGTCTTTTCCCGGTGCCCGCAAACTTTATATTGAGGGCTCACGCAGTGATGTCCGTGTGCCTATGCGCGAAATTTCATTGTCGCCCACAAGTACATCCGGGGGCGAAGAGCATAATGCGCCTGCTCTTGTTTATGACACCTCAGGCCCTTACACGGATCCGGACATTGACCTTGATGTTAAAAAAGGGCTTCCACCGATCAGAAATGGCTGGATCGAAGAGCGGAATGATACTGTCCTTCTGGAAGGCTCATCCTCCGGTTATGCCAGAGCGCGTGCCGATGATCCTGCTCTTACCAAACTTCGCTTTGTGCCAAGGAATCGCAGTCGACGCGCTAAAGCAGGAAGCAACGTCAGCCAAATGCACTATGCCAGAAAGGGTATCATTACTCCCGAGATGGAGTTTGTTGCCATTCGAGAGAATCAGAAAGCTGAGTTCCTGCGCGAGGTTGGTGGCCAGCATCCGGGCGAGAGCTTCGGTGCATCCATTCCGCCGGTAATTACACCGGAGTTTGTACGCAGTGAAATTGCTCGTGGCCGAGCCATTATCCCGGCCAATATCAATCATCCGGAACTTGAGCCTGTCATTATCGGCCGCAATTTTCTGGTCAAGATCAACGCCAATATCGGCAACTCCGCCATTACATCCAGCATTGAGGAGGAGGTTGAAAAGATGGCCTGGGCCATCCGCTGGGGGGGGGATACCGTGATGGACCTTTCCACCGGTGCCAATATTCATGAAACCCGGGAATGGATTATTCGCAACGCCCCGGTGCCGATCGGTACAGTGCCTATTTACCAGGCGTTGGAGAAGACTGGTGGCATTGCCGAAGATCTGAATTGGGAAATCTTCCGCGATACCCTGATTGAACAAGCAGAGCAGGGTGTGGATTACTTCACCATTCACGCCGGTGTTCGTCTGGCACATGTGCCTATGACAGCCTCCCGGACTGCCGGCATTGTTTCACGCGGCGGCTCTATTCTGGCCAAGTGGTGTCTGGCCCACCATCAGGAAAATTTTCTCTATACACGTTTCGAAGAAATATGTGAAATCATGAAGGCTTATGACATTTCTTTCAGTCTCGGTGATGGCCTGCGCCCCGGATCGATTGCGGATGCTAATGACGAGGCTCAGTTTGCCGAGTTGGAAACCCTGGGAGAACTCACACAGATTGCCTGGAAGCATGATGTTCAGACCATGATTGAGGGCCCCGGTCATGTTCCCATGCAAATGATCAAGGAGAACATGGACAAGCAGCTTGAATGTTGCGACGAGGCCCCGTTTTATACACTTGGTCCACTTACGACTGATATTGCTCCGGGTTATGATCATATAACATCCGGTATTGGTGCCGCCCAGATTGGCTGGTACGGGTGTGCCATGCTTTGCTATGTCACGCCCAAGGAACATCTGGGGTTGCCTAATCGGGATGATGTCAAAACCGGTGTGATTACATACAAGATTGCCGCGCATGCCGCAGATCTGGCCAAGGGTCATCCCGGTGCACAATCAAGGGATAACGCACTATCGAAAGCAAGGTTCGAATTCCGCTGGCAGGATCAGTTCAACCTCTCGCTTGACCCGGATACAGCCAGGAAATTTCATGACGAAACTCTGCCCAAGGATGCTGCCAAAGTGGCCCACTTCTGTTCCATGTGCGGCCCAAAATTCTGCTCGATGAAGATCACACAGGAATTGCGCCAGCTGGCTGCTGAGGAACACGTAAGTGAGTCAGAAGTAGTGGAGCAGGGCATGCAGGAGAAGTCCGAGGAATTTCTGGAGTCAGGCTCCAGGATTTACCGTAACATTTAAGTTGTATAGTCAAGGAGTCAGACACCATGCTTAAGGCACGCGATATTATGAACCCTGATCCGCCACATTGCAGGCTGAACACCAGCATCCGGGAAATAACCCGACGTTTCAGCGAAGAACATATTTCCGGCATGCTGGTTCTCAATGATGAAGGTGGTTTGATGGGTGTTATTACCGAAACCGATCTGGTCGAACAGCAACAAAATCTGCATATTCCTACAGCCATAGCTGTCTTTGATATGGTGATTCCGCTGGGTGAAGCGCGTTTCGAACGTGAGCTTGAAAGACTTCAGGCCATGACTGCCGGCGACCTGGGACTGAAAAAAGTGAAGACTGTCAGTCCTGAGGAAGGGGTGAATGAAGTTGCCTCCCAGATGGCAAATGATGATATCCATCACCTCCCGGTAGTTGAAAACGATGTGATTGTCGGTTTAATCTCCAAACACGGACTCATCACTGCCCTGGTAAATAAACTCACCTGATAAGGCTAACGAGAAATGCCGTTTTTGCGCTCTTCGGCGTTATTTTTGACAGGAGAGCCACTTGCAAAAGTCGTGAGCAGCGATTTACTTCCCCACTTCGGCGCATTTT
>CAYLYU010000070.1:4562-9792 GCA_964387725.1 uncultured Zetaproteobacteria bacterium | reverse complement strand
GGCTCTCATAAGAAAAGGTTTCTGGAGTCCCGGGTAGCAGGCCTTTTTCTGAGGGTTATTAAATCACGAATCCGGTTGGTGTTGCCAATTTCAAGGTTTCTTCAGGCCAGGGCCAGACAGGGGGGATAGCTGTAAGCAGGTAATGGCGAAGCTTTTCGGGAGGGATTCCGAGCTTGGTCAATTGCTTCAGAGGGATGGCATGATTTCGTTTTGTTAATCTTATTCCCTGATTGTCAGTCAGAAGCTGATGATGAATGTAGACAGGGTCAGGCAGACCCAGCAGTGCCTGCAGAAGACGATGGAGCGGGGTGACATGAATAAGATCCTCTCCCCGTATGACATGCGTAATTTCCTGTTCCGCATCATCAACTACAACAGCAAGGTGGTAGCTAAAGGCGATATCCTTGCGTCCGACAATAATATCGCCGATTGATGCCGGAGTGACCGGATGGCTTCTGCCCGATCCGTCACGCCATACAATCGGGATGGAAAGCAGGTGAAAGGCCTTTCCGACATCGATCCTCCAGGCATGGTGTTCGTTTTTCATGCGCTGCTTACTTCTGGACGGATCGATTGACCTGCAGGTGCCGGGATAAGTATCTGCACATTCATCAAGGTGGGGGGCAATGCCAATGCTGGCAATTTCCCTTTGAATTGAGCGTCGTGTACAGAAACATGGATATACAATGCCCATATCCTTTAAACGCTCCAGAGCTTGCCGATACTTTACAATTCTGTCGCTCTGCCTGATTACCTCTCCGTGCCAATGGATGCCGAGCCAGCGCAGGTCTTCCGGGATTGCCAGACTGTATTCGGGCCGACAACGGGTGTGGTCAATATCCTCGATTCTGAGCAACAGTCTGGCATGATGCTTTTCCGCCCACTGCTGGCATTGCAGAGCCGAGTAGGCATTGCCGACATGCAACAGTCCGGTCGGACTCGGGGCGAAACGCGTATGTAACATGAACCCGAATATTGCATGAATGCGGCTGTTCATTGAATATGTCTGTTATGACCATCAGATCAATATTAAAAATGGGTGATTTCCGGCTGCTTGAACGGGCCCTGCCGGTTAAAATATTCGACGCGCAGTTGCGTGAACTGGTGAAAGATATGCGGGAAACAATGGCTTTCCAGAATGGTGCCGGCCTGGCTGCGCCCCAGATTGGTGTGCCCTTACGGGTCGTGATTTTTGGTCTACAGACAAACCCGCGTTATACAGATGCAGGAGAGGTTCCTGACACCGTTTTAATCAACCCCTCCCTGTCGATGCCAGGCGATGAAACAGAGCACGGCTGGGAAGGGTGTCTGAGTCTTCCCGGTCTGCGTGGTATGGTTCCAAGATTCAACAGGATTCATTACCGGGGAGTTGATGAATATGATCGTCCGATCGATCGTCAGGTAGATGGTTTTCATGCCAGGGTTGTTCAGCATGAGTGCGACCACCTTGACGGTATTCTTTACCCGATGCGTATGGATGATTTGTCCAGGTTTGGATTTGAAGATGTTTTGTTTGGGGATCAGAAAGAATGAGCATATCAGCAATAGATTCTGAAGGGGAGATGGATAAGCATTTTATGCGCCGGGCATTGGTGCTGGCTGCGCGTGGAATTGGTACAAGCCACCCCAATCCGCGAGTGGGTGCTGTTGTCGTCGTCGGTGATCGAATCATTGCCGAGGGCTGGCATGTCAGGACCGGTTGCGCCCATGCCGAGGTGATTGCACTTGATCGGGCCGGTGCAGTCTCAAAAGATGCAACACTATACGTCACTCTCGAACCCTGTTCTTCCAAAGGCAGAACACTGCCATGCACCAAGGCTATTTTGCAGGCCGGTATTAGTCGGCTTGTCTATGCTTCCAGCGATCCCAATCCGGTCATGTCCGGTGGAGGTCGTTATCTGGAGGAAAAGGGAGTGGAAGTTCGGAGCGGGGTACTAAAGGATCAGGCAGATAAGCTAAACCGTCCGTTTTTTCATTTTATCAGGGCAGGGATGCCCTATGTTATTGCCAAGGCGGCAATCTCGCTGGATGGCAAGATGGCAACGCATTCAAATCATTCGCAATGGATCAGTGGCGAGCAATCTCGCCGACATGCGCACCGCTTGCGTGCTGCCAGTGACGCAATTTTGATTGGTTCGGGGACACTCAGGCACGACAACCCGTCTTTGACCATTCGTCATGCAAAATGCAGGGGGGAGCCACCGTTAAGGGTTGTTCTTTGCCGCGATACCCCTGTTTGCAGAGCGGATTACCATATACTTGATGAAAGTACGCCGGCACGTCTCTATGTGCACCGCCCGAATACTCACTCTGCTGACTGGAAAAAGGCCGGGGTTGAGGTAGTCGAGGTAAAAAGTTTGTCGGGGGCCCTGAAACATCTCGCTAATGAGGGGCGTTTGTCACTGCTACTGGAAGGTGGAGGGCGATTACACGCGGCCTTTCTTGAGTCGTGCCTGAGCAATGAACTGGTTCTCTATCAGGCCCCGATTCTCATTGGTGGCAGGGAAGCTCCGGGGATCTGGCATGGTATCGGTGCTTCCCATCTGGCCAAATCTTTGCGGCTGGAATGTGTAGAACGCAGGAGTCTGGGGGGGGATCAAATGATTCGTGGCACGATCGTCTACCCTGACTGAGAGTTTCCCCGCGCTGATGTCACAAAAATGCTTACCAAGAGGCTGAAAAGACTTCCTCTACTTTTGCCAGCCATCGGCTGGGTCATTGGTTTAATAAGTTTACGCTCTGATTATCTTCCTCTTTCTGCGCTAGCCTGGTTTGCATCGGCCTTGCTACTTGTTTCGCGTTTCCGGCGATTACGGGTATTTTTTCTTGCCTGCCTTGCGGGTCTGGTCTGGGGTGGAATGGCCCTGTTCATGGATGCCGGGACAGTTGCGGTTGATGCATCCTGGCTGGACGAAAAAATCATGATTACGGCAGATGTTGCTGAGGTTCAGGCCCGGTCGAACAGTGTTCGCCTGACCCTGGATGAAATGCGACGTCAGGATGGTTTTGCCCTGGCAGGCCGGGTGTTTCTCTATGGCTATGGCAATCGCGACAGGATTAACAGATGGGCAACATTAAAGCCCGGTGATCGCATCGAAGGCAGTGTCAGCTTGCACCCGCCGGAAAACTCAGCCAATCCCGGTTCTTTCGATTATCAGACTTACTGCTTCGACCATCACATTGCACTGATCGGCAGCATTTCCGGAGACATTCGGATCATTTCTTCCCGTCAGAGCTGGCTGGATGGTTTGCGCCAACAGACCAGGAAGATACTTGAACCTCTGGATCGGAATCAGGCAGGTATTTTGCTGGCACTATTGCTGGCGGATCGTTCTCTCATTCCAAACCATATCCAGGAAGCCTTTTCGGCCAGCGGGGCAGCGCATATTCTGGCAATTTCAGGTTTGCATATTGGCATAGTGGCTTTATGGACGTTTGTTTTATGCTGGTGGCTGTTTACCCGTCGGGAGGGTTGGATCGTCCGTTTGCCAGTGAGAAAGTGCTGCCTTGCCATCGGCTTGCTGGTCGCTTGTGGATATGCACTGCTGGCGGGTTGGCCACTTCCAACACAAAGGGCCGTCTTTCTACTCGGTGGCACTGTCCTGGCATGGTGGTTGCGAACCAGAACGGAACCCGTCAATACCCTGCTGGCTGCACTGATGCTGATTCTTTTTTTTGATCCCCGGGCGGTGACATCGATATCACTTTGGCTATCATTCACAGCATCTTTTGCCTTGCTCCTCTGGGCCGGGGGCCTGCCTAAGAACAGTACATTTCATTTAGGGAAATGGATGTTGGGTCTGATCTTGGTCAGCTGCATTGCTTCTCTGGCCACACTTCCCATTATTGCCAGTCAGTTTGAAATCATTCCGGTTTACAGCTTGCTGGCTAATATACTGATGGTTCCACTCTATACCTTGACGATACTTCCCCTGGCGTTACTTGCCGAAATATCGATAGCTGTTGGCCTGGATGCCGTCGCTGTTGGCTTGTTTCACATCGCCGGATTTTGTATCAGCCTGGGTAACGATTATCTGCTCATGCTACACCAGTGGCCGGCCGGGAAACTCTGGATTCCTTCTCCTCCGTGGTGGTCGGGTTTAATCTATGGAGCAGGCATGCTGGCTGTCTTTTTGATGTTCTTCAAAGGCAGGAAGCGAATGGCGCTTGCCGGAAGTCTGATTGTAGTGGTTGCCTACCTGATGATTGTCTTGCCGGAACAGACACCTGATAAGCCAATGTTGGTTGTCTGGGATGCAGGGCAGGGGGCCTCATCCAGTTTTCTCTTTCCCGACGGGGAGGTGATGGTCATTGATTCGCCGGGCAGACCATCAGCCAGATACAATGCCGGCACGAAGGTAGCAAGGGGACTCAGGCAGCTTGGTCAGAGCCATATTGATGTACTTGTTCTCAGTCATGCCCAGCAGGATCATATAGGGGGAGCGCATCGTTTGCTGGATCAGGTTCGGTTTATTCGTGAAGTATGGTTGGCTGACGTACCGGAAAATCGCCGACATGCCGGCATGCAGGGGTTATTGAAGAGATTGAGGCAGGATGGCGCACATATTCTGTGGCTCGGGCAGGGAGATAAGATAAGACGAAAAGACTATCATATACAGGTTCTTTGGCCTCCTTATGGCTATGATCCGGCCAATGATAACAACGCTTCGCTGGTTTTCTCATTGCGGCTGGGTGAGAGCAGCAGGGTTCTTTTTCCCGGAGATATTGAAAAAGCAGCTGAAAAGCACATCATTGCGCACGGCCCGGGCAAGCATGATCTTCTGCTTATTCCACATCATGGAAGTAATACCTCCAGTTCGGTTGACTGGGTTTCCTCACTGATGCCGGTTCATGCCATTGCCCAAACGGGACGCCACAACCGTTACCGTTTTCCCAAAGCTGCCGTTGTTGAGCGTTACCGGGAGTCCGGCAGTATTATATGGAATACAGCAGATGGAGCAGTGATGGCCCAATGGGAGGGAGAAGGGCCTCCTGGCTGGAAAGTGTATAGCTGGAAGCGACCCAAATCCCAAAATCGACTGAATGCATTGAAGTGGTGGACGCTCCACCTATAATCGGGCACCGGAGGCAATATGTTAGAGTTTATTCATCAGGGTGGCACGGTCATCTATGTTCTGCTTGGTTGTTCCATCCTGGCCCTGACGATCATTTTCGAGCGGAGCTGGAGTCTTCGACGTTCTGCCGTGATTCCGAGACAGGATGTCGAGGC
>CAYLYU010000070.1:0-4462 GCA_964387725.1 uncultured Zetaproteobacteria bacterium | reverse complement strand
CTGCTCGGGACAGTGATTGGTATGATTGAGGTCTTTCAGGTTGTCAGTGTGGAAGGGGTAGGCAAGGCCGACGTGTTGGCCGGAGGCATTTCAAAGGCACTGAATACTACGGCAGTCGGCCTGACGATTGCCATACCGGCCCTGGTTGCTTATCGCATGCTTGAATCCCGTGTTGACCATTTGGTTCTTGAAATCGAACAGCACGCCTTACGCTTTGTCGAACTCCTGAAGGGCGAACGTTAATGAGACTTCGCCAAAAAAAGAGGCAGGGTTATACGGTGGATATCACACCGCTGGTGGATGTCGTATTCCTTATGCTGATCTTCTTTCTGGTTTCAACCACATTCAAGGTGGGTAGCAGTCTGAAACTTGATCTTCCATCCAGCAAGACTCAGGAGGAAACACAGGATACAAAAGAAGTGGTGATCAGCATCAGTGCCGCCGGCCAGCTTTATGTGTCCGATGAAGCCGTTGATGATGATGATCTTCGGCGTCGAATCCTGAATGCGAGTAAGGGAGATCCCGGCATTCGCATTGTTTTACGTGCCGACGCCGAGGCTCAACACAAGCGGGTTGTCTTCGCACTGGATACCTTGCGTCAGCTTGGCTTGAACAAGGTCGCCATTGCTACACTGTTTGAGGAAAATAACCCCTGATGCGAGTCGTCCAGAAATTTGGCGGGACATCTATAGGTGGTCTGGAACGTCTGCGTAAAACTGCAACTCTGATTGAAGAGAGCTGGCGTCAGGGTGTTGAGACAGCTGTTGTGGTATCGGCAATGAGCGGTGAAACGGATCGTTTGCTTGGTTTGGCGCATGCCCTTGCCAGGCATCCAGCTCCCCGGGAGATGGATGCCCTGCTGGCCACAGGAGAACAGGTCAGTTCGGCGCTTCTGGCGATTGAATTAATAAGGCGGGGAGTGCCGGCATATTCCTATACAGGAATGCAGGCCGGGTTTAGAACTGACAATCTGCATTCCCGGGCCCGTATACAGGAAATCGAAAGCGGGCGTCTGATGTTGCATCTGAAACATGGCGAAGTGCCTGTATTGACAGGTTTTCAGGGTGTTGATGAGGCGGGAAATATCACCACACTCGGGCGGGGAGGCTCGGATACATCGGCTGTTGCCCTGGCCGTGGCATTAAAGGCGGATATGTGTGATATCTACACGGATGTAGCCGGTGTTTATACCGCAGATCCACGTCTTGTTCCTGAGGCTCGCAAGATTGACAGGATCGCTTACGAGGAAATGCTGGAACTGGCCAGTCTGGGTGCCAAGGTCTTACAAACCCGCTCTGTGGAAATGGCCATGCGCTATCAGATGCCACTGCATTTGCGATCCAGTTTTGAGAACATTGCCGGAACTATGGTAACGAAAGAGGATGGAAATATGGAACGAGCAGCCATTACTGGCATAACCTATAATCGCGACGAGGCCAAAATTACTATACTGGGCATTCCGGATCAGCCCGGGATTGCCTCATCGGTGTTTGGACCCGTTGCCGAGGCTGGCTTCAATGTGGATGTGATCGTGCAAAATGTCAGTGAACAGGGATTGACTGATATTACCTTCACGGTTCATCGTAGTGACTACCCCGGAGCCATGCAGACCATGCAACAGATATGTGAGCAGGTGAAGGGCCGCGATGTCAAAGGTGATGATACTGTGGCAAAGGTTTCAGTTGTGGGTGTAGGTATGCGTTCGCATACGGGCGTGGCCCGGCAGATGTTTGATACCCTGGCCCGGGAGAGCATTAATATCCAGATGATTACCACCAGTGAGATTAAAATTACGGTAGTGTTGGAGGAAGGCTATCTTGAGCTTGCGGTTCGGGCTCTGCATGAGTCATTTAGCCTTGAAAAAGGCGCGACAGAGCCTGGTTGACCTCCTGATGAGGCGATTCCCTGCCTGACAGGAAAAGATTGACCTGCGCATGATAGTAATTATCATGTCGGCCTATGAGAAAGCTAACTGTTCAACGTAAAGCCATTCTTGATCTGATTAATAACTCCAATCGCCACTGGGATGCGGAAGAGGTATCGCATGCTCTGGCAGAAGAAGGGATCATCATTGGCATTGCGACCATTTATCGTGGTCTGGCCGCTCTGGATCATGACGGCATGATCAACAGTGTTCAGGTGCAGAATAAAAGGCATTATGAACACGCCAACAAGGAACACCATGATCATCTCGTATGTTCAGATTGTGGAAGCATCGATGAATTTACCAATGATGATATTGAGAGGCAGCAGAAGCGTGTCGCAAGTGAGAGGAATTTCCATATGAGTGGTCATCAGCTCATTATTTTTGGCCTCTGTAAAAGTTGTGCCGGTAAACAGTAGAAATCTTCATTTCCATAATCTGATGTATATTCATAAAAAGACGAGGTGCCTAAATTGACATCATCCCTCATTATTGTTTTCCGGGAAGTGCTGGAAATGACGCTTGTTATCAGCATTATGCTGGCTGCAACAGCAGGGCTTGAAGGGGCTCGTCGCTGGATTGGTGCTGGTGTGCTGGCTGGCCTTGCCGGAGCAGTTGCAGTGGCTTTGCTGGCGGGCCTGATTGAGGATGCAGCATCGGGTGTTGGCGAAGATCTGTTTAATGCCGCTGTCCTTATTGTAGCGTCACTCATGATTGCCTGGACGGTTATCTGGATGAGTCAGCATGGCAGGGAACTGGCCATGAAAATAAAAAAGGTTGGGCATTCTGTAGTTGAGGGAGATACGCCGTTCATGGCTTTGGCCATCGTGGTAGCTATTGCGGTTCTGCGCGAAGGATCGGAAGTGGTTCTATTCCTCTATGGCGCTGCTACTGCTGCTCAGGGTGATACTTCCTCTTTGGTGACGGGCGGGCTTATAGGTCTGAGTATGGGTGTGCTGACCGGTGCTGCCATTTATTATGGACTGATTCGCATCCCTACCGGTCGCATTTTTCTGGTCACAGGCTGTCTGCTGGCGGTGCTGGCTGCGGGTATGGCATCTCATGCCTCGGGTTATCTGGTAGCTGCCAATATTATTCCCTCTCTGGGCCAGCCCCTGTGGGATAGTTCATCTCTGATTCCCGAGGCAGGTTGGCTGGGTCAGTTTCTGCATGTGATGATTGGATATGATGATCACCCGAGTGGCATGCAGGTAGTTGTTTTTCTAGCCTCTCTTGGCGTTATTGCAGTTCTGATGCGGCACTTTACCGGAGCTGTCACAAATATGCGGAAACAGGTTCCGGCCTGACCTCCATCTAACAGAAATATCCTGTGGGCATGAGCCATCTTGCTTTTTCCGTTGACGGTTAATCTTGATACTTATGCACCTGAGGAAGTTAGCTTAATTGAGCTACGGCCTTCTCAATGCGTTCGCAGGCATCTTCCAGAGTGCTCTGACTGACGGCGTAAGAGAAACGTACAAATCCCGGAGCACCAAATGCTGTGCCCGGAACAATGGCAATGCCGGTTTCCTCCAGAAGCCATGCGCAGACATCCACATCGTTGTTCAGAATGTCGCCGGAAGGCATTCTTCTGCCAAGCCAGCCCTGGACGTTGGGAAAGAGATAAAATGCCCCTTCCGGTTTCAGACAGCGCATCCCGGGAATGCTATTTAAGCGTTGAAGCAGCCATTCCCGGCGACGCTGATAGGTTTTTACCATATGTTCCAGGTCATCCTGTGGCCCGATAATCGCAGCAAGTGCTGCCTTTTGGGAAATAGAGCCTGGATTCGAGGTGCTCTGGGATTGAATCTTGCCCATTGCCTTGATCAAATGGGCCGGGCCTGCGGCATAACCGATGCGCCAGCCGGTCATGCAATAGGCCTTGGAAACACCGCCAAGGGTAATGGTTCGATCTTTTAGCTCCGGATTTGCAGCTGCAAAACTACTGTAATCAAGACCGTCAAAAACAATTTTCTCATACATTTCATCGGACAGAATAGTAATTTTTCTATGTTCCGCTAAGACCTTACCCAGTGCCTGTAGCTCGTCCTTGCTATATACCATGCCGGTCGGGTTGGAAGGGGAATTCATCACCAGCATTCTTGTTTTCGGAGTAATAACCCTGGCCAGTTGTTCCGGTGTGATTTTGAGTCCGGCGGATTCTTCTGCTTCCACCAGAACAGGTTTGGCATCCGCCAGCAGGGCCATATCCGGATAGGATACCCAGTATGGTGTCGGAATAATCACCTCATCTCCAGGGTTAAGCACGGCCTGCATCAGATTATAAATACCCTGTTTGCCACCACTGGAAACCACAACATCTTCCGGTGCATAGCTGAGGCCATTTTCACGTTCAAGTTTTGCCGCAATGGCAGCACGAAGCTCGGGAATACCTGCGACCGCAGTGTAACGGGTGAAGCCCGAATGAATCGCCTCAATGGCGGCTGCACGGATATGTCGGGGAGTTTCAAAATCCGGTTCGCCTACGCTCAGGCTAATGATATCCCGGCCCTGTGCCCGTAGTTCGGCGGCTTTGGC
>CAYLYU010000069.1:0-9810 GCA_964387725.1 uncultured Zetaproteobacteria bacterium | reverse complement strand
TTGTTCAGCTTGGCATTTATCTTTGATATTTCTTTTTCCAGCTTTGCTTCTTCCTTGGCCAGTCGTGCCAGCTCAATTGGAATATCCACCAACCCAGCCAAAGGCATAAAGACAGTCGCAGCATCAAGGGGTGCTATAGCAGAACCGCTAAGCTCGACACCTTCCGCCAGCCACTCCAGTTGATCAAGTCGGGCCAGGTTTGTCAGCAGATCAAGCTGCGATTTCAAATCACAGCTGAATTTACCGGAACAGGCAATGGCCACTTTAATACGTTTCCCGGGAGGTACATTCATTTCCCCGCGCATGGAACGAATCGCACTTACGATCTCTTTGACGCGCTCCAATCTGCCTGCCGCAACCGAATATTCAGGGCCTTCATAACAGCCCCTGCTCTGCCATGATTCAGCTACCAGAGCAGCACCATCGCCGTGCAGGGATTTCCATAATGTCTCCGAAATAAAGGGGCAAAAAGGGTGCAAAAGCCGCAGCCAGCCATCAAGTGCTGTGAGCATGATGGTCCGGGTTTCCTGTTTGACAGAACTGTCACTGGAATTCAGCGGCACTTTGGCTGCCTCCACATACCAGTCACAATACGTTCCCCAGATAAAGGCATACAGTGCTGAGGCTGCTTCATTGAAACGGTATGCGCTTAAGGCAGCGTCTACCTTGCCGGCACATTGATCGAGTTCATGCAACAACCAGCGATTGAGATCTGACTCTGGCACAAGGCTTGTCTCCGGCCTTGCATCACCACGGTTCATAAATACAAAGCGGGCAGCGTTCCAGATCTTGTTCATAAAATTGCGGGAAGATTCAATCCTGCTTTCATCAAGCTTAACGTCACGGCCCTGTGTTGCCATGGCAGCCAGTGTAAAACGCAGGGCATCGGCACCATATTTCTCCATCATAACCAGGGGGTCGATGACATTCCCCTTGGATTTGCTCATCTTCTGACCCTGATTATCCCGGATCAGCGCATGGATATAGACATCCTTGAATGGCACATCACCGGCAAACTTCAGTCCCATCATGATCATGCGGGCCACCCAGAAAAAGATGATGTCAAAACCCGTAACCAGCACGCTGGTAGGATAGAACCGCTGCATCTCTTCAGTCTGTTGCGGCCAGCCAAGGGTGGAAAACGGCCACAGAGCTGAGGAAAACCAGGTGTCCAGCACATCTTCATCCTGATAAATATCGGTACTGCCACAACCACCACAAAGTTCCGGGGTTTCGCCCGCCACGGTAATGTGATCACAATCTTTACAAAACCATGCGGGAATCCGGTGTCCCCACCAAAGCTGACGGGAAATACACCAGTCCTCAATATTACGCATCCACTCGAAATAGGTCTTCTCCCACATCTCCGGCACGAAACAAATATCCCCGTTCTCAACTGCCCGGATAGCCGGATCGGCCAGGGGCTGAATCTTCACATACCACTGATCGGTGAGGTACGGCTCCAGCACGGCATGTGAACGATCGCCACGCCCTACCATGTGTACATGCTCTTCGATCCTGTGCAGCAAGCCTTCAGCGTCAAGATCAGCAACGATATATTCGCGTGCCTCATAGCGTTCCATACCGCGGTATTTCTCGGGGATCAGTTCGTCTTTCAGCAGATGGGCTTGCGAATCAAAGATATTATCAAGGGGAAGATCATGCCGTTGACCAACCTCATAATCATTGAAGTCATGGGCAGGGGTAATTTTGACACAGCCGGTACCGAATTCCGGATCAACATATTTATCGGCAATGATCGGGATTTTCCTCCCGGTCAGAGGCAAAAGAACCTCTCTGCCAATCAAATGCCCGTAGCGATCATCATCCGGATGCACCGCTACTGCAGCATCTCCCAGCATTGTTTCCGGCCTGGTTGTCGCAACATACAAATGAACTTCGGCATCATCTGCAAGTGGGTAACGGATGTGCCACAAATGTCCGTGTTCCTCTTCATGCGCCACTTCCAGATCTGAAACAGCGGTTTCCAGCACCGGATCCCAATTGACCAAACGTTTGCCCCTGTATATCAAACCCTCATCATACAGACGAACAAATACCTCTCGTACGGCACAACTCAGCCCTTCATCCAGGGTAAAGCGTTCCCGCGACCAGTCACATGAAGATCCCAGGCGCTTCAGTTGTTTGATGATGGTATCACCGGACTGTTCCTTCCATGCCCACACCCTGTCCAGAAAACGATCCCGTCCTAGCTCACGACGATGCAGCCCTTCTTTATCCAGGAGACGTTCAACCACCATTTGTGTGGCAATACCGGCATGATCCGTACCGGGTTGCCAAAGGGTCTGTTTTCCCTGCATGCGCTGCCAGCGGACCAAAACATCCTGAAGGGTATAAGAGAAAGCATGCCCCATATGGAGACTTCCGGTCACATTGGGTGGGGGAATGACAACACAATATGATTTATTTCCTGCCTGGGGCGCAAAACAGCCGGAGGCAAGCCATTGCTCGCTGATAGCCGGTTCGACAGTAGCAGGGTCGTAGGCCTTGGCCAGGTTAACGCTTTGCTCAATATTGGACATTGGATCCTACCCGTTTAAGAGAAGTATTTAACTTAATTATCATCAGGGAAGTCAGGTGGAACTTCCACAAGCATGTCCGCAGTCAGGAGAATTTTTCTCCGGCAGCTTTCAGGTTTGGCAACAGGCATTACTTCTGCCTCATCGCTTCTTCCCGATATCTTCCCGTGAGAAAAATAATCATCAATTGTGGATACTTCAGGAGAAGATTCAACAGTCTCCGACCCAAGCCCGGCTGCGGATCCGTGTTCATTTTTCTCTTCAGGTTCATTCTCGACACCTTCATCCAGCAATCGATCAAGGTTAGCAAGAATATCATCAATGTTTTTCTTCTCACTCATGGCCCCATGCTAAGGAAGCAGACCAGAGGGTGGAAGAGCCAACAACTAAGCGTTTTTCACTTTCCCGGCATCTCCCAGGTACTCGGGATTCAGGCCAAGCTGCCGATAGGTTCGGAAACGCTCCCGACTGGCCCGAAGCAGTGGCCCACTCCAGGCATCGACAAAATCAACAACAACTGGAAAGTCTGAAAAATCTGTTGGAATTTCAAGGCTGGCGTTGATCAACACTTCAGGTTGATTGTCCCAAATGGTTTCAGCTGCCAGCAAGATAGGCTGTTCAGCATTAAACTCATGATTCTCTCCGGCAACTCCGTGTGCAAGGAAGGATTCGGGATGAACTGTCCACAGCTTTGCATCCAGTTTTTCCATTATCTCCACATCGGGACAAAAAATCAGAACATGTGGTTTCAGACGTTTCCTCCGCAGAAGAAGCCGGGCAATGCCCTCAACTCTTCCATCTTCATCAAGACGTTCAAAATAAATCTTAGGACTCAAATCGCCTCCTCCAGCCTACGGCAACCCAGACCAGTGCTGAAACTGATATAAACAGAACCAGAGGCTCGGCTGTTGATGGTTGAATCCGATAGCCAAGTCCAAGAATCGCTGCTTCCACAATCAGTATCAGTGCCGGAACATTCCAGGCCCACACAGATGTCTCCCAAGACTGTTCCGGCCAGCGCAACAGATGAAGCCAGGCTCCCCACATACAAAATATACCTATGCTGAAACCAGCCCAGACATCGAGAGGAAAGTGTACTCCCCCGTAAACGCGACTGATTGCTGCAAGTAACATCAGGGTGCCAACAAACCAGGCACGCCAGTCATGGCGCCCAAAAACCAGCAAGGCCAGGAAAAAAACCACGCCAAGCGAGGTTGCATGGCCAGATGGAAAACTATGACTCATCAGAGGATGTCCGAGAATATGAACATCGGCAAATTCGGCTGCCGGCCTGGGTAAGTTGAAAATATGTTTCAAAGCCTGAGCGACCAATCCGGAACCAAGGAAGGCCACAAGACCGGCCACACCGGCACGAAAATTCCACAGCATCAGAGCCGTAACGACAATAACAACGACAAGCCCGTCACCTAAGCCGCCCAGCAATCCGAGAACAGTATCCAGCCAAAGGGTGTTGGCTCCATTAACCCATAAAAAAAGCGCATCATTGAAAAACCAAATTGCCAAGGTTAAAGAAAGAAAAACACCAACCCACAGGCCGACACCTCCCTTCTCTAAATTAGGCGGCACGTCGGCTTAAAAAGTCCAGCAACAAACGTACCCCTGCTCCTGTGGCACCACTGGCACTCATGTCGTCCCCCTTCATATTCCAGGCCGTGCCTGCAATATCCAGGTGAGCCCAGGGCACATCATCAACAAAACGCGACAAAAAACAGGCAGCAGTGATCGTTCCGGCTTCACGACCACCGATATTCTTGATGTCAGCGATCTTGCTCTTGATCTGTTCCTGATATTCATCAAAAAGCGGCAACCTCCAGACTCGATCATGGGTGTGTCCAGCTGACTTTTCCAGCTCTGAAAGCAGCCTCTCATTGTTGCCCAGCAAGCCCGAGGCTTGCGAACCCAGGGCGATGACGCAGGCACCCGTCAATGTTGCCAGATCGATGATGGCTGCCGGCTTCTGTTCAGCGGCATAGGCCAGAGCATCGGCAAGGATGATACGTCCCTCGGCATCTGTATTCAGAACCTCGATATTGATACCTTTATATGATTTGATGATATCGCCCGGCTTATAGGCAGAAGCACCCAAAAGATTCTCTGTAGAAGCTATCACGGCCATAATATTCAACCGCAAGCCCATGCTCTCCACTGCCTTGAAGGTTCCAAGCACAGCCGCAGCGCCACACATATCAAATTTCATTTCATCCATACTTTGTGGCGGTTTAATACTGATACCTCCAGCATCAAAGGTAAGGCCTTTACCAACGATGACAACCGGGGCCTGGCCCTCCTCGCCTCCCTTGTAATTCAGGATAATAAAACGAGGCTCCTCCGAGGAACCCTGATTGACAGCCAGCAGGCCCCGAAACCCAGCTTCCTCAATTTTCTTTTTGTCCATTACCGTCACAGAGGTTTTTCCATCTTCCAGACTTGTTGCCTGCTCACCCAGATAAGACGGAGTACATATGTTCCCCGGTTCATTAGCCAGGTCACGAGCGAATATAACGCCTTCACAACAGGCATGGGCGATTCGAACTGCCTCTTGAGCCACTTTGATTTGCTTCCGGGATGGAATCATCAGGGTAACAGAGCGCAGAGTCCTCTTGTTCTCTTTCTTCTGACTCTGATACCTTGTGAAGCTGTAAAGACCAAGCCAGGCACCTTCGGCAATCGCCTGCACCTTGTCAGCAAGAGAGGCATTGCGAATATTTAGCTCGGCCAGATAAACTGAAATATCCCTGGCCCCACTCTTGTCCAAACGACGAACAACAATTGCAGCAAGGCGGCGAAGCTTGTGAAGGTCAAGTGCCTTTTCTTCGCCTGTTCCCAGTAGAATCAGTCTCGATGACAGGCTTTCATCCACATGATAAAGAATACCGACTTCACCAAAGTCGCCCTGTTGGTCAAATTTCCTTAGATAAGACCCAAGCGTATTCCGGCTCGTTTGTTGCAAGGATTCACCACTGGCAGAAAGCTTTCGTCCGGCCAGCAGAGGAAGAACGATTGCATCATCACGCTGTTTATCCGGTGAACCTGATTTTATACTTATCGTTATCATTTTAAGTCACATCCTTGAATTAGTTAACAGAGACTGGTCAGCAGACGGCACATCATACTAGGGCCTGTCGGGTAAATACAGATAGATCCATTCAGCTTTACACTTCTTTTGCATGGACGAAATGCCGTCTGCATGTTTGACTTCGCAACGTCTATGGAGAGCCAATGTACAACCCCGATCGATTTAACAGCCCTGAATATCTCAACGTCATTGACCACAGTGCATCAGATCTACGCTGCATGATCAGGCAAGATGCTTGTTTACTCATCCGGAACTCCGGTGCCATGCATTATCCTCTGGAGGCGTGTGGCCTGCTGATCGGTAACGTTCAGGATCATACATGGGTTATTGATGAGGCGAGGGAGGTTCGCAATACAAACACTGAGCGAGCTGCCGATCGATTCCAGCTCGATCCGGATGAATATCGGGAAACAGATCTGGAGTTAAGTAAAAACAATCGGGATATCATCGGCATTTATCACAGCCATCCTGACTGCCCTGCAAAGCCATCGCCTACTGATCTGGCCAGCGCCTGGGAAGGATATGCATATATCATCGTCAGCATACACAACGGAACACCAGCTGACTTGAACTGCTGGGCACTCAACGTTCAAGGCAATAAATTTTGTCCGGTTCCCCTGCAGGAGATCACATCTTGAAACTGCTGCTTGCCATCATTCTGGCAGCAGCCATTGCTGCCTGTGCGCCAACAAGTGTGGAGACACAAAAAAGCGCACAGAAAAGGGAAGAAGCTCGAACTCCCCTAAAGGCAATGGATAGCGAGTTCCTGTATCTGGCTGCACTGGATGCCATCAATCATGGGAAAGTGGATCTTGCTATCCGGTTTCTTGAAACCCTGGTGGAGAAAGATCCACAGGCAAAAGAGCCTCGCCTTCAGCTGGCTGAACTTCTGCTGTTAAAGACCCGCTTTCCCGAGGCGGAAAAACACATAAAAGTCATCCTCTCCGATGATTCTCTGGCAAAAGAGATAAAAATCCGGGTACTCATGCTGCATGCCAGAACCTTCTCTGCGCAGGGCAAGTTGGAAGAGGCCCTGAGTAAAATTCATTTGCTGCTTCAGAAACAACCTGATTCGCTCCAGGCTCGCGTGTTGCAGATCAGGCTGCTAAGCCAGATGAGGAAAATGGATGAGGCTCACGCTGCCATCGAAGAAACGCTAAAGGCTACCCCTCACCCGGAATTGTTCAGGCTCCAGGCACAGCTTTATCTTCGGCAGGGAAGAACCGTCAAAGCCCAACAGTCGATAGAAGCCCTGTTAAAAGCATCTCCTCATGATGAGCGTGCCGTACTCATGTTGAGTAATATGGCTGCTGCACAGGGAAATATTGCAAAAGCTGAAACTGTTTTGCGGGATTTTATCCATAGTCATCCTCGGGCATTTGCAGTTACCAATAGTCTTGGACAACTTCTTGTTCAACAAAAACGTATTGATGAGGCCATTGGCGTTTATAATGAGCTTGCCTTCAACACTGGTGGACCCAGTGAAGTCTTGACTAGTCTGGGCCTGCTCTACTATCAGAAAGAAAACTTTTCGAAAGCTGCCACACTCTTCCGAAAAGCCCTGAAAAAACAGGACGGGCGTTCCTCTATTCGCTTCTACCTGGCTGCCAGCCTGGAGGCCTTGGGAAAGGTTGAAGAAGCTGCTGAGCTGTACAAGAACTTTGACCCCAAGGATCAGGATTACAGCAAGACTCAACTGAGGCTTGCCAGCATTGAATTGAGCCAAAACAAACTGAAAAGGGCGATCAAACGCTTGACTACCTTGATCGGTCAATACCCCAAACTGGCTGATGCCCACATCATGCTAAGTTCCGTTCGTTTGCAGCAGGAAGAGTTCAAACTTTTGCTGCAGGAATCAGAACAGGCTCTGGGCCTGGAGGAAATTCCTGCGGATTTGCTGCTTAATCGGGCTATTGCCTACGAAAAGCTTCATGACTATGTTGGCGCAGAAACAAATTTAAGGCGGCTGCTGACGATTGATCCTGATAATGCTGAAGCCTTGAATTTTCTCGGATATCTGTTTGCAGAACGTGGCATTCAGCTCAATGAAGCAGAAAAGCTGATCAGACGAGCTCTGAAACAAAAACCAAAAGATCCATATTATCTCGACTCCCTTGCCTGGGTATATTTTCAGCGTCATGAATATGCAAGGGCTCTCAAATTACAGCGAAAGGCGTTGGAGAAGTTATCAGACGACCCGGTCATGTTTGAGCATTTAGGAGATATGCTATGGAAAACCGGTGATGTCGAAGCTGCCCGTAAAGCCTGGAAGAAGGCCATTAAGACCGGTCACAAGCAGGCTGGCAAATTGCGCGATAAAATATCAACAGGATTATGATAAAAGATCTCCGATTTTGGAAAAAAATATCCGGAATTGTTCTTGTCGGGATACTTGTCGCTTGCGCCAAGCAATCTCCGGAAACAGGAACACAAACTTATGCAGAGTTTACAGGCCGACTGATCGTCATTGAACCTGCACGACGCTGGCAGGTCTTGGTAAAGTGGCACTCAATAGATAAGGATTCGGGCAAGTTACGTCTGACTCATGCTGCAACCGGACGCATCATCGAACTTCTCTGGCAAAAAGGTCAGATGCGCTTACGTGACAATCAGGCTGCCTTTACCTCATGGCAGGATATAAACCTGAAGGATCTCACCTCTTTCGGTATTTCATTGCACCCAAATGACATCTCCCTCTTTTTATCTGGTCTGACACCTTCGGGCTTTACTGTCACCGCCAAAAACAAGTGGTCTGGAAAACGAATGGATAGTCTGCTCAAAGTAAAATGGGTACAAAACAGAAAGCAGCTAAGAGTTACGGATACAAGCCTTGGAAAAACCGCTATCCTGATGATTGATGATTAGCCCGACCAGTAGTTCGGGCCTGCCGGCACCAGCAAAAATTAACCTGCATCTTCAGGTCGGTGAAAAGAGGTCAGACGGTTATCACCTTCTCGATACAAGCTTCGCCTACATGGACATTGCCGACTGGCTGGAATGTAACATTGATCATAAATTATCTGTTTCCTGTTCCCGGAGCCACCTTTCTGGACAAAAAAATCTTGTTTACGTCGTACTTGATGCCCTGCGCAGAACCTATGGCATCCGTCAGGGTATGCATGTAGTGATTACGAAACATCTGCCGGAAAAGGCTGGCCTGGGTGGAGGTTCCAGTGATGCCGCAACGGCTATGATGGCGGCAAATGACCTGTGGAAGCTTTCCCTTTCTACCAAAGAGTTAATAGATTTTTCAATTCCCTTTGGTGCTGACATTCCCTGCTTCCTGTTTGGGCGTGCCAGCATCGCAGGTGGCGCAGGTGAGCACCTGGCACCCTTAAGCGCCTCTCTGCCAAAAGGCTATGTTCTGCTTGCCTATCCAGGGCAGGGAGTTTCCACTGTGGATGTTTTTCGCCATTATGATACGTTGATTGAATTGACCCAAAATAAGCAGCTGGATAGGATTCGCAGCCATTCAAATTCCAATGTATGCGTTGATCGGTTGGGCTATAACGATTTAGAAGTGGCTGCAACCAGCATTTGCCCCGCGATTGGTGATCTACTTGGTGTCATGCGTGCCTCAGGGGGGACTTCATGGATGAGCGGCAGCGGTTCAACGTGCGTGGGCCTTTTTTCATCACGCAGCAAAGCATCGTCTCTGGCCGAGGACATCAAATCCGAAGGCCTGGCATCCTGGACACATATTGGAAGCCTGCTGGATTTGCATCCCATGAAAGTGGCATGAATGGTCAGAATTGGGGCGTAGCCAAGTGGTAAGGCACCGGTTTTTGGTATCGGCATGCGCAGGTTCGAATCCTGCCGCCCCAGCCACTCTGTCAGGTCTGCTGACATGAACAGGGTAGCAGACAGGTCTGTTAAGAAATTTTGAATCCTGGCAACTACTAGGCCTGTTAACACTAATCTTGATTGAAGCGCTGCTGCCCCAAATAAGGCTAGTCAAGGCGCGAGGAGGGAAGTTTGGTAAATCCAAATGAACGACGAGCAACGCTGAATGGCCTTATTTGGGGCGCAGCCCTGCGGGACGGGCCATTTTTGTACTCTGCTACGTTATTTCTCGCTAACGTGCCACGGGCACACTGTGCTCGAAATGCCTTGCATAGCAACAAAAATGGCCTCGTCGCTACAACCAAAATTAGTGTTAACAGGCCCTAGGAG
>CAYLYU010000068.1:0-9868 GCA_964387725.1 uncultured Zetaproteobacteria bacterium | reverse complement strand
TCGCAGCGCATAATCTACGACAGTAGAAATTTATGACCGGTCTTAGAGGAGATGATGCCCGAGATTACGCAGAAATCTACGACAGTAGAAATTTATGACCGGTCTTAGAGCGTGTGGCGTTGATCCATTATTACACTATCTACGACAGTAGAAATTTATGACCGGTCTTAGAGATCTTGGCGCTCAAGTGAGCAATGCAATCTACGACAGTAGAAATTTATGACCGGTCTTAGAGTAAAGAGTTAATCGTCTGAACCGTCATATCTACGACAGTAGAAATTTATGACCGGTCTTAGAGAGGTGGCGTGAAAACTGGCCAAATTTGACCACTATTTAGTGGCTGAACCAAGGAAAATCGGCTTGTAAAGAGCGTTTCATGCATCAAGCGCCTCATTAAGACCGAGGTTTGCAACCCTTGCCCGATCCGCTGCAATCTATCAGATAATGATTAAATCGTCATCGTCATTTTTCGCATAACCGTACTTGGTAATTTTGCATTGCTTGCTCAAATTGAGAATCATGATGCTATCCGACTCGCCAAACCGTTTCTCGAACTTGTTCCGTATATCCGACTCGACAATTCCAAGTATCCGTTTGCTGTTTTTGATTTCGAACATCGAATATTGAAGCCGATATCCAAACTTCGAAAGGAACTTCGAAAACTTCCCTCTGAGTTTGTCGTTGCTGATGTCATAGGAGACAATCAGCATGACTTCCCTCCGGTGAAAACCGGGAACTGGCATGCCGGCCTACTGCGCATGAACGCTCTGTAGTAACTCTGCACATACAGGAAGATTTCCTGCTTAGGTGCCAGCAACGATTCCAAGAGCAATGCGAGATAGGGCTGGCTCTGCTTGCCGAAAAGCCTGTACTGACCATTGACTTTACTGAAATCACCCTCATGAACCTGCCCGAGTTGAAATGCCTTGCGAACCCGCCGATCAATCAACGGGCGAAAAGGCTCTACGAGATCGCACACCAGCGACTTTCTTTGATAGAACACCTGATGATATACGCCTTGATATGTATCGAAGCCATAAAGATTCAGCAAGGCATCCATAAGGTGGAATAGCTGCGTGTAGCCAATATCCAGCAGCAGGTTTGGAATATCCTGCTTGGCCCTGGGCTTTCTCCCCTTCCATTCGGCCATGTCGAACATCTGGCGAAAATAGACCCGCGAAGCTATCCCCTCGATTCCCAGGATTTCCTGCAAATCCAGACTGTCATTCGGCAGCCTGGCGCGATAATCGTGCAAACAGGCAATGGCCGCTTTTACATTCTGCGACTTCTGCCTGCGCTGTTTCAGCGTGTCGATCTGTTGGTCTATCTTGTTAGCCATCAGATGCTGCGCAATGCCCAGTCCCCGGTGAGCGTACTGCTTCTTCCTGAGCAACACATTGCCTTCCGCCTGAGCCAGCCAGCTTCCATACGGAATCAGCCCGTGCGTCATCAGCACAATGCTGAAACCAAACTTTTTGGCGCGTTGCAGTAGCCCCGTAGTAATCGTCGCATGCCCGACGATGAATAGCGCAAACAGGCGGTAACAACTGGACTGATGCTTGATGCCACTCTCATCGCTAATCACGATGTTGTCGTTCTTGAAGTTGAGCCGGTCTCCATGACTCAGCAACGCCACGATGATCTTCTTTTGCTCGAAATCCGGGGCGCTTAGCATCGGGCCGTATCGCAAAGGTTATGATAGATGCAGCGCATGCATTTGCTTTTGTTCGCTGTGAATGGTGCATCAAGATCGAAGCTCCGCATCTGCTCAAGCAAATCTTCGAACGCCCGCTGACGCTCGAGATCGTCTCCTGGCAGCTTGACCGGATAACTCTTATTGTCATCCATGCTATAGAATTTGAGCGCCTTAACCCTGTATCCCATCTCGGTCAGGCAGTGGTATTGAGCATAAAGCTGATAGATGTAGCCATCATAAATCACCTTGATCTTCTTTTTCCGTTCAACAAGCAAACCCTTGCCGATATCGAAGGTGTCGATCTTGCCACCGATATTGTATCGCTCGCTATAGACCTCCATGCCCTGCAACACCTGCTTTGAGGTCGTATAGCTTTGTGAATCAATCGTCTTGTGGGCAGCCTTCCCGTTAGTCTGGTCGGTTGTCTGGTAGAGCCGCTGCTCGGCCCTGCCATACAACTGATGAAAATAGATCGAACGTGGGCAGAAAATAAAGTCGTTCAGGAAAGCAATCGGCAGATAGGCTTCCACACTCGGCCTCTATTTCCTGAACGGCTTCTCCAGCGCGAAGCGGAACCACTCCTCATTCTTCATCGCCAAGTTAAGCTTGTCTTCGCCATCCAAATCCCTGATCTGCTGCAAATTCCAAAGCCCTTTCAGGGCAATGTGGTAAGCGCCGTTGGCATCGGCATCCTTCGGCTGCTGATCCGTAGCCTTGCGGCTGTCGAAGAAGTTGCCCTGCTCATCGGCGACCGGCGAGAGAACGAAATCCTCATCTGTGCCGGTCACGCTATGTCTGAGCGACATCGTCAGTTTGAGCAACCACATAAGCGTCGAGAAAAAGGATTTTTCATTTACCGCGACAATCGCGTCCTTCAACTCCTGCCCTTGCCCATACTCGATTCCGTTCTTATCGAACAAGGCTTTCAACTTTTCTGTGACATTTACCGGATCGGAATGCCAGACACCCTTATCGTCCCGCCGGTTGTGATAACGCAATTCGCCGAAGGTGCATACTGTCCACCGGCTCTGGCAACCACTGAGGTTCTGCCGAACAGGGAACTTTTTGTAGTCGAACTCAAACTCGAAATAACCCTTCTCCGGATTGAAACGGATCGACTCCATATTTCCGAAAAATGCCTGAGACTTTTCCACGCTTTCATATCGGGGATGCAGGAAATCGACAAATCCGGTTACCGGATCGATCTTCGAGGTGTAAGCAGCACCCACGTAGTAGAGAATGCCGGACTGCTTGCCAAGCTTCTGAAAACTCGTGAATTTGTCAGTCAACTGGTAGGCATTGCGATAACCGCCCGGTTCGCCGCCATCCCGATCCTTGAAGACAAGATAGTTGAGCTTGTCGATCAGTGCCTTCTCGAACTTCTGATAGACTTGTTTCTCGACCTTGAAACGCCCCCGTTTGAAACCGAAGTTCAAATCTTCGAGACAGACAATGGCGTTGTGCCGCACAGTCAACTCGGCCAGCCTGTGCACCACATGGGAGAGGTAGCCTGCTTTCAGTTCCTTGATATTCTCGACACTCGACCATGATTTGCGTGCCTGATCGCGTGCTTTCTCTTTGGTATCCAGCTTCTGCCGGTAATCAACGTTGTAGCCCTGATCGGTGGCAACCTGGTTCAAGGTGCCCTGCTCGACGATCTCTCCTCGTTTATTGACGACTGTGTAATAGAGAAGATGTCGCTCGCCCCGATCGATGCCGATCACATGCACATCATCGGCCTTGGCAACTGCCTGATTCACCCTGTCGTTAAAACGGGGGACTCTCTGTGCCTTGAAATTAAGACTAATCGGCACATGGAAAAAGAACTTATCCCTGGTGTAGCGCCGATCCTTGATCAGATCGTACTCGAACGTGCTCTCTTTTTTCGGATTCAGTTCATTCTTGTTGGCAACCGGCTGATTGGCCGGATGAATGATTCGCTCGCTCCGCTTGATCGAGTGCTGCCGGTAGAACATCTCTGCCTCGCCATTTAACTTGAGCACAGCATCTTTAAGATTTTCCGGCTCGAACAGGCCGCGCCAGTAAAGAGTGTGCAGGTTCGGTCTGCCTTTGCTGAACGTTGAGAAATCCTTATTCCAAATCTGGAACAGAAAAAGCTTCCCCTGCTTCACCATTTCATCGATGTACCGTTCAGGCACTTCGGAAAACCACAACGTATAACCCTGAGACTCTACTTCACGATAAAAACCACTCAGATCTTCGTAGGACTCGGTTGGTGAGAATTTGAAATCGAATACATCCCAGCCGAACTCATCCGATGGATGAACTTTGTATAGTGGGATTTTAGCCTTGAAAAAATCGATCAGCCGGTAACAACTTTCCAATTTGAATGAAGTGCCTTTTTTGTGCTCACCTCGTTTATAGAGGTCAAGAATCTCCTGTGGCGGTTGAAACGTTTCAATTCCTTTCCTAGAGAAGAAAACTTTCGGGAGCATTTTGTTCGCGCCTGAAAGTAGCTTGTAACTCATCTTCTCAAAAGTCGCCTCGTCTTTCTCCGCTGCGGGAGCGTCAGCAAACACTTTGCTGTGCTTTGGATGCATGATTGCCAGAAAGAAATCGTCCCCTCTGCGCAGTATCACACTCTTGTTATCCGTCTCCTTGTTCAAATCCCAGCCATTCAGAAGGGTCGGCGCTTCGAAGTTAATTTTGACCTTATCCTTGGCAGAAGGCTTCTTGGTCAGATGATTGCGCACCTTGTTGTACAGCTCAATCGTGGGAGAACTGTACGCCTCGAATGCCTCAGCAAACGGGGCATAAAAGCCGGTATCGGCATCAGGCATCTCAATCGGCTGTCGCCCCTTCACCATGTGCAACGGTTTAACGGTTTGAGCAAGAACCATAAAGCCATCGAGCATCTTCTGGATGGCTTGGACCTGTTGGAAGCCTTCGGCACCTGAATCGCTGTCATCCTTAGGATCAGAGCGTTTTTTATTCAGCGATTCCAGAGCAAGCAGCGGATCAACGGCGGATACAAGAGCATCCAGTTCGGCTAACGGTTCGCAGAGTGCCGTTGCAAAGTATGAGGCCATTGGCTGTTTACCGGATACTTTTCCCCGGACATCGTCATCGGAATCCAGTTGTCCGATATAGGCCTCAAGGGCGCAATCAAGCTCGGCAAGGCTGTATGCCTCTTGCTTGAGATAATCCTCCCGTTCCTTTTCCAGCTTATTGCTGACTCTCCCATTCGCAGGTGCGGGATGTTCTGATTCGGCCCGAAGGCGAAGTGCTGATGTCAGGACGCCATAGCTACCGAACAGGGCCTGTGATACTGAAGTGAGATCGGAACCCTTGATGTATGTTTTGCTGTAATCAGCTTCGGGTAATTTTGCCATCGCATCTTTCAGCGCCTCAATCAATCCGCCATCGGCTCTCGCTTGTTGAATGAATTCCGCCAGCGCATCCAGCATTTCCTTGTCGTTTTCAAATGCGTCCGGAATAAACGAGTGCGATTCCCTGTCGCTCAGAATCTGTTTGTAGAGTAAAACAAAGGTCGGCAACTCCCTCGCTTTCAGGTTGTATTGCTGGCGATAGAGATTGATCTGTTCATTCAGGCCCTGAACCTTGCTCCGGTCTTCCTCTGTCCTTCCACCAATCAATTCCTGAAAGTTGTCGATTCCAGATTGAGCCAACAGATGGATGAAAGTGCCAGGTGAGAAAATTTCATCGAGAGAAGTGGCGTCCATCTTTTGTAGGAGAGCTTCATCAACCGAAAACGAAAGGCCGGGGTGTTTATCCCGAATCGAACGATAGAGAACACAGTTACCGAAAAACTTCGGTAGGTTCTCATTCATCAATCGGTATGCAATGGCCGTTACCTGCTCCTCAGAGGAGTACATATTTTTGCGATTGTCGTGGAAGCCGGTGAAATAGGTGGTGAACTTGTTGAAGCTCTCAACGACTTCCCTGTTTTCTTCCCAACGGCCCTGCGTCTTCAACCATTCCGGCAAGTCACGCGTGATCAATTCCTTGCTGAACAGGCTACCTTTGTCCGCAAAAGCTTTTACCAGCTTCTTTCGGAGCCTCTCCTGTTCACTTTTCCATCCTTCCCGTGTTTTCTTATCTTTCGGATTTTCCCTGAACAGCTGGTAGTAGGAATAACTATTTTCGAAATCTTCGCGGGTAAGCAGTTCGCCAGTTTCTTTATCCACAGGCTCAGCCAGCCGCTTTTCGATGTATACACGGTGATATTCATCAATGAGTTTCTTGATCGCCTTATAGTGCTCGGCTCGCTGCTCATCCTGCTTAACAACGGATTTCAAATACTCCGATTTGAAATCTTCGATGTAATCCGCCGTTTCGCCAACCGGCTTAAGCTCAAACCGAAGTGTTTTTTGTAATGAATACAGGCCAGTAAAATCGTCAAACATAGCTTCTCCTTTTGTCACCCATCTTCCTCACCCTTCCCATGCACAAAACCGATGGAACCAGAATTCAGAATAGTGAATGGCGAATGGTGAAAATGTTTATCCGCTCCGGATTCAGCCTTTTCACCATACATCTGCCACCCACTCCTTGACACTGAGTTTATAACTATTGAGCCCGGCCTGACTTTTAATTATGGCGAATTCGCCATAATTAAAACCGGGGTTATGAACCGATTCCCAGATGCCAAGAAACTCAACTGTGTTGCGGTTGCGCAGCCAGTCGGCGATAAAGAAAACGCTATCCTTTGCCAGCACTGCTTCGCTCAGCATTCAAGTTTCCAGACTTTGCTCAGGGTATGCTTGTACCTCATGCAAAGACCGCCGTGAAAGCTGGGGGTAATTCGCCAGAACCTGCTCCTCGCTCCAGCCTGCCGCCAACTAGCCACGAATAAACGCCACAGACAATCTCGTTGGGGCTGGGTACGGATTGCACAAGGCGCAATAGTGTTTCCGCCGTGGCAACATCAGTCATGCGCTGTTTGCCGTCTGTAGCGGTCATTTTCAACCGGTTACAATTTGTAACCACTTCACTTCCTTCTTTTTTCAGCCTGTTTTTCAAAACCTTCCAGTAATTTCTCGCAGCTTGGTGATCAACCTGTTGCGTTAACACCTGTACAATATCAATGACCGAAAACCACCATATTTCAGCCTCTTCATCGTAGATGCGGCGGATTTGATGCCCTTCAAATAAAGCCATATTTGCTTTCATTTTAATGTCTCCCCTGCTTTAGCGCCAATGCCTTGACCTGATCAAACATCAAATCCAGCGCCTTATGATCGGTGAACACCTGCAAGCACTGCTGGCGGAACTCCTGTTCGGTTGCATTCTCTCTGGCACAGATAAAGGCCCAGGGCAGAACCAGAGCATCTTTGACGAGATCAGCCACATCAAATACCAGCGCACCCCTGCGCGTTTTTCCGTGCATCACGGCAAATCCGTGCGGAATACCCAGCACCCAAAGCGTGGTGGCGGCAAGACCATAAGCGAGATAGTTGCCGTGATTGAGAAAAGCATTGGCTTTATCTGTGGCATCATGTTCACGGATAAAGGATTTCATGTTCGTTGAGCGTGCTGCGAATTTATAGAGCTGTTTGGTCAGATGGGCCTCGGTGGTCAGCAAATCACCGGTCTTCATGGCCCGATCAATATTTGCCCGGGATGAATCCAGTGCAGGAATCAAACCGTCACCATCAAAACCCGCCAGCTTCAATTCCCGATCCTTTGACCATATTTTTTGCAGATAATCGATGCGGGCATGTTGCATCGCTTTGGCAGTCATCAACCGCTGCTCATCATCAAACCAGAACCCCAGCCACCCTTGCAGATACTCCGTTGGCCGATATTCGCTTTGCGGCGTGAACCATTCAATGGCATTGCCCATATAGAGCGGCGTGCCGCCACCACCGCTGAAGCCGATCAGAACACCAGCCTGCGCCAGCATGCGCACGGCCGCCTGCGTGATCGACGTGCCGTTGCCCAGTAAAATGACCGTGGTATTGGCAATAGGAATATTGAAATAGTGTTTCTCTTTTTTCGCCTCAGTGAGATAGAGAACACGCCCATCTTTCTGCATCACGCGGCAATGCTCAAGATAATAGAGATTCGCCCGCTTGGAGTGCAGGATGGATTTCAAATCACTCGGTGAAAAGTCCCTCATCAATTACCCTTCCCATGCACAAAACCGATAGACTGCTTCTTATCTTGCGGCGGGGCCATCATTTCCCGAATCGCATCGAAGACGACGGCAAACTTTTTATCGTATTTCTCTTCCAGTTTATTGAGGCGGCGGGCCAGCGCCTTGCGATCGGCGGTCATGGCCCGAAGCTTTACAAAGGCGCGTATGATCTCGATGTTTACCTGTACCGCCTGCGGGCTACGCAAGACGCTGGAGAGCATCGCCACTCCGTGTTCGGTACGGGCATAGGGGAGGTATTTCCGGTGTTTACCACGCCCGCCTTCGTTTAACATGAAAAAATCCACGCGCGTTAGGGATCCAAATATGCTTGGAATTTGAAATCTATCAAGTTCAAAATTTAATCCTTCAATATCTACACCTTCTGTTTCGTTCGCCTGAATGTTTCTCTGCCACATTTGAGTGCGACGATTTTCAATAGCCAGGTTGTCGGAGATGCCTTCAGCATACAAAATATCTACCCACTGATTCAGCAAACACACACATCGTTTTTCACCAAAACGCCGGTGATCCCGGCCATGTAAGCTCCACAATTATCCCAATTGCCAGGGACGGAAGACTTGTCACTTCTCAGTTTTTCAAGTTTCTCATGAGCATATTCCAGCCTGCAATTATTGGCTGTCTGGATGCACTTGAGTTCTTTGGAGGTCATGCGGCCAGAGTTGCCTCAGGCTCGTAAAGGTAACTGGTTACGGGCTCATAAACATAATCATTATCTGCTGCCGGCTTTTCCTTTAGCCGGAAGAGTTCAACAAGAAATGCATATGCATGATCGTAAATCGGGCAGTGCCTTCCTTCTCTTGGCCCCGCCACATTGAGCACCTCTATCTCCAGAGCATTGAGCCAATAAGCAACCGATTGCGGATCTTCCTGGCTACCAACGTAAAGCACTTCACCGGCTTTGAGTTGATAAACGTGATATGGCTTCCCAAGTTGCTCACAGTACTTGATCGTCAATGCAGTACCGCCAGTCGGTTCATCCCGGCAGATAATCAGCGTGGCATCGGAATCACGCACATTCCATTTGGTGCGGGTCTGATAGGATTTGCCACGGGTTTCAGTGAGCGGATATTTAACTGGAATCAAGCCATCCAGTGCTCTGCGCCCCTTTGGGCACCAGCCGCCGACCTCAATACCAAGCTTCATCGCCGCATCCAGGGCAGCCCGATCCACACCTGTCTGACCACCGGAAATGACCTTCTTCAGCATCGCAATACCCCTCATCAATTTTGCAGTTTGTTCATCCCGAGCAACAAGCTACGATAGCCCGCAATCAGTTCAAGCACAGCGATAGGGGAACTTTATGGGCATCTTTGACACAATATGGCGGCGCAGAGGCCGGCCAAAAACGTCCTCCGAATCCATGTCTGAGGAAAATCGCACCCTTCACTTTATCACACAGACTGACCGGGATTATTCCGCCCTGCTTGAGAAAGGCGACATTGCAATCAAATTCTGGCTGCCTGAGCTGATGGGAACCATACTGAATGAATGCTGCTCGTTACTGAACACGACACGATCCAACCTGATCCGCCAGACGCTATTCACTCACCTTTACGGCAGATATGACTGGCTTGGCTTGCATGAGAGGCAGGTTCCCGGCTATCGGCTGGGCCCGCCCTCTGAGGTTCGCTTTTCAAAAAGATTCGATCCGTCTGTCCTTGAACCAGAGCCTCCAAAGCTCATGCAGGATATGGGGAAAAATACCGAGGATCTGAAAGTCTGGATTCCGCGTAAGATGAAAGAGGATATTCAACTACTGGCACAGAAGGCTGATATTTCCATTTCAGAAATGATCAGGGAAATCATCATTTCAACCCTGATCGGCCATACCTACCTGGCTACCCGGAAAGAATTGATGCAAATGCGGATTGAGATCGAGGAAGAAGGATCTGAATAAAGTTCCCCTACGATTGAGCTTTTCAGAAAGAATGGCAGCAGACTAAGCTTCGCTGCTGGTAGCGTTTCATACACATGCGTTCAAGCCTCTGGTTTGGAAAGAATATGCCGCATAGGCCATGGGGATAACTCAA
>CAYLYU010000067.1:0-9964 GCA_964387725.1 uncultured Zetaproteobacteria bacterium | reverse complement strand
GGACGCTTCCCTTTTTATTTCAATAAATTGAATGGTGGGCGATGCTGGGATCGAACCAGCGACCCCTGCCGTGTGAAGGCAGTGCTCTCCCGCTGAGCTAATCGCCCCGCAATGATCGGGCGCGCTTTCTACCAAAGCCACTGTTCGGGGTCAACGCGGGTTTTGCTCTACAGAATGTACCAGCGCGGTCAGCATGCGATTTACAGGCGCATCAAAATGCTGCGCCTTCGCTTCCCTGACAACAAATCCGTTGATAAAGTCTACCTCCGTTAACTTGCCACGTTCAATGTCCTGCCACATGCTGGTTTTCACCGGGCCCATCTCCAGGGTTGTCCGGATATGCTTGCGAATGTCTTCCTCTCCAATCGCTATATCAATCCTGTTTGCGACGCTTACAACTTCCCGCATGGCATCACGTACGATGGCCAGCGTCTCCTTATTGGCTGCCATATCTCTGGCATAAAGACGGGTTATCGCCGTAATGGCATTAAAACCGCAATTCCATAATAGTTTTCGCCAAAGCATGCGTTTTACATCCTCTTCTTCTCTGGCTGGTATACCGGCATCAGACAGGGTTCGCATAAAAGCGGAGATATTCTCCTCTCCCGATCCTGCTTGCCACAAGCCCAGGCGGATACCGCCGGCAGCTGAATGAATGATGGTTCCAGGTGGGTCGATGCGCGCACCAATAAAAGCACTTCCAGCCGCGATGGTATGCCCAGGTAGCATGTTGGATGCGATATTCGGGGCCTCCACTCCGTTTTGCAAGGTGAGCACCAGCGCATCCCGGCGCATGACCGGGCAAACAGTGGAAAGCAAAGGTTCAAGATCATTCAGTTTGCAACTGAGGATGATTATTTCGGCTTCTTCCAGAATAGACGGCTGATCATCTGTCTGCACGGATAGAGTTCGACTTGCACCTTCGGAAACATGCGATAAACCATTCTTTTGCATGGCCAGAAGATGAGGGCCTCTGGCCAGATAGAAAACCTCATTACCGGCTAATTGCAATAGACAGCCATAATGGCAGGCAACGGCTCCGGCTCCGGCAAATCCAATCTTCACTGATGTGCCACTGCCTTTTCCGGCCTGAATTTATCTTTTTTCTTCATCGGTAATTCACATCCCTGCCAGCTTCCTCGCCTCTGCATCTCCTCATAAATGGCATTGATGACCTCCCACTTGAGCGCACACCAGTCAGGCGCCAACAATACATCACGGGAGGCAGTACCAGTCAGGCGGTGGATGGCCCATTCAGACGGTGTCTGCTCAAGCATATCGCAGACCAGTTGCACATATTCCATCTTTTCGAAAAGCCTGAGCTCTCCCCGCCGCCACTGGTGGGCCAGCATGGTATGCCGTACAACATGCAAGGGGTGAAATTTGATGCCATCCGTACCGAGTTTTCGGACTTCATTCAACGTTTCCAGCATCATGTCCCGATTCTCTCCGGGCAGACCCAGGATCAGATGGGTACATACCGGCAAACCCCGACCCCGCGTTACCAGTATGGCATGTTTGTATTCGGCAAAGGTATGGCCACGGTTAATGCGAGCAAGGGTGGTGTCATGCGCTGATTGCAGACCGTATTCAATCCATATTTCAAAACCTCGCTTGTGATAGGACACTAGCAGATCAAGCGTTTCCTCACTGACACAATCTGGTCTTGTACCAATGACAAGCCCAACTACACCGGGACAATGCAAGGCCTGCTCGTATAAAAACCTTAAACGATCAAGCGACGCATAGGTATTGGAGTAGGCCTGAAAATAGGCCAGAACCTGCGTTGCGCCGGTTCGCCTTCGCACCACCTTTTTACCCGCCTCAATTTGCATATGGACAGGTGGAATATTCCTGCGGGCATTGGGGTTAAAGCTCTTGTTGTTGCAGTAGATACAACCACCGCGACCTTTGGAACCATCACGGTTGGGACAATCAAGTCCTGCATTAACTGTGACCTTGTGTGTTTTCTCAGTGAAACGCAGCTTGAGGTAATCACCAAAGCTAAAAACGGGGCCCGGCACTAGTGTCCCGTCAACTGAAGCATCTTGTTGATATCTGTTGTCGGTGCATTGCAGGCAAATCCCCGACAAACATAGGCCGTAGCCTTGCCGTTAATGGGTTTCTGGGCGCGCGTGAAAGGTGCCAGTTTATCCAATGCGGCATGATTATCGTTTGGCCGAAGCAGGACAACAGTATTGGGCAGAAACCTGGGCTGGATGGCTTCAAGCATGGCACGGGTATCCGCAGCCTCCGGGTCGCCGACAATGACGATTTCATATCCCTTTGATAAGGCAAAATCCATGCCCATCATAAAATGTGCAAAGGCTGAAGGCGTTTTACTTACGGCTCCGACAAAAGCAGCGGCAGTTTTCTGGGCCTTTTTCTCCATATCTGCAGAAGATGTTAGGCGTGCCAGTCGCAAAATGTTCAACAGGGCAACAGCATTTCCTGAAGGCAGAGCCCCGTCAAACACATCTCTGGGACGAACAAGCAAGGTCTCGGCATCGTAGGCCGTTAGAAAAAAACCGCCTTTTTCCCCATCCTCGAAATTGCGAATCATGATATCGTTCAATTTCATGGCTGTTGCCAGTCGGACGGGATCAAAATCGGCCTGATACAGTTCAAGCAAGCCCCAAACAAGAAAAGCATAGTCATCAAGCTTTGCCTCTATGCCGGCCTGCCCCTTATACCAATGGTGTAGCAACTCCCCTTTCTTCTTCCGCATTGTACCAAGAATAAAGTCTGCTGCTCTGTTTGCTGTCTCGGCATAGGCCGGCTCCTGCAAGATACGGGCACCCATAGCAAGCGCGGCAATCATCAAACCGTTCCAGTCGGTCAAAACCTTTTCGTCCCGCAATGGCCGCACCCTTTTTGAACGTAATGCCAGCAGCTTTAACCTCGCCTTGTCCATAGCTTGCTTCAACTTCACTTCCGAAATGCCCGTTTGGATGGCAAGCTCGGGCCATGAACTATTGATAAAAAAGATGTTTCGGCCGGTCTTTTTGCCGCTGGCCTCATCCTCAAAATTACCTTTGGCTTCGACCTGATAGATTTGCGAAAACAGTCTGGCCGTTTTTTTGTCAAGTACCCGGTCTATTTCCGCTTTGGTCCACAGATAAAAGAGGCCCTCTTCACCTGCGCTGTCGGCATCCTCCGCAGAATAGAAAACACCTTCGGGCGTTCTCATATCTCGCAAAACATAGGTAAATATCTCACGCGCTGTTTCAGCGTAGATGCTTTTTCCGGTAGCGGCATAAGCTTCGAGATAGGCCATAGCAATCAGGGCCTGGTCGTAGAGCATTTTCTCGAAATGGGGAAGTTTCCAGGCCTGATCGGTGGCGTAGCGGTGAAAACCGTAGCCAACATGATCGTAAACACCTCCCCGCCGCATGACATCCAGAGTGTGCTCAATGATATCCATGGCCGCCTTGTCGCCTGTGTGTTTCCAGTAACGCAAGAGATAGCGCAGGTTTTGTGGCATAGGAAATTTTCTATTTCTGCCAAAACCACCGTGGGTCGGGTCATATTCTGCGGCCAGCTGTTGGTATGCCTCCTCTAGAGTAGTGCTTGTGAACTTACCCTTGTCGCCGGAGCTATCATTCACCCGCTTCAGGGCATCGGTAATCTGATCCGCAGAATTGTTGATTTGTTCCCGCTGCTCCTTCCATGCTGTTTCAACTTTAGGAACCAGCTCCGTGATGCCGATACGTCCAAAACCTGAATGTTTGGGGATATATGTTGCGACAAAAAACGGTTTTTTATCCGGAGTCAGGAAGACGTTCAACGGCCAACCTCCACTACCGGTCATGAGCTGGGATACGGTCATATATACCTGATCAATATCCGGTCGCTCCTCGCGATCCACTTTGATTGGCACAAAGGTACGATTAATCAGTTCGGCAGCCTCAGGGTCGGAAAATACCTCCGCCTCCATAACATGGCACCAGTGACAGGTGGAATAGCCGATGGAGAGAAAAATCGGCTTGTTTTCCTTGCGGGCCCGGGCAAAGGCCTCTTCCCCCCATGGATACCAGTCCACCGGGTTATGAGCATGCTGGAGCAGATACGGACTGCTTTCATGAATTAGCCGATTTGTATATTGCTTTCCCGGGGAGTGATCGTTGACCTTCATCTTTGGATGCTCACTGGCAGCAACATTTAATGCAATCAGAAATGCCACAATGGGGATCCCCAGGTATTGCAGAAGGGGAAGAAAGTTAATCGCTGGTCGCTTCAGTATATTCGCCCTTCTCAAATCGCCTCGCTATAAACACACCAAGCTCAAATAGCAGGTACATCGGGATGGCCAGTAGTACCTGCGAGATAATATCAGGCGGTGTTAGAATGGCACCGATCACAAAGGCTCCGACTATAACCCAGCGCCGCTGCTGAACCATGGCTTCACACGTTATGACACCCAGCTTGACCAGCAACACACATATCAGCGGCACCTCAAAGGCGAGGCCGAAGGCAATGGCAAGACGCAAGACCAGACTCACATAGAGTTGCATGGTCGGATAAGCGATCAGATCCGGGGAGGCAAACCCCAGGAAAAATTTGAAGGCCAGAGGCATAACAAAGGCATAGGCAAAAAGACCCCCGAGCATAAATAAGAATACCGAACTGACCAGGAACAACATGAAATTACGCCGCTCATCCTGATACAGACCCGGGGCAACAAAGCTCCACAGCTGGAACAGCAGATAGGGACTGGTGACAAACAAGGCTGTAACGAACGCCACCTTGAGCCTGGCGAAAAACACCTCAGGCAAACTGATGAAGATCATCTGCATATCCGCCCCAAGTTGTGCCTTTAGAGGAGCGACCACCCAGTCCATCAGTGTGCCGGAAAATGTGTAGCAAACGGCAAAGCCGATCAGCAGGCAAAGTACTGCTCTGGTCAACCTGTTACGCAGTTCTCGCAGATGCCCGGTCAGGCCCATACTCCCGTCATCATTCAAGGAGGCTCACCTTCGCTAAATCGCTTTTGCCCTTCAGTTGGTTCCGAATATGCGGACGGTTCTGCTCCGCTACGAATATCTTTCTGTATGTTCTGTAGAGGCTCTGTCAACGTCTGAGTCTGCTTGTCGACCGCCTGCCTTATCTCCGACAGGTGCCGCCGCGTCTCCTGCAATAAGGCAACGCCCTTGCGCACAACTCCCGGCAACTGTTCGGGGCCGACTACAAGCACGATCAGCACCAGAATGACGATCAGTTCCGGGAAGCCAATTCCAAACATCTTATCTCTCTGTTACAGGCTCAGCGTTTGCTGTGGATGAGGTTCAGACCTTGGGAGCCTCATCCCTGGAGGCCGAAGCCTCCGAAACCGTAGCCGAAACTTTTTTCTTCTCATCTGTAGGCACTGTCTTGGCGGGTTCGTTTGACACCTGCTTTTCATCCATAGCACCACGGAATTTATTCAATCCCTTGCCAAGTGCCTCCCCGACCTGCGGTAGTTTGCCGGCACCGAAAATAACAAGAATGATCACCAGGATGATCAGCAACTCTGGAAAACCGAGACCAAACATAAATTCTCCTTCAACCGGATAAAGCCGGGGATGATGTTACACATCTGCGCTAGTAGCGCCAGCAGTCCCGGCAATACCGACCTCCTGTGCTTCGTTATTTTTCAAACATGTGGAGTGACAGGATTATTTCTTTCTGCAAGTTTGCTCACAACCATCGGATTCAATATTTCGATATTAGCCTGCGGCATGCGGTAATCATCCAGCCGATTTATGGGAACCCATATCTGTGGTTCCGGGCAGGAAAGCTCTGCCAGGCTGTAGCAATGGTTTGAAAACAAATAAAAATGGAGATTGGCATCCGGATAGCTGTATTCGCATTCCCCCAGCAGTTTCCAATCCTGTCCAGCAAGCCCTGTTTCCTCAATCAGTTCGCGACGAGCTGCCTCCAGTGGTATTTCACCGGACTCCACTTTACCACCGGGAAAGCTCCACAAGCCGCCCTGTGAGGAGCCAACGGGACGTTTAAGCAGAAGAAGTTCATTGACCGCATTGAAAACTGCAACCAGCGCGATATGTGTTATGTGCGGTACTCGGCGTTGATGGTAATGTAATCATGCGTCAGATCGCCGGTCCAGACTGTGGCAGCAGCAGCACCCATACCGAGATTAACATGCAATGTGAACTCGTCTTTCGCAAACACGGCCATGCCGTCAGCATCATGATAACCTGAAAGCAGGTTTCCTCTTTCAAGAATTGAAACGTCATCTGCCTTCAGGCCGATTGTATCCGGATGAATGGCCACTCCGCTATTGCCGACGGCTGACAATATGCGTCCCCAATTTGCATCAGAACCGGCAAAGGCAGTTTTAACCAGGGGAGATACGGCAATAGCACGCCCGACACTTCGAGCATCCTGCTCGGAAGCTGCACCGGACACCTTGATACTAACGAACTTGGATACCCCCTCACCGTCACGCACAATCATCTGGGCCAGATTTATGCACAGCACTGTTAGTTCCTGTTCAAATGCAGCAGCCGCTTCAGCATTGAGCCTCTCGTATCCGAGACCAAGACCGGAGGAAAGCAGATAAACGGTATCATTGGTCGAAGTATCCCCATCAACAGAGATACAGTTGAAGGAACGATTCACGACTCTATTCAGCATGGGTTGCAGGGTTTCAGCATGCAGAGGCGCATCAGTGGCTATGAAAGCCAGCATCGTGGCCATGTTCGGGTGAATCATACCGGAGCCTTTGCAAATGCCAGTGATCGTATAGTTACCAAACCTGCGGGAGATATATTTGGCATAGGTGTCTGTCGTGCGGATAGCGTGAGCTGCCTGCTCCCAGCCATCCGGTGACAGTTTGGCTACTGCCTCTTTTACACCATCCCGGATACGTTCGATCGGAAACGGCGTACCGATAACACCTGTGGAAGCCGATAGCACTGTAGATGTATCAACATCAGTAGAATCTGCAGCTGCCTCAATCAGGCCTCCAGCCCAGACACGCTCCATATCCCCTGTTCCAGCGTTGGCGTTTCCACTGTTGGCGATCACCGTGCGAATGCGGCAAGCATTTGCAGCCAGCGCTTCCTCGCCAAGGTCAACACAGCTTGCACGACAGCGATTCCTGGTGAAAACGCCTGCCGCATGTGTATCTACATCAGATACGATCAATGTCAGATCCTGCCGTTTGCCTTTCAGTTGAGGTGACTGAACTCCGCACGATGCTGTGCCCGCATTAAACCCCGGTACGGGCAAACATGGCTTCAGATTCGGAGGGTTTACCGCCATGAGAAACCTTTTTTAGACGCAGATTTACACAGATTTTCTATCTGTGTAAATCTTTGTAAATCAGTGTCCAATAATATGCCTAGGCTGCCTGACGTTTGCCGTGACATTGCTTGTACTTTTTCCCGGATCCACAGGGACAGGGTTGATTTCTTCCTACCTTCTCCTGCTTGCGATGTACTGGCTTCGCCTCTTCCGCTTCGTCCTCACCATGCTTGAACTGCATGGGGGCTTGCCGGGCCTGAGGCTCCGGTTGCGGAGGCTGTTCCACACGCACGCGGTGCAGTGCCAGCATGGTTTCCTCGCGCACCAGACCAATCATGCCGGCAAAAAGCTTGAAGGACTCATGCTTATATTCCTGCAGGGGCTGCTTCTGGGCATAGCCTCGAAGCCCGATTCCTTCCCGCAAATGATCCATGGCCAGCAGGTGTTCCTTCCAATGGTGGTCAAGAATTTGTAGCAACAACACCTTCTCAAAATGCTGCATATTCTCCGTACCAACCAGGATTGTCTTTTCCTGCATGAATTCAGCCAGGGTAGCGGTCACCTTTTCTATCATTTGCACCGGATCCTCTACTTCACCTGAATCCACCCACTCCCTGACCGAAGCCTGAACCGTGAGTTTCTCATCCAGCGCTTGCGTAAGGCCATCCAGATCCCAATTTTCTGCGTAGGACTCAGGCGGTAGAAATTGACCAACAAGCTGACTAACGTAATCACCGCGCATGTCGACAATAACATCGGTAACATCATCGGCCTCCAGCAACTCGTGTCGCTGTTCGTAGATAACTCCGCGCTGCTGATTCATCACATCATCGTATTCAAGAAGCTGTTTACGGATATCGAAATTACGTCCCTCTACTTTTTTCTGAGAGTTTTCGATGGCCTTGCTTACCCACGGATGCTCAATGACCTCCCCCTCATCGAATCCCATCTTCTGCAGCATGGTCTGCATCTTTTCACCACCGAAAATACGCATCAAGTCATCTTCCAGCGACAGATAAAATCTGGATGAACCCGGATCACCCTGACGGCCGGAGCGGCCACGTAACTGGTTGTCGATGCGGCGAGATTCATGGCGCTCGGTGCCGATGATGTGCAGGCCACCAAGTTGCACAACTTCCTTATGCTCAATTTGACAACGCTCACGAATCTCTTTGATTCGGCTTTCCCGCTCCTCTCCCTTGATTTTCGCCGGAAGCTGCTGAATAAGCATGTCGGGGTTGCCGCCAAGAACAATATCGGTGCCGCGTCCTGCCATATTGGTGGCAATGGTCACTACACCTTTACTGCCAGCCTGAGCGACTATTTCCGCCTCACGGTCATGATGTTTGGCATTCAGCACTTCATGCCTGACTCCCTGTTTTTTCAACAGTTCGGCCAAACGTTCGGACTTCTCGATGGAGGTGGTGCCAACCAGGATCGGCTGATCCTTTTTATGCCGCTCGATAATGTCATCAATGATAGCACTGTATTTATCATCCTGATCGCGATAGACGAGGTCAGCGTTGTCCTCCCGGATCATTGGCATATTGGGGGGCACGATGACCACTTCCAGTTTGTAAATCTTGTGGAATTCCTCTGCTTCGGTATCTGCAGTACCGGTCATGCCTGCCAGTTTCTCGTACATGCGGAAATAGTTCTGGAAAGTGACTGAAGCCAGCGTCTGATTCTCCGGATTTACGGTTACGCCTTCCTTGGCCTCAAGAGCCTGATGCAAGCCATCAGAATAACGGCGGCCAGGCATCATACGACCGGTGAACTCATCGATAATAGTAACCTCGCCATTGTTGACGATATAGTCTGTCTCACGGGTAAACAGGGTGTTGGCACGAAGGGCCTGGGTGGCAGCATGGAGCTGATTGACGTTGACCGGATCGTACAGGTCTCCGGATTTCAGCAGCCCTGCCTCTTTAAACAACTCCTCCACCCGCACCATTCCTTTCTCGGTGTAGGAGACCGCACGCTGTTTCTCATCCTTCTCGTAATCATCGGCATCCAGCTGCTTGATAAGGACATCGGCCTGGTCATACAACTCTCCGGCTTGTTCAGCCGGGCCAGAGATGATTAATGGCGTTCTGGCCTCATCAACCAGAATAGAATCCACCTCATCGACAATGGCATAGTACAGCGGACGCTGGCGCACGAGTTCCTCTCTGTTAAAGGCCATATTGTCTCTGAGATAATCAAAACCATATTCATTGTTGGTGCCGTAGGTAATGTCAGCGTTGTAGGCATCCTTTCGCTCCTCGTTTGACAAGCCGTGTACGATCACTCCCACGCTCATACCAAGGAATGTATAAATTCTGCCCATCCATTCCGAGTCACGTCGGGCAAGATAATCATTAACGGTAACGACATGCACTCCCTTGCCGGTAAGGGCATTGAGGTAGACAGCCAATGTAGCAACCAGCGTCTTACCTTCGCCTGTTTTCATTTCAGATATCCTGCCCTGATGCAGGATCATGCCGCCGATAAGCTGCGTATCGAAATGGCGCATATTTAATACCCGGAGAGATGCCTCGCGCACTACGGCAAAGGCCTCGGGCAGGAGATCATCCAGGCTCTCGCCCTTTTTCAGGCGTTCCCTGAAATGCGGTGTTCTGGCAGCCAGATCTTCATCGCTCAGGGCTTTGGTCTCTGCTTCCAGGGCATTGATCTGATCCACAACGGGATACATCTGTTTCAGTATTCGCTCGTT
>CAYLYU010000066.1:6223-10009 GCA_964387725.1 uncultured Zetaproteobacteria bacterium | reverse complement strand
TGGCTGGGGGACGTGGATTCGAACCACGGTTGGCGGAGTCAGAGTCCGCAGTCCTACCGCTAGACGATCCCCCACTAGAGCCTGTTAACACAGCTTGTCGGCACCTTAAAAAGTGATCAATGGGATGTCAATTATCAAAAAGTCCAACTACAAATCCAGCAGGCTCCGGCCCGGGTATTCCAGTGACTCCTTGATGGCATTGAGAAACAGTACCGCATCCTTGCCATCAATCAAACGGTGATCGTAGGAAAGGGCAAGGTACATCATCGGTCTTATAGTGATTTTATCATCAATCACAACCGGCCTTTTCTCTATGCGGTGCATACCAAGAATCGCACTCTGCGGCGGATTCAGGATAGGCGTGGAAAGCAGAGAGCCGAACACTCCGCCATTGCTGATGCTGAAGGTTCCTCCCTTCAGGTCATCAGGCATCAATCCACCGGAACCAGCCTTGTGGGTGTAATCGGCAATTCCCTTCTCAATATCCGCCATGCCCATCTCACCCACATTACGAAGCACAGGTACAACCAGCCCCCTGTCCGTACCGATGGCGATGCCAATATCGAAATAATTGCGGTAGATAACATCCTCACCTTCAATGCAGGCATTGATCACCGGATATTTCCGCAAGGCCTGTACACAGGCCACACTAAAAAAGGACATCAGGCCCAGGTCAACACCATGCCTGTCCCTGAACTCCTGCCTGAATTTGCCACGTACCTTCATCACTTCCTGCATATCGACTTCGTTGAACGTAGTCAGAATAGCAGCCGTGTTTTGCGCCTCTTTCAATCGTGTGGCTATTCGCCTGCGTAAACTGCTCATCGGCAACCGCTCTTCTACATGTCCCTGAGATGGAGCAGCCAGAGCCTTTGCCTTTCCGGCAGTCGGTTCAGTGTCGGGCACGCTCACAATTTCCGGTTTCGTTTGCTTCTTTTCCACCTTCGCAGGCCGGGGCATCACTTCGAGATCAGCTGTCTCTACTGTAACCTGCTTTGATATCTCTCCACTTTCGACACGCCCCTCCTCAATAAGTGCTATGACTTCACCGGGAACAACAGTTTCTCCTGCCTGTTTGTGTACATCCTTTAAAATGCCGGCATCCAGGGCCGCTATTTCCAGAGTGATCTTGTCACTTTCAATCTCAGCCAGAACCTCATCTACTTCAACTGCATCACCCTGCTTTTTCAGCCAGGTTACCAACGTAGCTTCTGATTCGGACTCACCCAAACTGGGAACCTTGATTTCAATATCCATATATCTTCTCCGGGTTAAACCGATACATTTTTCTGAACATCCCCGGCAGACAGGGCAGCGTCTACCAAAGCACGTTGCTCCTCTGTGTGCCGTTTCAATGAACCGACAGACGGGGCAGCTGACCGTGAACGCGCCACGTAATAAATTTTCTGCTCCGGTAACAGACAACGACGGATGTAACTGTTAATCTGAAACCATGCCCCCTGATTTACAGATTCCTCCTGCACCCAGAAAACTTGCCGGGCTGCCTTGTATAAGCCTGCCTGTTTTTTCAACTCATCAGTCGGAAACGGGTAAAGCCGTTCCAGACGGACAATACTGATATCATCAATCCCACGTTGCTGACGTTCTGCCAGGAGATCATAATAAACCCTGCCTGAACACAGGATAAGCCGCCTGCAACGGGCTGTTTTTATTGAATCACTCTCGGGAAGAAGAGGTTGAAATGAACCCTTGCTCAATTCATCCAGTGTGGAAAATGAAAGTTTTTGCCGCAGCAGGCTTTTGGGCCCCATCACAATCAGAGGCTTACGCGTCCTGATCAGCATCTGACGACGCAACAGATGAAACAACTGGGCTGGCGTAGTTGGATATACAACCTGCATATTTTCCTCGGCACAAAGCTGAAGGTAACGCTCCAGCCTGGCTGAAGAGTGTTCTGCACCCTGCCCTTCGTGACCATGCGGAAGCCACAGCACCAGCCCACTCATGCGCGACCATTTGGACTCGGAAGAAGAAATAAACTGATCGATAACGACCTGGGCGTTGTTGGCAAAATCACCGTACTGAGCCTCCCATATAACAAGGGCGCGCGGTTCGGCTATACTATAGCCGTATTCAAAAGCCATCACTGCCAGTTCGGAAAGCATGCTGTCCACCACCACGAAATGGGAGAAGCCCCCCCGCTCCACCTGCCGTAGCGGCACAAATTTCTTGCCCGTTTTCTGATCATAGACGACTGCGTGCCGGTGAAAAAAAGTACCTCGACCGGTATCCTGGCCTGAAATACGTACCCAATGACCCTCATCAAGCAGAGTGGCATAAGCCATGGCCTCGGCACATCCCCAGTCTACGGCTTGTTTTCCATCCATCATCACAAGCCGGGCATCGTAAATTTTCTTCACTTTTTCATGCAAAACAAACCCGGACGGAACGGTGTGTGCAGTTCGAGCCAGTGTTTTCAACCTGCAGTTATCCACTCCCGTTTCCGGCTCCTGTGCATCCTGCTTGATGTAACCTTCCCAGCGATCCTGCAGGCTGTTGACAGGACTTGGAGGCGGCCGATTTTTGTCCCGTCGAACCTTTTCCAGACAGCTTTTGTAATCAGAAGTCATCTGAGCAGCCTCTTCAGAACCAAGAGAACCCTCAGCAATCAGCTGTTTCAGATAAATGTGCTGTACACTCGGCAATTTGTTTATTTTCCGGTACATCTCCGGCTGCGTTACGGAAGGCTCATCCGTTTCATTGTGACCGTGGCGCCGATAGCAGATAAGGTCAATAACAACGTCCTGCTGGAAATGATTGCGAAATTCGACTGCCACAATTGCCGCCAAAGCTACAGCCTCAGGATCATTGCCATTTACATGCAGAATGGGAGCCTGCACGATTTTGGCAACGTCAGTGCTGTACAGGGTAGAGCGGGCATCATAAGGATTGGTGGTAAAGCCGATCTGGTTATTTACGACAATATGGATGGTTCCACCCGTCTTAAAACCGCTTAATTTGGAAAGATTAATGGATTCAGCAACAACACCCTGCCCGGCAAAGGCTGCATCACCATGTACCAGCACACTCATCACCTCACGTCGTCCATTATCGCCACGGCGGCGCTGACGTGCACGTACGGAACCCTCAACAACCGGTGTAATAATTTCCAGATGTGAAGGATTGAAGGCCATGGAAAGGTGCAGAATGCCACCGGCAGTACGGATGTCCGAGGAAAAACCGAGGTGATATTTTACATCACCGGAACCTCGTCCCGCATCCTCAAACTGCAGCCCTTCAAATTCTGCAAAAATATCCGACAGGGATTTACGCAGGATATTGGCCAGCACGTTCAGGCGCCCTCGATGCGCCATGCCCAGATTAATTTCCTTGGTCCCGATCTCACCGGCTTTTTGAATAATCGCATCCAGCATCACGATCAAACCTTCTCCACCCTCCAGAGAAAAGCGTTTCTGACCAACGTAGCGGGTATGTAGAAAGCGCTCGAACTCATCCGAACGCATCAGCCTCTGAAACATATGCCGCTTGGTATCCTTGCTGAATTTCGGAGTAGAACGGCAGCTCTCCAGACGCGCCTGAATCCAGTGTTTCTGGGCAGAATCGGTAATGTGCATAAACTCCGGACCAATACATCGGGAATAGGTCTGCTGTAATATGTCAATAATCTCGCGAAGCGGCAGATGGGGCGCTGCTACCAGATCCCAGGTGGGAAACTCCCTGTCCAGATCAGCGTCATTCAAACCGTAGTAACTCAGATCCAGTTCCGGGCTATGCCTGGTCAGTTTCAGATTCAGGGGATCAAGA
>CAYLYU010000066.1:0-6123 GCA_964387725.1 uncultured Zetaproteobacteria bacterium | reverse complement strand
ACTCAGATCCAGTTCCGGGCTATGCCTGGTCAGTTTCAGATTCAGGGGATCAAGAATAGCTTGAATATGTCCATGCACACGGTAGGCATGGATAAGGTACAAGGTGCGAGAAGGGTATTCTACGCCATCAACTTCAAAATCCTGTTCTACAGATTCCTTTTCTGTGGCCGGAGCCCCGGCCATGCTTTGCAGAATATCCCGGTGGGAAATTTCCGATGCCGAACCGGACAATTCAGAGAAACGTTCAACCCAGCCCTTTGGCACAGACCCGGGATCATGCAAATAATCCTCAAATAAGGACTCAATATAAGTACTGTTAGAGCCGGAAAGATCCGCATCCCTCTCGAAGCGCTCTCGCACTGAAGCCGCATGACGCAATAGCATAACGTTTTTTGTCTTTTTCACGGCTGCATTTATAGCCCAATTCATTCGACAAAGCGATAGTTCAAGCTTTCTCTGTGGCAGCAAATAGACAGGGCACCTTAGGAATTGCTGAATAAAACTGGTTTGATGAGATTGTTAATCAAAACGGGCGGGTTCAAGGCATAGTACTGCTATGGCTCAAATCCGTGAACAAAGTCAATAACACAAGCCTCGGATCCTGTTCTCGTTTATGACAACGATGGGTGATATGGCATACCTTGCCGGGAATATGGTATCGAATCGCTCTTGGCATAAGCAAATGCCCTACTGCCTTAAAATACCTTTTTCGTCTTAGAAAAAGTGTTTCTAAGCCAATATTTACCCCGATATAAGGCTATAATCACTTATCTTTCATCTGCTTACCTTGATCCGACCCGGAAGGTGATCGGTGGCGGGCTTCCAGGACGTTCGTTTCCAGGGTAATAGGGTCAGGTCTCACAATCCAACATTCGACTCACCCTTCCTCTTCAATTCGTTTTAAGCATGCGCGAAAGAAATCAGGAACCGGTCTTTTGACACTCAAAGCGCTCCCGTACTGAAGCCACATGCAGAATCGTGATTCATGGTTTGATCAGCGCTTCCTTAATAACGAAGACGATACCAAAGCAGGCCCAAATACTCCCGCAAGGCCCGGGAGGAATCTAAAAATGTTTGGGCCTGCGGCAAATAGCTGAGCAGATTGTAAGGCAGGCGATCTCCAAGGTAGGCACAAGGCGCAGCCGTCACCTTGATGTCCTGTTTGGAAAAACAAAACATGGCACGCGGCATATGGACTGCGGATGTCACCAGCACAATAGATTTGATATTTTCAGCTTCCAGAACAGGGGCAAGCATGGAACTGCTCTCACAAGTCGTCTTCGATGTGTTTTCCACCCGGACATCATCAACCGGAATCCCCATGCGAACCAGCCAGTGACGCATAATCTCACCTTCGGATTCACTTTCAGGATGCAGGGGATTGCCTCCGGCAGCATATATTGGCAGTGACATCTTTTTACCAAGCCATACAGCATAGGAGGTTCGTGCCAGAACAACCGGAGGAAGGCTATCCCGACCTGCATATTCCGGAGCACGCACATCAATCCCGCCACCCAACAGCACAATAGCAGCATTTTCCCGGGGCAACGCTGAAGTTTGCAAGGGCGGATAATGTGACTCCAACGGGCCAAGCAGGGCATCACTTACGGGTTCCATAGACAGGGCATAAAGCAGAAAGACACTCAAACTCAGCAAAAAACGTCCGGCGCGTTGCTTCGCAAAGAACAGGCCGGAAAAGAGCAGCAATATTAAAATTCCGGGTGGCAAAAGGAGCAATGCCACCGCCTTGCTTAAATACAGGCTCACTTCAGCCATCAGGTTCTGCTTTGCGATCCTTGTGAATGTTGATAACAACCAGCAATGCCTCAACCAGAACCCATAAGGCGAGAAATAAAATAATAAATCCTGTCAATGTTACAATCCACTGGTTGTCATGCAGGGCCTTACTGATACCGATAAACATGCCTGAAATGGTTGCTGCCAGCACCAGGAACATGGGCAGGAGTGTGTAAATAACAGGCTTGCGCTTGCGATAAAGGTAAATGGTTACAGCTAGCAAGGTAAGCCCTGCCAGAATCTGGTTGGTGGTTCCAAACAGAGTCCAGAGAAACAAGCCGGCCGGTTTACCATCCACCTTGAAAAATGCAAAAAAACCGATGGCCAGTACTGCAAAGGCAGTAGCAAGATAACGGTTATCCAGCACCTTGATGCCAAGGGTATGACCTATCTCCTGGATATTAAAACGTAAAAGCCTGGCTCCCGTATCTACGGATGTCAGAGCAAATGCTACGACAACTACGGAGACAAAGGCCTCGGCCAGGTCAACAGGAACACCAAGCTGATGAATAAACTGGCCGGTTCCCTGTATGAATACACCGAGCTTCTGATGCAGTCCGGCCGCACTCTCCCATGATCCGTAAAAACTCGCCCATTGATCATGGCTGCTGAAGGCGCCGGCAGTAGTTGCCATCACAGCCATCAGCGCCAGTAATGACTCCCCGACCATGCCGACATAACCGATCAGGGGGGCATCGGTCTCCTTATCCAGTTGTTTGGCCGTGGTGCCTGAGGCAACAACGCCATGAAAGCCGGAAACGGCTCCACAGGCGATTACTATAAAAAGAAAGGGAATGATGGGCGGAGCGCCTTCAGGATTCGGATTAAAGGCAGGCGCAACCCAGTCCGGAGAAAGCAGGAAGAAGCCTGCCAGCATGGAAAACAGGGCGAGGTAGAGCAGCAGAGAGTTAAGAAAATCACGCGGTTGGAGCAACAGCCAGACCGGCAACACGGATGCGGCAAAGGCATAGACGAGCAGGGTCCAGGTCCAGGCGTTTGGACTAATGCCGGTTACAGGCATGTCCAGACCCATCCATGTGGTCAGCAACATGAGCACAAAACCGAGTGAGATCAATGGCCAAACCGGCATGTTTCGACGGTAAATCAGAAAACCGATGACCATGGCGATGAGCATCAGGGCATAGGTCGGAAACACTGCCTCAGGGTGTGCTGTTGGCGGTATATTGGCTGCATCCGGAGCGGAGAAAAGCCCGGAAATGACCAGCACGAAGACGCCCATGGCAAGGGAGACAAGAAAAAAAATAACCAGCAGAAAAAGCAGTCTGGTACGGGGGCTGATTACGTCTTTAGCGATCGTGCCAATGCTTCTTGCCTGATAGCGCACAGAAAGAACCAGCGCCGAAAAATCGTGTACAGCGCCAACGAGTAATGTTCCCAGCACAACCCACAACAGGGCCGGCACCCATCCCCAGATAACGGCAATGGCAGGCCCCAACATCGGAGCAAGCCCGGCAATGGAGGCAAAATGGTGACCAAACAGGAGGTATTTGTTGGCCGGAACATAATCGACATCATCCCGCATACTATGCGCCGGTGTAACCGCATTCTCATCGAGTGCAAACACACGGCGAGCTAAAACCTTCCTGGCATAAAAATGATAAAAAACGGCATAAAAGCTAAGTACCAGAATGGCCATAATGTCAGGTGTCATGTTTCCTCCTGCAGAAACCAGCCTTGCTTTCCAAACGATGAATATTCACCTGACAAGATTAGCGGCAGGAGAGCGGGCTGAAAACAAACGTTCATTGAATTTTCATTTTGAGGAGTCTATGTTGCGACACATGAGCTTGTGCAAAGGGCATATTCGCGGTGTTACCCGGCTAATAGCGGGGCTGTTTGCCGTGCAGCTGGTGCTAACCGGTTTTTGCCTGTTGCCCTCTGACGCACATGCCATGCCAACAGCAAAGATGTCCGTTAAACAAACAGATTTGATGACCAAGCCATGTAGCAAGTCCGTCCGGCACAGTGTGCCGTCCGGTGCGCAACACTCTGCTTGCTTCCATTGCAATGGGCAGAATTTATTTGTCAAGGTGGCTGTTGTTGACTTACCAACGTTTACCCCGATGCTGTCTCTGGTTCTTGTCATGGCCAGGATCGAGGCATGGTCGGAGTCTGCCGGGCATACTGCAGAGCTGATGCCGACCGGACCACCACGCTCTTCTTCTCTCCTTTACGCAACCACACAACGCATCCTCATTTGATTCACCCCTTCTTCTGACACCACGGCTCGGCTGAGCTGTGGTGCGCGTGTTTGTGTTCTACAGCCGCGCGCGCATCAAAAGAAGTGAGGCATGTTTTCATGCAAATCCAAATACAGAAAAAAGTCCGGCATACGCTGGCATCCGTAGCGATATTGACGATGATGATGGCAATCCCATCTATCTCATTTGCAGTGCAATCAGAGTTGAGCCTAGAACAGGCCGAAGCCATGGCGGTACAACATAACCCGGCGCTGGCGGCGGCCGGCAAACAGGCTGAAGCGATGGCGGCGATTCCGTCGCAGGTGGGTAGTTTGCCTGATCCGAAAGTATCGTTTAAAGCCATCAATTTACCGGTGGATACTTTTTCCGCGACGCAGGAAAATATGACGCAAATGCAGTTGGGTTTCTCGCAGGCGTTTCCATTTCCCGGAAAATTAGGTCTGAAATCCGAGGCGGCTGAATATATGGCGGCGGCGGCATTGCAGAATCGGCAGGAGTTCCGGCTGGTGGTTTTACGGAACACCCGCATTCACTGGTGGAATCTGGCTTATCTGGATAAAGCTTTATCCATTATCCGGCGCAATCAGGATTTGCTGCGCAACCTGGTCAAAATTGCCGAGACCAAATACACAACAGGCAAGGGCTTGCAGCAGGATGTATTATTAGCGCAACTGGAACTCTCCAAACTGCTGGAGCGGGAACTCAAATTACAGGCCGCTCGTGAACGTGAATCGGCTACGCTTAATGCCTTGTTGGGCCGCTCGGCCAGCACGGAAATTGTGATGCCTGAACAGACGGTTGCAGCCATGGAGCATGCAGCCGTGGATACCGCCGGTTTAAAGCAATGGGCCAGAACGCATCGCCCGATGTTGCTGGCCATGGATTCGCGGGTGCAGGCCGCAGGTTCCATGGTAGCGCTGGCCGAAAAAGATTATTACCCCGATTTCAACATCGGCGCGGCATACGGTTTCCGGCAGGGTATCAATCCGGCCAGCAGAAAAACGAGGCCGGATTTCACGACGATTATGGTGACGATGACGCTGCCGCTATATACCGGCAGCAAGCAGGACAAGGCGGTGGAACAGCGCATGGCCGAGAAAGCGCGGGCGCAGTTCTCGCGTGAAGATGCTTTTAACCGGGTGGATGCCGATATTGATGCAGCAGCCTCGGATTTAAGCATTGCTTACAATCAGGTGGCGCTGTTTGAAAAAGGTATTTTGCCGCAGGCGCGGCAGACCACCGCATCCATGCTGGCCGGTTATCAGGTCAATAAAGTGGATTTCCTCAATCTCGTTCGCGCCCAGCTCAGTGAATTTAATACGGACATTCAATACTGGCAGCAAATATCACAACTGCATCAAGCCGAAGCCCGACTGGCTGCTGCCGCCGGTAAAGAGGCGTTAAAATGAAAAATTCAAAAGCATTTACCGACCGTTCCTGCGCATCCATGCGCCCACGGCATTCAGGCATCCTGCTTATCACTGGATACACAGAGGAACGCAGAGGAAAAGCAAATCAAAAGATATGGGATTTAGAAAGCAAGGTTTCCTTTGCGTCCTCTGCGGTTAAAGAATTTATTGGGAGTAAAGTATGAAAAACACAGGCGTGATGATCGTGGTATTGATTGTAGGGCTGGTTGGCGGATATTTTATTTCCGGCACACAGCAGACGCAGTCGAATAAAGGAGAGGTGGCACCGAAAGCCAGGGCCGATGGGCCTTGTGCGAATGGGGCGCAGGCGTTGATGTGGCGTAATCCGATGAATCCGAGCGTCACCAGTCCGGTGCCTGCAAAAGATGGTATGGGTATGGATTATATTCCGGTTTGTGCCGATAGCGGGAATGATCAGGGGCCTGCCGGGACGGTGAAGATTGACCCTACGGTCACCCAGAATATTGGTGTGCGCGTTACCAAGGCCGTGCGTGAATCGTTGTCACGCGAGATTACCACGGTCGGGCGCATCACTTTCGATGAAACCAAGCTGAGTACCTTGCATCCGAAAGTGGATGGTTGGGTGGATAGACTGTTTGTCGATAAAACTGGTGAAACTGTGAAACAGGATACCATGCTGTTGTCATTCTATTCGCCGCAACTGGTGGCGACGC
>CAYLYU010000065.1:2709-10026 GCA_964387725.1 uncultured Zetaproteobacteria bacterium | reverse complement strand
CCTTTCGCGACCATATGTCACGGGAAATCGAAACCGTACGTGATCTTTATGAAGGTCGCCGTTATGCAATTCCCCCTGAATTCTGGGGACATAATACATAATTCAACCTGCTAATAGCTTCACATTGCATAGTAAAATATTCGCTGTCAAATAATTATGTATTATGTCCCCAGAACTCCTGATCGCTATCCAAAATCATCCGGCACTTACAAACGACTGGCGCGATGCCTGAGCAGGTGGTCGGCCAGCACCAAAGCCAGCATGGCCTCGGCTATCGGCACTGCACGGATACCAACACAGGGATCATGCCTGCCCTTGGTGACGATCTCGGTCTCATTGCCAAGAATATCAATGGTTGGTCTGGGGGTCAGGATAGAAGAGGTTGGTTTCAATGCCAGCCGCACACGCACAGTATCCCCATTGGAGATACCGCCCAGGATTCCTCCCGCATGGTTGCTGACAAAGCCTTTGGCGCGAATGGCATCACCAAACTCCGAACCTTTTGACTCAACACAGGAAAAACCATCGCCGATCTCCACGGCCTTGACTGCCGGGATGGACATCATGGCCCTGGAAATATCAGCATCCAGCCTGTCAAAAACCGGCTCCCCCAAACCAGGGGTCATGCCGTGTGCTTCTGCCACAACTGCGGCACCTATTGAGTCACCTGCCTTGCGAATCCGGTCAAGTAAGTCAGCCATCTGCCCGGCTGCAACTCCGTCCGGACAGAAGAAGGGATTGCCGGAGATTTCACGCTCATCAAAACGATCCGGATTGGCCCTGATAGATCCAATCTGATCCACCCAGCCGAGAATTTTGATTTCTGACTGGCTTAATAACTTGCGGGCAATAGAACCTGCAGCAACCCGCATGGCTGTTTCGCGGGCACTGGAACGTCCGCCGCCGCGATAATCCCGAAAACCGTATTTTTCAAAATAGGTAATGTCCGCATGACCGGGACGAAATTTGTCCTTGATATCCTTGTAATCCTTGCTGCGGGAATCCGTATTATGAATCAAAAGTCCAATCGGGCAGCCGGTGGTCTTTCCCTCAAATACACCCGAGAGAATTTCTACCTTATCCGCTTCCTTTCTCTGGGTGGTAAAGCGTGAACTTCCGGGCCGACGACGATCCAGATCAGGCTGGATATCCGCCTCACTCAGATCCAGCCCGGACGGGCAACCTTCTACAATGGCAACAAGCGCCGGCCCATGCGATTCCCCTGCTGTGGTAAGGCGAAAAATCTGACCGAAGCTGCTTCCTGACATTGGCTATTGTTCTCCCGGGTCGCCAGCACCGATATGAAATCCTCCATCCACATAATGCACTTCACCGGTGATGCCGGAAGCCAGGTCGGAAAGCAGAAACACAGCCGCATCACCCACCTCTTCCTGAGTAACATTCCGTTTGAGCATTGAACCACGCGATGCCTTTTCCATCAGGCGGCGAAAATCACCAACGCCGGAAGCAGCCAGAGTCCGGATTGGACCGGCGGAAAGGGCATTGACCCGAATACCATCAGAGCCAAGATCAGCAGCCAGATATCGGGTAGAGGCCTCCAGCGCAGCCTTGGCCACACCCATGACATTGTAATTGGGTACGGCGCGCACAGCCCCCAGATAGGTCATGGTCACCATGGAACCACCGGGTTGCATCAAGCTGGCTGCACGTCGGGCCAGCGCCATAAAGGAATAGGCGGATATTTCCAGGGCGGTGCGAAAATCCTCTCGGCTGGTATCCATAAATCGACCTTTCAGTGCGTCCTTGTTGGCAAAGGCAATAGAGTGAACAAGAAAGTCCAGTTTCCCCCATCGCTCTTCAACCTGACTGAAGAAGGCATCCATTTGATCGTCATTGCTAACATCAAGCGGCTCGATGAGTCCGGAGCCCAGCGAATCAGCCAGGGGACGCACGCGCCTTTCCAGTGCCTCGCCAATGTAATTGAAGCCGAGCTCGGCACCTTCACGATCGGCAGATCTGGCTACACCCCAGGCAATAGATTTATCATTTGCTACACCAAGAATCAGGCCTTTTTTTCCAGAAAGAATACCCAATATGACCCCTCCGATAGTGTTTTGAGCCTACGCTAGCAGCGAGAATACAAAAGCGCACGCAGACGAAGTTCAACTAAAAACATCCGGACTATTCGAGCTCTGAAGCGCCCAAGCGAAAGTCAGGATATTCTAACGTAGAAAGAAGTTCATGATGCAGTAAACGGTTACTGACCTTTTTATTGTCCTTGAAAAAATTCAGGACAGAGGGTGAAAGTTCCTGCTCACCTTCTTCTGGTGTAAGGATGACGGGATCAGGCGCATGAACAAGATGTGCCAGATCACATACATATTTATCGTGCGGCAAAGGCATGTCATCAGCCACATTGACGATCCGTCCTGGCCTGGGTTTATCCATTGCAGCCAGAAGCGCGGCCACGATATCATTCACATGAATACGGCTGGAAAACCTTGGAGGGTGCCAATGCACCGCCTTATATCCCCCTGCCTTTAACCTTGAGACAATATTACGCCCCGGGCCATAAATACCTGCCAGACGAAACACCTCGGCCGGCAGCGTCGATTCCAGCCATACCTTCTCTGCCAGCAAGCGTTCTCTACCCCTCTGGCTAGTGGGAATACACGGCCATGATTCATCAACCCAGGCCCCTTTTGCATCACCATAGACTCCGGTTGAAGATAAATAGCCGGCCCAATGAATGTTGGGCATTTTACTTGCCAGCATCGAAACCCAGCAAGGTTGGCCTGCTTTCAACCCTGCATCAGTCTGTTCCAGCGGGATAGAATCCAGCACGGCTTCAACTTCGGCCAGTACGGCATCAGGGATATCAGTCGGTTGATTTATAATCACCGGCTCAATATCCAGAGTGGCCAGATCTTCAGCCCGTTCCCGGCTACGCACTGTGCCAATGACTCGCATACCACGCTCAATACAAACCCTGGCCAGCCGAGTGCCAACGTAACCGCAGCCAAGGATTAGAATAGATTTCGCATGAATGCTCACACTTTGAGAATAGCTGCCCGTGAACAAATAGCAATTTAGCCTGAACTATTCATAGGTAGTTCATTCAGGTTAACAAAGAGGTTCGTTGCGAGAACAGAAGCCAGTGAGAACACGGTAGAGTTCATGAATCATGCCAGTTAGCGTTCAAGGCATGCCATTCGACCTCGCTGTCATTGATCTGGACAACACGCTGTACGCTGCGAACAACGGCGTGTTTGCACGCATGGACAGGCGCATGACGACATTTGTAGCCAATGCGTTGAGCCTTTCTGAATCTTTGGCCAATGATTTGCGGCTGCGTTACTGGAAACAATACGGCACCACGCTCCGGGGTATGATGTTGCACCATGGCATGAAGCCGGAGCCATTTCTGGAGTATGTCCATGATATCGATGTGCATGAACTACTTGAACCGGATGATGAGCTCGATGCGGCCCTGGGCCGGCTTCCGGGTAGAAAGGTAGTACACACCAATGGAACCAAAGAACACGCCAAACGTGTACTGGAAAGCCTGTGCATCCACCATCATTTCAAAACCATCTATGACATTCGCTTCAATGATTACATCCCGAAACCGTGTCAGCAGACCCTGGTTAACCTGATCCAGGCTGAGGAGACGATTCCACCACGTACGCTGGTGGTGGATGATATGGTAAATAATTTACAGGTGGCAAAAGACGCAGGCTGCAAAACTGTCTGGATCAGCCATGAGCATGATAGATTATGGGATTTCCATATCCCGAAATTTCATCAACTCCCCGATGCTCTGGGGGTTGTTCAGGTTAGGAAATGAGGGAGGGAGGGCCAGATATTCTCACGGCAGGCCCCTTCCCTACTGGTTCATGCGCTCATAAAATTCAGCATTGCTTTTGGTCTGCCTCAGCTTGTCCAGCAAAAACTCCATGGCATCCACAGTGCCCATCGGCGTGAGTATCTTTCTCAGTATCCAGACCTTGCTGAGGTCTTCACGATCGGTTAGCAGTTCTTCCTTGCGCGTACCGGACGGCGCTATATCAATAGCCGGGAAGACACGTTTGTCGACAAGCTTGCGATCTAGATTGATCTCCATGTTTCCCGTGCCCTTGAACTCCTCGAAAATAACCTCATCCATCTTGCTACCTGTATCGACCAGGGCAGTTGCAATAATGGTAAGCGAACCACCACCTTCAATATTGCGGGCAGCCCCGAAAAAACGCTTTGGACGATGCAAAGCGTTGGAATCTACACCGCCAGACAGTATCTTGCCGGAAGAAGGTACAACAGTGTTATAGGCACGGGCCAGGCGCGTGATGGAATCAAGCAAAATCACCACATCATTACCATGCTCCACCAGACGTTTGGCCTTGGCGATAAGCATTTCAGCTACCTGAACATGACGTTGCGCCGGTTCATCAAATGTGGAGGAAACAACCTCTCCCCTGACTGAGCGCGTCATATCCGTAACCTCTTCCGGACGTTCGTCGATCAACAAGACCATCAGGATCACATCGGGATGATTTGCCTCAATGGAGTGAGCGATTGACTGCATCATCATGGTTTTACCCGTGCGTGGCGGAGCAACAAGCAAACCCCTCTGCCCTTTTCCGATAGGGGAAACAATATCGATCACCCGACCGGTAACATCTTTTGAACCTTCCACTTCCATGCGGATGCGTTGCTCCGGATAGAGAGGCGTAAGGTTGTCAAACAGCACCTTTGTGGTAGCAACTTTTGGATTCTCCCCGTTGATGGTATCAACGGTCTTGACAGCAAAATAACGTTCATTGTCTCTTGGCGCCCGGATTTCACCGGCAACCGTGTCTCCCTTACGCAGGGAAAAGCGCCGAACCTGATTATGGGACACATAAACATCATCAGGGCCCGCAAGGTAATTTGCCTCCGGCGAACGCAGGAAGCCAAAACCATCGGGAAGAATTTCAAGAACACCCTCGCTATATAAGGTTCCACCTCTGATTGAATGCGCCTTTAAAAGAGCAAATGCCTGCTCCTGCTTTCGCATACCTGCTGCATTCTGAATTCCCAAAGAGTTAGCCAGTTCCAGCAACTCCTGCGGCTTCATGGCGGCAACTTCGCGCAAATGCATCTGGATACCTTCTCTCTCATGTCTATCGATACCCGCTTCAGCTTCATGAACCTGATTGGACTCGTGTTTTTTCCTTCTCGTAGATGATTCCGAGTTTCGCCGACGTCCCTTTTGCTGATTTCTTGCTTTCACGGGTCTTGCTTCGACAGGCGGCTGTTCGTCCATTGCTGCCGTCTGTTCGACTGGTTTATTTTCAGTGGTTCCACTCTGGGGAGCAGTCTGCATAGTTGTATCCATTCCTTGATCTTCCTTATGTTTGGGAACAATTTCCTAGATTTCTGATGATGTTCGGGTTGAGAGGAACCCCACACTATAGACAAAGATGCTACTGATGAGGAACCTGCCAGAAAAGGCAGCGCAACCTTGCTACACCGCTATATTACTGTCAACTACCAGGTGAAAAAAAGTTCAGTAGTTTTTCGTGCGTCTGAACAACCTGTGAACACAATGCATCGAGACTGCCATCATTGTATATGACAAAATCAGCCTCTCGCAAGCGATCTTCGTCCCGGCATTGTCTCTGTATGATGCTATCAAAGTAAGAGATTGCCGGATGCCCACGCGTTTTAACACGATGGCGGCGTAGATTACGTTTGCTGATGATGGCGATAATAGCATCCACTCGCCCTGCACCTTTCGACTCAAGCAATGCAGCTGCCTCGATGACAGCATAGGGAACATCAAGGCCCGATAGCCAGGTTTGCTCCTGTTTCCAGATCAATGGATGGATGATATCGGTCAACACCTTCAGCTTATTCTCATCGGAGAAGGTCAGAGAGGCCAGTTTCTGTCGATCAAGTGTGCCATCAGCGAAAAGAACGACAGGGCCAAAAGCAACTGATATTGCCCTTAAGCCTTCCTGCCCAGGGCCGGTTAACTCTCTGCCGACTTCATCCAGATCAAGCACAGGCACACCAAGCTCGGCAAACATCCCGGCAACGGTACTCTTGCCACTACCAATCCCGCCAATGAGTCCTACAGTAGCTGTGCGCTGACCTTTCATCCGATCATCATATTGAGATAGAGGTGAACCCACTCAGGGCCCCAAAGCAGCCACAATACCGCGGCCAGCGCCAGGTAAGGGCCAAAGGGTATTTCCGCCCGTGCATGCCTGTCCGAGATAAGTAAGTATATGCTACCGATGATAGCCCCGGCCAGAGAGGCCGCGAATACGATAAAGGGGAGGGCCTTCCAACCAAAGAATGCCCCCAGCATAGCCAATAATTTGAAATCGCCATAGCCCATACCTTCCCGACCTGTAACGAAAAGAAATGCCTTGGCCACAACCCAAAAAAAACCATAGCCGGCGACAACCCCGATAACACTCTCGGAAAAAGAACCAAGCCAGAGCCCGAACAGGCAACCAATGAAGATGCCTGGAAAGGTTAATGCATTGGGAAGAAGCCCGGTCTCAAGATCAATAAGCGTTAGAATCCAGAGCATACTAACCAACGTTAAGGCCATCAGCAGATCAATGGAAAAACCATAATGCCAGGCAAGAGCAACCCAGCTAAAACCCATCAATAGCTCCAGCAAAGGATAGCGTAGAGATATCCTAGATTGACAATGCCGGCAACGACCATTCAGGAGCAGAAAAGACAGTAGTGGAATGTTATCAAACCATGCGATTGCCTTTCCACAGGCCGGGCAATGGCTGCCGGGAAGAACCACTGACTTCCCTTTCGGTAAACGATGAACACACACATTGGCAAAACTGCCTACGATCAGGCCAATAAGTCCGCAGGCAAATATCAATAACCCGGTCATTCGTCCATGCCGTGCAGATCCAGTTTATGAAGTCGATACCTTAGCGAACGAAAACTGATGCCTAAAAGATCTGCTGCCCGGGTAATATTTCCACCGGAGCGGTCAAGCGCCTGCCTGATAAGCTTTGTCTCTATGCCATTCAGCCAGTCATCCAAATGGATGTTCTGCTGACAAAGTGCATCCAGCGAGGCCTCGTTATGATTCGGGTTCTCCTGCCCTGACTCATCCAGAAGAGTGACATCCAGTAAACCATCCTTGCTTAAGGCCAGCATCCTCTGCAGGAGATTCTCAAGTTCACGTACATTGCCCGCAAATGGAAGCCTCTTAAGCCTTTCCAAAACATTGGCATCCAGTTTTGGACATGACTCATGGCCTCCCCATTGACCAAGAAAATACTGGCTAAGTTCCTCAATGTCCTCACGATGATGGCGCAAAGGCGGCATGTATATGGG
>CAYLYU010000065.1:0-2609 GCA_964387725.1 uncultured Zetaproteobacteria bacterium | reverse complement strand
GGCTAAGTTCCTCAATGTCCTCACGATGATGGCGCAAAGGCGGCATGTATATGGGAACAACATTCAGCCGATAAAATAAATCTTCCCTGAACTCACCTGTTTCCACTTCATGAGACAAATCACGATTGCTTGCGGCAATAACCCTCATATCAATAGTTCTTTCCTTTTCCTCGCCAAGACGCCGCACCTGATGATCCTGCAATACCCTGAGCAGTTTAACCTGGGCTAATTTTGGCATTTCACTGATTTCATCGAGAAAAAGCGTGCCCCCATCTGCGCTTTCGATCAGGCCTGATCGATCTGAACCGGCACCGGTAAACGAACCTTTCCTGTAGCCAAACAATTCGGCCTCGAACAAATCCATGGGAATAGCGCCACAATGGATTGGCACAAAAGGACCGGAAGAACGGTTAGAGAAGCTATGTACCATTTGTGCTGCAAGCTCTTTCCCGGTTCCGGACTCTCCAAGAATGAGAACCGTGAACTCACCCCTTGCCACACGGATAATGCGATCACGAAGCCGCGCCATAAGTACCGAAGAACCAATCAGGCTGCTTGCCCCTCCATCAACAGGAATCGATTCTTCATTCCACTGCTTCCCTTCTCTGTCAGCAAGGGCTCGTTCAACTGCCGAGCTCAGATCTTCAGTAGAAACCGGTTTTGTCAGATAATCAAAGGCGCCTTCCCGCATCGCAGCTACAGCTGTGTCCAGACTGGCGTATGCGGTCACCAACAGCACCCTTGCATTTGGCTGCAACTCGGTGCTTTTCCTGATGACATCCAGACCTGTATCCCGACCATGCAGGCGCAGATCGGTCAGAACAATGTCATATATTTCCTGATTGAGAAGCTTAAAGGCATGCTCTGAGTCCGGACAAGCATCAACTTCATGCCCCTTAGCCTGGAGGGATAAGGTTAGTATGCGCCTGGTGTTGGCTTCATCCTCTACTAGCAGTATTCTGGCCATGCATCTCCCCCGGGAGGCAGCCCCTGATTAAGCTTGTCTGCCGGTAACCCGGATACAGGTTCCATACGGCAAAGACTCGACCGATACCTCCCAGCCATTCGCCTTGCATACCTGTTGAACGGTTGCCAATCCCAAACCGAAACCCCCGGGATGTCCAGTCACAAACGGCTCAAACAGACTGTCACGAATATCTTCCGGAATGCCTCCACCACGATCTTCTACTTCCAATGCCCAGCTACGTTCACTGTATGAACGCAGACGTATTTCCACACTGCCGGGCTCCGGACTGGCTCTAACTGCATTGGACAGAAGGTTATCCAGCACCAACCTGAAATGATCGATATCAATTTCCAGGTATTCCAGATCGTATGCGTGTGCTATCAGAAATATTCCATTGATATCCACCTGCTGCACAGACGAACGTATGATTGCAGGTAAGCAAACTCTTGATGGTTTCGGTTGAAACGGACTTGAAAAATTAAGCATCTCCGTAACGAGACGGTTCAACCTCTTTACCTCTGATGTAATGATCCCGTGTACTTCATGATCCTGAGCAGTTGTTCCAGGCGACATCAATTCCACCGCCTGTCCGATTGTTTGCAGGGGATTCCGCACTTCATGCGCAAGGTGTGCTGCCATGCGTCCCAGCGTGGCCAGCTTGTCCTGTTCTGCCAGCCTGTGTTGCAAGGCTCGCAATTCACTGATATTTGCGATCTGCATCAGCCAGACAGGTTCATTTCCATCTTCTGGTAAACGGCTCATGGTGATAAGCCAGGTGTGCCCCTGATCCGACCATTCTTCGCGATAGGATTTGTTGGATGCGTATGTCACAAAGTCTTTAAGGCCTGCGGGAAGTGTGATCAATGTCTCGAGTTTCTGTTCAAGGACTTTTCCGGATAAGTGTAAAAGTGCTTTCGCAGCAGCGTTAATATCCTGTACCTTCAGGTTTTCATCCAGTACCAACAACCCTTCCTGCATGCTTTCCGTAACCCTGGCATGCAATTCCTGCAAGCTTTGATGCTGGCGCCGGGCTATTATTCTTTCGGCAACCAGTTGTTGCCTGCGCCTTGCCATAGCCGCCATTACACCGGTGACAAGCAGAAACACTGAAGTCTGCAACATGATATGCAAAGTTTGCTCACCTGTTACGGGGACAGCAAAACGCCAGGAATACAAATGGGCAGTGCCCAGATAACATATACAACTGATAAGGCCAATCGCCTGAACTAGTAATGGATGCGCCATACTGCCGGCAACGACGACAACCAGGCCGTAAGCGAAAGCGAACGGGCTGGAAACTCCACCTGTAGCAAATACCAGACCTGATACCAAAAGCAGATCCGGGAAGAACTGGACGCCAAGTTTGTACGGCAAACCAATACCGGTTCTTAACAGCCAGAACTCGAGAATAATGAATATAACAAAGGCCACAGCCACCAGCAGGAGTACCTGCCTTTGCAGCACAGGGATAGGCTGGAAATAGAAGTAGATAGCAATGATTAGCAACAGGCCTGCGATTAAAGCCCTGGAAATCAGTAGCTTGTTGAGGTTGGTCTGTTCCCTGCTATTCATTTACCCTTAACCCAGTCGAGAAATTTTTTCTCGTCAACCACCATAATATCAAGATCTCTGGCCTTGCTGA
>CAYLYU010000064.1:0-10267 GCA_964387725.1 uncultured Zetaproteobacteria bacterium | reverse complement strand
TAACTGCATTTTCTGCAATCAGCAGTGGCCGTATCGTTCATCTCTTTGTCCCTAGCTCATGGCACGGCAACTTTCAAGGAGATGTTTACTGATCTCATCATGCTTTTCCTGCAAGATAGCATGCACCTTCTCGATGCTGTTCACATAAGGAAATCGTACGGTTGCTTCATCATCTGCCAGCAAGACAATTCTGGCTGCAAGAATCTTTGTAGTTGAATCATGATGTTCAGACACTGATCTGACCATTTCAGCGGGAAATCCCCAAAGCCTCAGCATTTCGCCACCAGCGTCGGTGTGATCCAGGCCAAAATTCTTCTGCTCGGCCTCGACCAAGGCATCACCGGATAATACACCCATGTTGCTGGCGAAGAATGACAAATCCACCCTCAAACCCAAAACAGCTGTCCCGATATCATGCAACAAACCAAGCATAAACATCTCTTCCGGATCCAGATCAAACGGCTCAGCTATCATTTTACACATTTCGGCTACTGCGTAGGCATGGGCCCATAATACCCGGCAATTGTTATAACCCAGTTGCACGCTGAACTCGGAAAACAGGGCAACGCTTCTTGCAATATTTCCGGTTTCCCTGAAACCAAGGCGGGCAATGGCAAGGGACAGTTTTCTGACCGGAGTAGCTGCAGGATTGTAGTGAACTGAATTGGCCAGTCTCAGAACCAGGGATGATGTAGCCTGATCTGTAGCAATGATAGCTGCCAGATCATGGCTGTCCGCTTCAGAATCATTAACCACTTCCTTAATTTTGAAGAAACGACCGGAAAGGGTCGGGACATGCTCGGATCTGCACATCAACTCCAGCGTTTCCGAACGTGTAAAACTCATCTGCGTGCTATCCAGGCGTTTTTGTAGCGGATCTTTGCGGCTACCCGCCACATATAAGCCAGAGCTTCCTCTGTTTTCATAAACCGACCCATTCGTAACTGGTAATATTTCTCTCCCCTGACGACGGCGACATGCTTTTCAGCCTGAATACCCTGGCTCTGCAATTGAGCCAGTTCCCTGTCATCTGTTTCTTTACTTTTCAGTCGGCCCGGCCTTTCTCATTCCCTTTGGGATCAATAACAGGAGAAGGATCGGGTTTGACTAACTGAGCCTCCGGCGTATTTAGTCCCGGTTCGATTGGTTCGGGCCTGTCCGCTACTTTTGCCAGCGCCTCTGGTTTCAAATTCTTTTCAGCTGCCATCAATCCTGTGACGGCCAGAGTCTCGGAGTTCTGTCCGGAGGCATGGGCCTCGCCCTGCTTCTCCGCTTTGGATCCGGAACCCTTATCTGCCGGGAGACTGAGCGGAGGAGGGCCAAAGATACTTTGATGCGACCAGGCATTCGTCCCATCGCCAAGCTGAATCTGGTACCACTCCCCTTGCCTGAGCATAGCCTTTACGGTGGTTCCTTTCTTCAGTCTTACTACGACACGGCTATTCGTATCGGGAGCCTCCCTGCCGTTGCCCACAGGAGCCAGAACATACTTTTGTACAGAACCGGACAATTTAAGGATTTCACCCGACGCAGCCAAAGGTAGAGAACGCCTGACTGACTTTTGCTCAGTAGCAACTACGGCAGAATGAACAGCTGTGTCTGCATTAAGCTGAGATACAAACGGCTCAGGCTTTTCCGGCACATCTGCCACAACTTTCGGGTCGGAATCCTCTTTGTTTGGCGGCAGTTCCACCGGCACCGTGTCTTTGGAAACGGATTTCTCATCCCCTGAGTTTATTTCTTCGGCTACGTCCTGCAGCCACGCGGCTGTCGAATCACTGTCTGAATCAACGTTCACATCACTGAGAGGCACCTGATCAAGGCGCGCCTCCAGCGCGGCGACTTTCCCGGTCAGGGCTTCAACCCTGTTGTTTGTCATCCAGTTTGAAACTGAAAAAGCGATGATGCTCAGGCCAATAATGATCATGGCCAGCCAGGAGAATCTGTCGCTACCGGTTTCCGCGGCCTGATCAGCATGCGTATCAGCCATTGCCTGTTTCTCCGGACTTTTGTTTCTGTTTTCAGAAACAGTGCTTATCTCCGCTGAAACACCTGCAGGTGCAACAGCTACAGATCTGTCGGCTTCAGGCTCTGCAGGTGTTGGCGAGGTCTCTGCATCATCTTCAAGAGCCTGACGAAATATCTCCGCGTTGAAGCCAGGGGGGTTCCTGTGATTCTGAGTCATATAAATTGCGGCAACATGTATGTCATGGGGCTTCTTTTAGCAATTTCTATGCCGTATGTGACGTTTTATCACTCGTAATCCAGCTCACATTTTTACTCAAGTTCATCCATGCAACGTCGATAAACTGGTAGTAACACAGGGAGTCCAGATATCAGGAGGAACATTGGCATGATGCTGACCAGGGAAAAGCTCAATATGCAGATGTCCGGCCCTTTTTTTAAGGTACGTTCGCAAACATCCGGATTTACCGTCAGCACCGCCTCGTTGGCAAGGGCTATTGAGCTGGCTATACGACCAAGCCTGGCAGTCTGCACCAAACCCGATTCATCCTCCCCCGAAAACACACGCCCCGGCAAGAATCAACAGCCCCTGCTCACACCCGGAACAGCCGGATAAACCTTTGGGGAGGGGGGCGTTTTTGGCATCAACATTGCTTGCATTTCCGCTAAACGTGCATCGGCTGTCTCTGCACCGTAGAGATGCCGGCCACACCTGTTTACAGCTTTATCAAAACAACTACCCCAATCACCTGGCAGACAGGTGCCAGCGGGCCTGAAACACAAGGAGGAGAAAAGATGCGCGTCAACATGCCAGTCACCGACGTTGAGCAAACATTCGGCGACAACGAGTTTATTGTTTCCAAAACCGACACCAAGGGACGCATCACCTATGTGAACGATAGATTCCTTGGAATTTCGGGGTTTGAAGAGGATGAATTGCTGGGCAAGGCCCACAACATCGTCCGCCACCCGGACATGCCCAGAGCAGCTTTTGCTGATTTATGGAAAACAATCAAAAGCGGCGATGAGTGGAATGGTATTGTGAAAAATCGTTGCAAGAACGGTGACTATTACTGGGTGGATGCAAGGGTCACCCCGTCGCTTGACTCGCGGGGATCCATTGTCGGCTTTATGTCTGTACGCCGTCGCCCAACCAGCGAGCAGATTCAGGAAGCTGAGACGCTGTACGCAAACATGCGCAATGAAGACGGCCGGCAGGGGGGAATGCAATGAAAACGCTTTCACAGATCAAACACAAGATAACAAACCATCTGCAGGCTCTTCCCCTTTCCCTGATTGCGATCCTCGGGTTAGCGATAATTATTCTTGTCTGCGTAACCGGAAGTATCATATCCTATCGTTCCAATGCGGAAACAAACCATAATCTCCAACTCCTGCATGGTGTGGAAACCGCTTCGCTGCTTGCCATTGCCGAAACACGTTTCCGAACTGTCGAAGTACAGCAACTGCTAACGGATGCCTCTCTGACGGGAGATCACGAGGCGATAGCTGAAGCGGAAAAAGCGGCGACCGGGTTTCACCAGTCCTTGCAGGAACTCGAATCAGCCCTGAATAAGGATGATGAGGGTCACGAAGATAACTTCCGGCTTATCCGGGAACTAAAAACCGAATTCTCCACGATGCTTGACAGTGGCAAACAAATGGTCGATGCCTATGCCCGGGACAAGGCTTCGGGTGACAAGCTTATGTCGGAGTTCGATAAGCGGGCAGCTTCCACGATTGACCTTACCTCCACGCTGAGCAAATCGGTCGAAGCCAGCCTGGAAGACCACCTGGCCAATACAGAAGAACATCTGGGAGATTTCACCACTCAGCTGCTGGCTACTTATATCGTTATCCTGATCGCCTGCCTTCTTATCGGCATTGTTCTTACCAGGACGATAGCCGGTCGTTTGCAACCGATCCGGAAGGTGCTCCGTGAATGGAGCCGGGGCAGCATGGAACCACGCCTTACCAGGGTCAGGACAAGGGGGTTAGAAGGCTTGATCAGTATCGATATCAACAACTTTGGCGATCAGGTGGAAACAATGCTGCGCGAGCTTGTTACCTCACTGGAGTTGATGGCAACAGGCAGGCTGGATCGGCGCATTGATTTAAGGGCCATGTCGTCTGACCTGCGGCGGGTCGGTCAGGTGGTCAATTCCACCCTGGACCAGATGGCGGAATTCAACCGCAAGGCCCTTGAGGATGGCAAGCGGACAACGGCCTTTAACAGGGACATCCATGATATCGTCAGCAAACTGCACGATACCTCGCAACTTACAGGAGAGCGTTCACATTCACTCGCGGCTATGGCCGAAGAATCCTCCGTGCAGGCGGCCAATGTTGCAGAGGGTGCCCGTGAGGCAGCTGATAATACCAACACTGTCGCAGCCGGAGCCGAAGAACTCTCTGCTTCTTTCGCGGAAGTCAGTCGTCAGGTCAGTGAAGCCAGCCAGATTGCCGAAGAGGCTGTGAATCAGGCCGAATCAGCAACCAAAACAGTTGAAAGTCTGGGCAATGTTTCGGCTGATATCAGTACCATTGTTGAGATGATTGCCAATATCGCCGAGCAAACCGATCTGCTGGCTTTAAATGCCAGCATTGAGGCAGCCAGGGCCGGCGATGCCGGGCGCGGGTTCGCCGTGGTAGCCGGAGAGGTAAAAAATCTTGCCCAGGAAACAAGCCAGGCAACCGAAAAGATTTCCGGCCAGATAAAAAACCTGCAGCGTGAAAGTAAAGAGGCGGCAACGGTAATCGGCTCCATATCAGAGATTATCTTCAGCATGAACAAGATCAATATGAATATTAACGCCTCAACGGACGAACAATCTCATACCGCCCGGGAAATATCTGAAAGCATCCAGCAAGCCAACAGCAGAGTACATGAAATGACCACAAGCATTACCGATGTGGCTTCAGCCTCCGAGGAAACGGGCAAATCTTCCATGGAAATGCAACAGACATCGGAGGAGCTAAAAGATCTGACACAGAGCCTTTCAGACAAGGTGGATGCGTTTCTGATTAACATGAAGGATGATGCAGAGTCGAGTTAGGTGACGATATGAAAGAGACAAAATGGCCTGATGTCTCCGATGCCCGACTGCTTGCCGTGCTGGGCAAACAGGTGGACGGGGCGCTGACCTCGCTGCATGAAAGTGTGGATGACGGGCTGATCAAGCTGACCGATGCTTTAGAGCAGAAATCAGCTGAAAAAATCAGGCAGGATCTGATCATGGCACTGACCGACTTCCAGAATATAGACCGGGCCATGCAACGCCTTTCCAATGTCAGCAAATGTCTGCAGGCATGGGAGGATTCATCCAGTAATATCAATGGTTCGGCAGCATGGGCTAATGCTTTATCCGAAATCTATGTCATGGCAGAAGAGCATGTCATACTGGAAAGTGTCTGTACTGTCGGGGAAGCCAAACATGAGTGATGATGCCTTCGACATGGACGATGAACTGCTCACGGTATTTCTGGAGGAGAGTAACGAAGGTCTGGAGTCCCTTGAACAGTCTCTGATGGCACTGGAGTCCGATCCGGGCAATGACGATCTGCTTGCTTCGGTCTTTCGTACCATGCACACCATCAAGGGAAACAGCGGTTTTCTCGGACTTGAACGGCTGGGCAAGATCGCCCATGCAGGTGAAGACCTTCTCAGTAAGATGCGGGCCATGAACTTTCCGGCCGATGAAAACATTGTTTCCCTGCTGCTGGAAACATCAGACGCGATCAGGTCGATTCTGACCGGGGTGGAAACAGAAGGCGCTGAACCGGAAATTGATCACGAGCCCCTGGTCAGAAGGTTAAAGGCCTCCGAACGTCTGCTTGAATCTCTGTCCGCCGGAACAGCTTCTAAAACCCCATCCGAAACTAAGACTGAAAGCGCAGAAGAGGCGGAAGTTGTTACAGCAAAACCGGTTGAGGAAGAAATCGAAACTCAACCCGTCGTTGAGGTAGAGGAAAAGGTTCCTGCCCCGGTCAAACCAGCGCCAGCGCCAAAAGCGAAACAGGGCTCGGCAAAACCACAGGCCACCGGTTCCATCCGCGTTGATCTCGGTCTGCTGGATGCCATGATGAATCAAATCAGCGAACTGGTCCTGTCCAGAAACAGACTGATGCAACTAACAGAAAAATCAGCCGCACCCGAACTGATCAACACATGCAGAGACATTAATCAGATTACTGAGCATTTGCAGGAGCAACTGCTCAGAACGCGCATGCAACCGATTTCAACCATTTGGGGAACTATTCCCAGAATCGTGCGCGATATAGGTAAACAACTGGGTAAGAAGATCCGTGTTGTCATGGATGGTCAGGATACAGAACTGGATCGTACCATTCTTGCTGCACTGAAAGATCCGCTGACGCACATTATCCGCAATAGCTGTGATCATGGTGTCGAATCTCCTGAAAAGCGCAGGCTGGCTGGCAAGCCCATAGAGGGAACCCTGAACCTGCTGGCCAAGCAGGAGTCCGGCTTTATTATTATCACCATCGAGGATGACGGTGGCGGCATCAACCCCGAAATCATCAAGACCAAGGCTGTAAAGATGGGTGTCTTAAACGAAATCCAGGCCGAGAACATCAGTGACAATGCAGCCCTGCAACTGATATTTAATGCCGGCCTGTCCACAGCAGAGAAGGTAAGCGACTTATCCGGTCGGGGCGTGGGCATGGATGTAGTCCGCACCGAAATTGAAAAGGTGGGAGGCAATGTAGATATTCAGAGTGAAATAGGCAGTGGCACCACTCTGCGTATTCGCATTCCCCTGACGCTGGCTATTATTTCAACCATGATCGTCGGTTGCGGAAAACAACGCTTTGCCATTCCCCAAATGAATGTGAAAGAGCTGATGTCCGCACACGCTGACTCCGAACACTGGCATGAAATCGCCGGCAGCCGTTTCTTCCGCGTTCGCGGACAATTGCTGCCAATTGTAAATTTGAACGATACCCTGAGGCTGGGCCTGGAGGCCAGCAAGGGCGGAAGCATTGTTCTAATCGACACCGGTGAACGTATCTTTGGCATCGCCGTTGACAAGATCTACGGGGCTGAAGAGATCGTTGTGAAATCCCTGGGCATTCACTTTCAAAATCTGGATATCTACGGCGGTTGCAGCATCCTCGGTGATGGCAGCGTCGTCCCCATTCTTGAATGCAATGCGCTGGGCCATCAGCTCAATCTTTCGAAGGAAGCGGAAGCGGCCCAGATGATGGATGATGAACAAGCGGAGAAAACACTGGCGGAAATTCAGCATACCCTTATTTTCATCCATGGGGCGCAGCGTTATGCTATTCCGCTGGTTTTGGTTGAAAGGCTGGAACAACTTGGCGAGGAACAGATCGAACGCTCGGGCGAGCATGAAATATTGCAGTACCGTGATCAGATTATCCCTGTACTGCGCTGGAAAGATATCCTGGGTGTAGAGGAAAACAGGTCAGTGGAAACCGAACAACTCACCTGCCTGATCCTTTCAGATGGCAATAAACGTATGTGCCTGCAGGTTGAGCATATCGGTGAAATCCTGGAAATCCCCATTGACATTAAGATGCCCTCAGATCATCCCCTGTTTCTGGGCACCACAGTGATTGAGGGTAAGGCCACCGAGATCGTGGATATTTATGAGGTGCTCAAGAGAGCGGATCCGGGCTGGTTCAACTCAACCTGCAACAGCAAACATCAAATGGAACAGAAGCATATCCTGTTCGTCGAGGATGCTCCCTTCTTCCGTGGCCTGCTGGCACCAATGCTGGAAGCAAAGGGTTATGATGTCTGGATAGCCAGAGATGGTATCGAGGCCTGCACCATACTGGAAAACAAGGTTCCTGATCTTCTTCTCACCGATCTGGAAATGCCAAACATGGACGGTTATGAACTGGCTTCCTGGGTAAGGAGCAGGCCGGATTTTACCGACATGCCGATTATTGCTCTTACATCCAATCCACCGGACGAGTCGGAAACCGAAAAGCGCGCCTGTTTTGATGCCATCATGACCAAGGAGGATCGTCCCACCCTGCTGGATCAATTCGGTAAAATTCTGGGTACAGCACGTACGGGGGGAAAGACAGATATCGTGCATGATATATCGCCTGAACAGGATGGAAGTTCGTAAATGCAATCTTCCGAGTCCAGCGAACTTCTCACCTTCCTGATTGGCCATCAATGGATCGGACTGGATATTGATCAGGTTCGTGAAGTGCTATCCCGGCAACCCTTTACCACGGTCCCCATGGCTTCCGCCGCCGTACAGGGTCTGATCAATTTGCGTGGCCGGGTTGTCACTATTCTGGATGCCCGCACTGTTGTCGGCATACCCCGGCATGAGGATAACACCTCACAACGTGTGCTCATCATTGAATCAGAGAGTGAAGCCATTGGCCTCATAGTGGATGCTGTCGGAGAAGTGATGCCTCTGGAGGCCGATAGCATTGAAGCTGCCCCGGACTCACTGACATTGCTGTGGAAAGAATTCAGTGACGGCATCATTCAACAGGAGGAGCGGGTTATTCTCCTCATGAATATCAAAAAATTTCTCGATATGTCCATTAAGCAGCAACAGATTGAGGCAAAAGACATGCATGATGAGACCAGGGTAATAAACTAGCCCGAGCAGGAGGAAGTAATGCCACAAAAAGTTTTGGTCGTGGATGATGCGCGCGTGGTACGCATCACCCTCCGGGAAATCATGAAGACCCTGGGCTATGAAATACTGGAAGCGGCAGATGGGGAACAGGCCATTGAAAAAATTAAGGAGCATCCTGATGTCAATCTCATTATGTTGGACTGGCATATGCCAGTGATGAATGGATATGACTTCCTTGTCTTTTTGCGAGGTTTGCCTGAGCACGGCAGCAACCCACCCGTTATTATGGTAACAACGGAGGCCAGCATGCCCTCCATGCTGAAGGCCCTGGCCGCAGGTGCTGATGAATATATCATGAAACCCTTTGATATCGAGCTGATCAAAAGCAAACTGGATATCCTGGGTCTGACCTACACGGACTAGAGGTTCTTCACCCATGCAAGATTCCCACTTTCACTACATCTCTGATTTCCTGCTCAGAAATAGCGGTCTGGCTCTGGGTAAGGAAAAGATGTACCTGGTAAAATCCCGGCTGCATTCACTGTTAAGGCCGCATGCCATGGAATCTCTGGCTCATCTGATTGATCATGTCCGTAAGGATGAAAAAGGTGAGCTGGCCGGCAAAGTTGTCGATGCGATGACTACCAACGAGACCCTTTTCTTTCGTGATCAATATCCTTACGACGCCCTGAAAACATTTATTCTGCCTGAACTAATGCAGGGCATGGGCATAGCCGGAAAAATTCGTATCTGGTCGGCTGCCTCATCACGGGGGCAAGAGCCCTACTCCATTGCCATTACAGCGACTGGCGCTACCCCAATGGCCGAAAAACATATTCAGATTCTGGGCACGGATATTTCTGATGAGGCTCTGGCCTATGCTGCAGCAGGTCTCTATTCACAAATGGAAGTGCAAAGGGGTATGCCCATCAAGCAGTTGGTGCGTTTCTTTGCTCAGGAAAAAACCAGCTGGCGCGTCAGACCAGAGGTGCGCAACATGGTGACTTTTCGGTCTGCCAATCTGATTTCTTCGGATCTTCTCTCACAGGTGCGGGCCGGTGGCCCCTTTAATATTGTATTCTGCCGCAACGTCATGATTTATTTCACGCCGGAAGAACGACGACTGGTGATTGACCGCATCGCCTCGACCATGAAAAAGGGCGGCTACCTCATTACCGGAGCTACCGAACCGGCTGAAGGAAAGCTTTCCAAATGGGAAACCGTGCGTTTTGAAAACCGAAATATCTGGCGTCTTATCCATGCGTAAGACATTGTTTTTACTACAGAGCCACTTGCAAAAGTCGTGAGCAGCGATTTGCTTCCCCTCTTCGGCGCATTTTCGAGCTGGAATTTCGTCGAATGGAGCCACCATGCCCCTCATTCCATCTCAATAATGCACACGAAGTGGGATTGCAACTCATCCACTCAGACTTCTGCAAGTGGCTCTACAGATGCATAGAGCTCTGTTTCAAGCCATCTAAGGAGCCGCTGAACAAACCATGATTCGCGGTACTGCGATCAAAACAAGCGATTTCTGCGTTAAAGATTTGAGCAATAGCGGTGCTATTACCTGCAATATTTGCCTTGAACTCACTCATTTTGATTTGCAGCCTCATCGAACCAGCTTTATTCAGCGGTTCCCTAATCAACCTGTCTCAGTTGGGAGTGCGTGCAGGGTGTAAGATATTGATTTGAAGGGCGTAACGGAA
>CAYLYU010000063.1:0-10506 GCA_964387725.1 uncultured Zetaproteobacteria bacterium | reverse complement strand
CGGTTAATAGCTCTGCTGAGGTGTAAACCGGCTTCGGTCCGGTGCGGCGTTTCTTGCTCGTGTTAGAACGTTGGTTCAGCAACCGGATGGCATATTTACGGTTATAAAGAATGGTGACCTTGACTTTTTTTCTGGCTCGCCGATAACGCAGACGGATGGCTTTGAGATAAGCCTGGCGTTCGTTCTTACCCATATCACAACCCTCAAATTTCGGTTACATGTAATATGAGTCAACGAATCTGTATCGTCTCTCCTTTCGGTTACATTAAATATGAGTCAATGCGTGCTATTTGCAATCATGAGTGATGGAATAGTCCCTACACTTTGTTGGGGGGCTTTTTAGTAATAACGAACTAAGCTGGGTTTTGAATTGTAGCCGACATCCGAAATCACCAATTTTCCACACCCCTCCCGATTTGAGGGGGTCTATTCGAAAAAATGGTGGCAAATTGGTTTAGTCAGAATTAGTTGTCTTGAAAAAGCAGATCTATGAGGAAGTAAAAAATGACCATTAGGCGCAGTTTATTAAGCATGCAGTTCTACCTGGGGATTCTGATTCTGTTGTCACCGACATGGGTGATCGCACAGGAAAAAGAAAATTTGTCATTGGAAGAAGTGATAGTTACCGCAGAACGACGTGAGACAAACATCCAGGAAATTGCGATGTCCCTGACCGCGATCACAGCAGACACAATCGAGGCGATGGGTTACAGAACGGCTCAGGATTTACAGGATATTGTTCCCGGTCTGACAATCCGCAGTTCTCAGATTGGTCAGACTAATTTTGTTATTCGTGGCATCGGTGGGGCTAATGATGATGTCAGCTCAGATTCCGGTGTGGGTGTATTTGTAGATGACATCTACATGGCGCGCACCAGTGCAGCCAACCTGACGCTTTATGATCTCGAGCGTGTGGAGGTATTACGTGGGCCACAGGGAACCTTATATGGGAGAAATACTGCAGGTGGTTCAATCAACATCATTACTTCCAAGCCAGGCGATGAATTTGAAGGAAAATTCGGCCTTGATGTCGGTAGTGAGGGCTTGATCAATGCGAAGGCCTTTTTAAGTGGACCGCTCATCGAAGGAAAACTCTTTGCCAAGGCATCGATTGCATCGTTTAACCGGGATGGCATCATGAAGAATGTATATGATGACGTCGAAGGAAATAAAGTCGATACCTTGACTGGCCGGGTTGGTCTGAGATACCTGGCTAGCGACCGTGTTGAGTACCTGCTTACACTTGATTCAGAAAAAACCAGGCCCGGCCCAAACCTGAAGAGCCTTGGTCCTGAAGACGGCTTTGAAAACATTGGTACAATTCCATCCGGGCCACAAGCTGCGTCTGATCCCGTCAGAAGTACAAACGTGAATAACAGCACGGGTGAAGAATTTGATACAAGCGGCATCATGGCGAGGGTGAATATCGATTTCGATGCGACCACTTTGTCATTGATTGGTGGTTATCGTGAAGAAAAGACTTTTTACGATGATGACTTTGATCGTACACCGGATGATAACCTGAATGAAAAGCATGACGAGGACGGAAGTTGGGGTAGTCTGGAATTGCGATTGAACTCGAACCCTGGAGGCACCCTGTCCGCGGACGGACGTCTCAACTGGACTACGGGGCTCTATTACTTCACTGAAGATACCGATAAGAGGATTGGGTTCGGGTCCACTACCTTGCCGTTCATTTTGTGCAATTTTGTCTTCCCACCTTTTGCCTGCCCAAGCGTAGCACCCGGAACCTTTTCGGAAATTAAATACTTCCAGCAAATCAAAACGGACGCGTATGCGGTTTTCGGGCATGCCACCTATGATCTTTCAGATAGATTCTCTTTGACGGCAGGATTACGCTATACGAATGAATCCAAGGATTTTACTGCGCTCGGTTACGTAGATGGTCCCATGCAGCCTCCATGGAATCCATTGCTGGAGGAAAATATCGACTGTAAAGGAAATAAGGATTTCTCGAATTTCTCGGGTAAGCTGGCTCTTAACTTTAAATACACTGACAATGCGCTTATTTATGGCACTTTCTCCCAGGGCTACCGGAGCGGCGGATTTAACGGTCAGGCACCGAATATTGAAGAAGCTTGCGGAGGATTTGACGAAGAGACCGCGAATAATTACGAGCTTGGACTAAAAGTAGACTGGGCAGACGGACGGATAAGAACCAATCTCGCAGTATATTTCACTGACTACACCGACTTGCAGGTTGCCGTAATTCCTCAACCACAAGGTACGCCCACAACGACCAATGCGGCAGATTCCGAAATCACTGGTTCGGAAATTGAGTTCGAGGCGCTGGTTAGTGAGAACTTAAGTCTGCATGGTAATGCGGCATTTCTCGATGCGACCTATAAGGAGTTTCTGACCTATGAGCAAGGCGAGCTCGTGGATAACTCAGGAGAGCGGATTGCAATGGTTCCAGACACGACATGGAATCTTGGCTTCCTGTATGACTACCCATTAAACAGTGGGGCGCTCCTGTCGCTCCGTGGGGATTACGTTTGGGAAGGCGAGACAAAGGTGATCGGTGCGTTGCTGCCCCAGTGGGAAAGCGCTAATTTCAGTCTTGCCTACCAGCCACAGTCCGCAAACTGGACGGTGTCAGCCTGGGTCCGAAACGCATTTGATGAGTTGTACTGGACAGTTACCAGCGTTGCCGATACGGCGGCGATTAATGCTGTTCCAAGGTTACTCCAAGCGCCCAGAACTTTTGGCATCAGCTATACGTACTTTATTGGTAATTCACTCTGAGTCGTTGATTTTCACGACCCCAATCCGGTGCTGTTCTCTTATTGAAATAACAGCGCCGGGTCAGGAGAAAATAAATGAAGGCGATATCAGGATCGACACTCCAATTAATGAAGACACGGGTTCTTTTCGGTGTTCTGGCGACAGTATTATCGTTTTATAGCGTCAGTGATGTGTTTGCAGCAGATATAGAAGTGACTTCATCAGAAGCGGCACCGGAAGATTATCAGGAAAACTGGTGGCGCTCTGTAAGAAAAGGCATGTGGGAGTGGGAGGGAGCAGACTGGGCCGATGTTAATAGAGCCTTAGGAAGTATTGAAAGTGCCACCGGGGTACGACATGCATGAAATGATTGAGTCCTATAACAAGGGTCAATTATCACAAGAAGAAATTGAGACTTTTAACAGCGCCATGTTGACACCACCTTTACAGGGGATGTTGCTTGATTTTCAGGGTGAAACCTTTGTTGATCGTATTCGTTCCAGTACGTCCAATGTGTTGGATATCCTTTCAAAGAGCATGCCGATTTCTCTCGTTGAGCAAGGTCTGGTGGGAAAAAAGAATGTAAGCAGCACACCGATCCTGACCATCAATACGCATTCCGATCCGCTGGTACTACTCTTGGAGAGTCAATTGGTCACGGATGCTTCTGTGCAGGGCAAACTCATGATCTATGATGATTATGAAGGTCACTGCGTATCGCGGTCAGAAATTCCCATCATAATGAAGTGGTTGTAATACCACCTGAGACTACCCCCCTACACGGAAGATAATATTTCTCTGCTTGGGTTAGAAAGGTGAACAGTCATATGATTTATTTAATTTTTAAATGAGATGCAGGAAATTTATTCCATGATGATCAAAAGTTTATGCTTAAACCTCTCAATCGCGCTTTCTCTGGTGGTCGGTAGTTATTTGCCTCAGGCAAGTGCCCAAACCATGTCGCTAGATGGCAAGTTACAGGTCTCAGAAAGCCGCATTGGTGCTTTAATCGCCGCCACTGGTAATCGGCCCATTGTTGAAACCACACTGGCAAAAATTTCACACCTTGAAGGTGATGGACCAGGTGTCTGGTCTTATGAGTGGCGACTGATCGGGGAGTATTATGAATCTCTGGGCGATAAATACGCTGAAAAAGGCGAAACAGAAACGGCCTTAAAAAGCTATGAGGGGGCGGTTAAATTGTACGGTATGGGGTATCTGCCAGGAAATTATTCGCCATCCGAACGAAGATCTTACGCCCGTTTCCGGGATATTGCCTACAAAATCAACAAATACTTGGCTTTCCCTTTTGAAGTGGTAAAAATTCCGTTCGAAGGTAAAGAAATTATCGTACATTTATACAAGCCAGAGGGTGTGAAACAACCCCCACTGGTGCTCTACACCGGTGGAACTGACGGATCAAAGGAAGGAAGCCATGACGTGACCCAGACACTGGGGGCGGAAGGAATGGCTGTTGTGGCTTTTGATCTGGCAGGGACAGGAGAGAGTATGGATTGGTTAGCTCGTCCGGACTCTCATAAATTGCATAAACGGATCCTGGATTATTTTGAGGCCACTGCGGAATATGATTTTAGCCGTGTTGGTATGATCGGAGGCAGTTTTGGCGGTTATTATGCGGTAAGAATGGCCGAAGAAGACAAGCGCCTGAAGGCTGTTATTGACCATTGCGGCTTAGTACATTCAGCTTTTCAGATTCCGATAGAAGCAATGCCCAAGGTACTGCATAGTCCTCGAGGTGCGATGATCGTTTCGGCCATACGCCGGATGGGCTTTGATCCGGAGCTTATGTCTGAACCGGGTAAGCTCGATCCCGAAACGTCCAGTGAATTTACAAAAATTGCAGATTCCTTTTCACTGATTGCTCAGGGTGTTGTCGGCAACGGTAAGAAAACCATTGATGTACCACTTTTAATTGTCGATGGTTCTCGCGATACCGTTGTTTCGATGGCAGATATTAAACTGGTGGAAGATGCCGCCAGCGACAGCGAAACCTGGTTAATGGGTCTGGCACCTCATTGTGCCCCCAACTATATGGGGATTGCCTATCCAGATATGTTGACCTGGTTGGTAGAAAAGCTGAATAAATAGCGCGTTGCCAAGTGCAGTGTGACGGATTTTGCCTAACTGATCAGCCTGGTTGAATAAGCCTTTGCTGTAGCCTGGGTTCGGCTATTGACACCAAGCTTGGAGAAAATATTCTTGGTGTGCCACTTGACCGTACCCTCACCAATCAGGAGTTCTTCTGAAATTGCTCGGTTGGAAAGCCCGTCGGCAATGTGTGTCAGAATTTCAACTTCACGTGATGTTAAGGGTGACAGCAATTCTTCCTGCTTAGGGACTGCAGGGCCAGGTGCCAGGTGTTGAAGTTGAGTTGTACTGAGGTACGTATCTGATCCTTTGGCCACGGCGATTAACTTCTTCATGTATTCAACGCTGGGTCCCCGGTCACTTTGTACCTCTCCGGAGTTTCTTAGTGAATGATATTCCTGAATAAGGTCGGTTGTTTCCTTACCGAGATCGACTAGATTTCGCAGGTTGCTAACCGTTTCCCCAATCATCAGCGATTGCCGTAGTGTGCGCATTGCGCGTTCCTTATTGCCCGCACAAATATGACATAAGGTCAGCAGGCCACCGAACATGACGCGGCTTGGATGACGGCCTGTGGATTCAGCCTGATGTAATAACTTCGTCAGCCAGGCGGATGCTGTGAAAAACCGCTCGGTTCGAATCAGGAACAGGCACAGGGCCTGGTACTTCAGTTCATCTTTTGCACTGCATAAAAAGCTTGGGTTTGGTCCTCTCTTATCAACTGGCGCACCGAGTGTACGTAACAGGCTTTCAGCGGTGTCATAATCTCTCTCAAGAACCCTGAACCATGCTTGTGCCGCCCAAGCCAGTTCGAGGGGGACTTTCAACTTGTAATTGGCCGGCAAGCGGTCGGTACTATTCAATTTGGCAATTGCTGCTGACGGACCACTTTCCACATTTACAATTCTGGCTTCCAGTATGTCGGTTTGAACCATATAGATGGCAAGTTTGAAACGCCTTATTAAGGCCTGTGCCCGGGAGAGATCACGCTTGGCACCAGCCAAGTTGTTATGTTCATACTTGATTTGTGCCCGAAACAGGTAGGCGATTCCACTGACGGGTGCTTGTGGGTTCCTCTGGTCTTGTACCCGGGACAACACTTCATTACAACATGCCAGGGACTCTGCATGTCGTCCTTGAATTTGGCGGATATGGGCCATGCGAATGGTCGAAGCAACGTTCGTAATTAGTGTCCCGGTTGCTTCGGCATTGCCTCGAACCGCCAAGTAGGTAGCATAGGCGTCGTTATATCTACATTTACGCAGGTAGGCTGTAGCAAGAGCTAAGCCGATATGCTGAAGGTAAAAATGTGCATTGGCTGGCTGGGAGCGTCTCAGATCCTCCCAGACTTCGCAATCTGCCCAGTCAGGATCGAGCCCTTGCCTGATACGGTACTCCAGAATGGTAATGTGCTCTTCAATATTATCGAGTTCACCTATCAATGCCGGCCGGATCGATCCTTTCTCTTTAAGCATTGTACTTGACCTGCTTAAAATCGTCTTTGCCTCATCGTAACGCTGCGAGATGATTAGCACCCATATGAAAATGATTACGATCAGGGGTTCATCTTCAAGGTCCTCTGTTGGTAGCAGGTCCATACAGTCCGTCAGGATCTCGAAATCTCCATCTATCAATAAATCCCTGCCGTGATTACGCAGGATTTCAACCACTGATTCACGGTCATCAACAGCCAGGCTGTTTCGCAAAGCCTCTTGTGGAAATTGATTTTCCAGGTACCATTTACTCGCTTGTTTTTGCACCTCCTCACGATATTTTTCGGGCTGTTGCTCAAACTTCGCCCGTAGGAATCCCGACAGAGTGGAATGTACCCGGAACTCACGATGGTCTTCATCCAACGGTTCAATAATCAAGTGCCGGTGGCTGAGGTTTTCGAGAATTGTGGCCGCAGAGGCCAGCCCGGATACCGCCTCACACAAAGAGGAGTTCAGACGGGCCAGGGGTGCACAACTGATCAAAAGTGCCTGTGCATCGGCTTCGATATTACAGAATATGTTCTCTTCGAGATATTCGCTGAGTAAGCTGTTGCGTCCCCGGATGATACTTTTTACCCTCCGCCGGCTTTGACCTGGTTTTAACGCAAGCAGGCTGAGCTTCAATGCGCCAACCCAGCCATCTGCCATCAGGCTCAGATCCTGCACGGACTCATCATGTAGTGTAACCGGTGCATGTTGCCTGATGAAAGTCAGGGTTTCTTCATCAGTAAAACGAATATCTGAGAAACCAAGCGTGGTGAGTTCACCGGAAACGCTCAACTTGCCAAGCGTCCATGGGAGTGGTTGGCGTGTGCTAATAACGATGCTTACGCACGATGGCAGGTCAAACATGAATTGCTTGATCAAATCATTTACATCTTTATTGCGGATGGATTCATAACCATCCAAAAACAAAGTCAGTCCTTCATCCGACTCATCAATTAAATTTAACAGTTGGTTTAAGTGATGGAGTAATTCCGGTAGAGGCAAGGCAGTTTCTTGCTGGCCCTCGTCAGGAATCAGCGTGAAATGGAATGCTTCCAGTAAAGTTGCAAGCAGGATTCCGGCATCATTACTAGTGTTGTCGAGGGATAGCCAAACAGCAGTTTTTCCCTGCTTCTTGAGTGACCGTAACCATTGAGCCATCAGTTCGGTTTTACCGGTGCCTGCCGGCGACAGGATAACTGTCATATGTTTCTTGTGGGGTTCCAGGCCTTCCTGGATCAAACGGGATCGGGGGGTAGCTGTTGCCGGGGAAGCAGGTGGACGGTACTTACTGCGCACAACGGTCCGTGGCCAGGCCCTTTGAGCTTGACGGATTATTGATTTATTGGGCATATTCTAAACCTTTATCCGGTTTGTGCTTCGATAACACTATACATCAGTATTCCGTCAGCAACTTTGAAATTCCGGCTTAAGCCCCGTAGAGATCCCTCACGCGCCGCCGAAGAACCTTACCAATTGGTGTCATCGGCAGTTGGCATACAAATTCCACACTTTTCGGCACCTTGTAGGCCGTGAGTTGCTGCCGGCAGTGGTGCAACAGTGCATCCGGGTCGATTTCACAGTTGTCAGTTGCCACGACGACAATCTTGACTGTCTCCCCCGAGTCACTATCGGGTATTCCAATGCAGGCAGCCTCCGATACTCCGCTGAACTGCCCGACCACTTGTTCCACCTCATTCGGATACACATTAAAGCCCGAGACGTTGATCATGTCCTTGGACCGATCGATGATCCTGATATGTCCACCACCGTCGACACTAGCGATATCACCAGTGCGCAGGAAACCGTCCGGTGTCATGACGTTTGCTGTTTCCTCTGCATTATCCAGGTAGCCAGTCATCACCTGCGGGCCCTTGATGCAAAGTTCTCCCGGCTCATCTGGGCCAAGTTCTTCACCATCCTGGTTGCGAATTGATATACGGGTGCCCGGCAAGGCCAATCCGACAGTGCCTTGCATATCCTGCTCCCCTTCTATCTGGAAACTGATGAGACCGGATGTTTCTGTCATACCGTATCCTTCTGAAATATGGCACCCCGTCAAGTCCAGCCACCGATCTGCAGTTTTACTGCTGAGCGCTGTTGCACCCGATGCACAGAGTTTCAGCGAGGAGACGTCGTTTTCTGTAAGTACGCCTGCATTGAGCAGTCCGGCATAAAGTACATTGACACCGGTCATGATGGTAATCGGCCAGCGGCGCATCGCCTCGACGATTGTCTGTGGTTGTCGGGGGTCGGTTATGAGAACGATTGTTCCGCCAATTGAAAGGTGAATGAAAAGATTAAAAACCAGTGCAAAAATATGGTACAGCGGCAAGGGGGTCAGGACGACCTCACTACCACTGTGTGTATAACCGGTAGCCATCGACCGGTATTGCCTGATCGCTGATAAAACATTGGCATGCGTTAACATCGCTGCCTTTGGTACACCCGTTGTTCCACCCGTGTACTGTAAAAATGCGGTATCACTGTTGGATATATTTTGCTGATAATCTGAAGTGACCCTTTGATTCTTAACCAGGATATTGTCCAAGTAGTGATTTCCCCGGGATTCCTCTGCTGTCAGGCTGCCTGTAATTGGGCCGGGTCTGACAAGAATTGCCAGCCCAAGTTGTCCTTTAGGGTCTGCTCCCCTGACAAGATCCTGCATGGGCGAAAAAGCGATAACTGCTCTCGCCCCGCTATCGATAAGCACTTTGCCAACCTCTGTCACCGTGTAAAGTGGATTGATGTTGACAATCCGCAGTCCGGCTCGTAACACGGCAAAAATAGAGATGGGGTAGGCGATTACATTGGGCATCATCAGCGCGACGACATCACCCTTTTTCAATCCCTTGTCTGTCAGGAAATGTGCAAGTTTAGCGGAGCTTCGGCCGAACTCATGGTACGAGAGTGTCTCATCCCCGCAGGCGATTGCTATCTTGTTTGAATATCTCTGACAAGCATTTTCGAGAAGATCTACAAGAGTGTTTTCATCGCTGCCCGGATTAGTTTTCAAGCGTTTCTTTTCCATCATGATCTCTTTGTTTAATCCTCACTCAGCTTAGTGCATATGTCAGGAAAACCTGCCCCCCAAAGTAGTGGTATACAAGTGGTTTCTTTGCCATGCGGATGAGAGTAGAGGGGGCCCCAGAAAATCGGACAGCAGTATAAGTGGATTTCCGGCCTGATTTAAGCCATGTTAATGGCAACAATATCAGGAGGCAATCATGCCAAGAAGACCGCGCCGGAATCACTCACCGGCTTTTAAATCGAAAGTGGCGTTAGCTGCTGTCAAAGGCGACAAGACGATCTCGGAGCTATCCCAGCAGTTTGACGTTCATCCAAACCAGATTACGCAGTGGAAGAACCCACTACTGGAACGAATGAGCGAAGTATTTGAAGGGTCAGCCAAAGCAGCCCATTCTACGGTTATACGCTACCCAGGCCGGTCTCAGAGCGTGATCTTGATCTGATGAAGCTGGTTGATCGATTACATCTTGAGATGCCATTTGCAGGCTCCCGCATGCTACGCGACCTTTTGGCCCTGCAGGGCATCAAAGTCGGACGCAAGCATGTCAGGACGCTGATGAAGCGTATGGGCATTGAGGCGTTGTACCGCAAGCCCCGTACAACCAGGAAGCATCCACAGCACCCGGTCTATCCGTACTTGCTGCGTGGCTTGAAGATTGACCGTCCCAACCAGGTCTGGGCAATGGATATCACCTATATTCCAATGGCTCGTGGCTTCGTGTATTTGACGGCAGTGCTTGACTGGTACACGCGCAAGGTCCTTTCCTGGCGGGTATCGATCACGATGGACGTACACTTTTGCCTTGAGGCGCTGGAAGAAGCCATTGCTCGCTACGGCGTGCCTGAGATCGTCAATACTGATCAGGGCAGCCAGTTTACTTCCTTGGCGTTTACCGGCCTGCTAAAAGACCACGGCATCCGGATCAGCATGGACGGTAAAGGATACTGGCGTGATAATGTGTTCATTGAAAGGCTCTGGCGTTCAGTCAAATACGAAGAAGTTTATCTTCACGCATATGAAACTGTTTCTAACTCAAGAAATGGTATTGGAAAGTACTTTGATCTGTACAACCAAAGACGGCCCCACAGCGCTTTGGGACGAAGGACGCCAGATAGTGTATATTTTTCTCAGCAGTCGCTAACC
>CAYLYU010000062.1:0-10579 GCA_964387725.1 uncultured Zetaproteobacteria bacterium | reverse complement strand
GCTTCTATAAGAACTGCCAGCGATCGGCCCGGACGAATGGGCAAAAGAACCTTAGGTAATTCAACACCATTGAGTTCGGTCTTCCTCTCTTCCACAAGCAGGCGTTCCTCACCCGTCATGCGATCCCAGGGCAACAACTCAACTACTAGCGTGACCCGCTTGGTATCGGTAAGTGCCGCTGCTCCAAACAAATCCCTTATATTCAAAATCCCCATTCCACGAATTTCCATGTGGTAGCGAAGCGCTACGGGGCTTTTTCCGACCAGGACGCCAGGTCCCTCACGTACGAGTTCCACCATGTCGTCAGCAATCAGGCGGTGTCCACGGGAAATCAGCTCAAGCGCGATCTCACTTTTGCCAATGCCACTTGAACCCATTAGCAAGACTCCAAGTCCAAAAATATCAAGGAAGTTGCCATGCTGATATGTGCGCGGAGCCAGATTATGCATAAGGAAATGCATGCCTTCGGTCATGAAGGCGCTGGACGTTAGTTGCGAAGACATAAGGGGAGTACCGGTACGTTCAGAAGCTTGAATAATAAGCTCAGGCGGTTTCATGCCGCGGGTAACGACAACAATAGCCAGGTTCAAATCAAAAACAGAATTAATCGCCTGCTCCTGCTCCGTCACCGGTTTTGTCGCCAGGTAGTTTAATTCAGTTTTGCCTATAACTTGAAGTCGGTTAGGCCCCAGGTTTTCCATAAAACCAGCAAATGCGAGAGAAGGTTTTTGCATGCGGGGATGGTCAATATATCGATCCAGACCATCCTCCCCAGCTAAAAGCTGCAGTTTCATAGCCTCACGCTGACTCTCCAGAAACTCTCTGGCGCTAAGTGTGGCGCTTGACTGTTGTTTCATACCTTTCTTTTCATCAACGGCGGAAACAAACTGGAAATGCTCAATGTATCTTTGGCCTGGATAATCTGCTGCCTTGTCTCTTCATTTTGCAGAATACGTGCCAGGTGAGCTAGCAATTCCAGATGTGCCCGATCTTCCTTGTCTGAGGCAAGCAGTAGCACTACAATATGAACGGGCTTGCCATCAATAGCATCAAAATCGATGCCCTGCTTGTGCCTGGCAACTACCAGAACCGGAGCACTTAAATCAGCCAGCTTTCCATGTGGTATAGCCACACCATAACCAATGCCGGTACTGCCCAAACGCTCACGTGACATAATGACTTCCAGGGCCAGGTCAGAATCAATATTCGGAAGCATATTTGTCAGTTCGCTAATAAGCTCCCTTCTACTGTTGGCCTGAGAATCCAGTAACACGTGGTTTGGGGGAATAAGGTACTGTTGTTCATTCATATCCGTTCCATTTTAATCCGGGTTAGACTTTTGCGTATCATCGTCTTTTGACAATAAGAGATACCAGCACAAACAGTTCCACTGGCACATCCAAGGTGGCTAATGATTTTATTTTCATGCATCTTCAGTCAGAGGCTCTTCCCTAATCTCCGGCTGAGCCAGATGTTGCCGTAATTTAGCACGATGCCGCTTGACTTGACGATTTATTTTATCCACGGCTCCGTCAATAGATGCATACATATCGTCCGTTTCATGGCTTCCATGAATCGTGGCACCATTAGCATGTAAGGTTATTTCACAACAGTGGCGAAATTTTTCCACAGACAACACAACGTGCATATTCAATAGCTGGTCAAAAGAGTGATTTAAATGTTGTAGCTTATCACCCACGTATACCTTCAAAGGTTCGCTTAATTCTACATTCCTGCCTGTTATGGAAGTTTCCATTCATTGTCTCCTGCTTATATGTATTTCAAGCCTGTACCGGCTCTTTTCTCTGCCCGCTTGCTGGAAAATGAAGCTGTTCCCTGTATTTTGCTACTGTCCGCCGGGCGATTCTGATGCCCTCTGCCTGCAAAGAGTTCGATATCGCCTGATCTGATATGGGCCTGCTTTTTGGCTCCGAATCTATTAATGCCTTGATTCGTCGCTTAACCCGGAACACTGAAATTACACCGCCCCCCCGGGTTGGCAGTCCGGAGGAGAAAAATTGTTTCATTTCTATCAGGCCAAGAGGTGTTTGAGCATATTTTCCACTGGTTACCCTTGATATAGTAGACTCATGCAGGCCCACTTCGGTCGCAACATCCAGAAGTGTAAGGGGTTTTAAGCCCAAAGGCCCATATTTTAGAAATGCCCCCTGCCTGGACATCAGACAATTTGCGACCTTATGCAAGGTTACTTTGCGTTGTTCCAGTGCATCAATAAGCCATCTTGCTTCCCGCTCAGCATTGTGTACAAAGTCATTTTCCGCTCCTTTCCAGATCTGACCCTGAAAACGGGCACTCAGACTAACTTTCTGCCATGTATAAGAAGGAACTTCAATTCGGAAGCTTCCATTTGCATCACGATGAAAGATTATCTCCGGCCTGGCGTAGATATTGGTACTATCAAACCGGCTGTGCCCCGGGTATGGATCAAGACGACGCATCCGGGCACGAGCAGCTTTAACTGCCTTCAGGCTCGAACCGGTCAATTCAGCCAATGTTTCGTCCCCATCGCCTAAATGGTCGGCGTAAGATTTTAACAAATGCCTCGCCAGAATATCCGCCTCGGATGTCCCATCCAGTTGCAGTAAAAGGCATTCTTCAAGGCATCTTGAACCTATGCCGCCTGGTTCCAGTTGGTGGATAACTCCCTCAAGAACAGATGACACATCACTGGCTTCAACCTGAATCTGCTCCGCGATCTCGGCCTCATTGCTACGAAAATAGCCATCTTCATCCAGAGAATCGACAATGGCATGAGCAATTTGGCGCCGGAAAGATGACATAGGCTCGCAATCGACCTGCTCATGTAAACGATGGCTAAGGCACTGTTCCGAGGGCAATCGATCATCGTCAAACTGATAATCTTGTCCGGTAGAGGAAACGTACATTCGCTCCCAGCGATCGTCACCGGATTCTCGCCACAGATTGTCTGGTTCAGAGTCTGTTTTATCCTGACAGGCAACATCCGTCTTTTCCGGGACGGGTGTATCCGTTTCGAGCAATGGGTTGGTTTGCAGGCACTCTTCGACATAGGCATCGAGTTCTACACTGCTCATGGATAATACCTTCAGGCTTTGTGCAAGCCTGGGCGTGAGTGCCAGACGTTGCCCGAGTCTGGTAGACAATTTAGTTTGCATGCAAACCTTCTCTGATCATAAGTGTGCAGCTCAAAACTGATGTCTCCGGGAAAGGGCGAGATCCAACATTGCGCACCGGAGACCTAAAGGAAATGGCTGGGCGGCCCCCATTCATTAGCTTTTTGGCAAGTCCGGGCTGTTCATAAACAGCTTTGACCAGGACACTGACTTTCTCACCACAACACTCTGTATAGTACAAGAAAGCCAGCCTTACAAGCACATACTCAATTGAGCTGTTAACGCCTACTGTTGCAACATGGCATGTAGTTCCTCTGACTCATGCAACTCTGAAATGATATCGCATCCACCAATGAATTCGCTGTTGACATACAGTTGAGGAATGGTTGGCCAGTTTGAGTATCCCTTGATGCCTTCCCTGATGGCGGGATCGAGCAGAACGTTCACTGCTGTGAATTGCACACCATACTCTGCCAGAATAGCTGCGACCCTCTGGGAAAAACCACACTGGGGAAAATCAGGCGTCCCCTTCATAAATAGCACTACAGGGTGGTCATGAACCAGGCTGGAAATTTTTTCCTGAGTAGATTCAGTCATTCTTTCTCCTTTACAGTAAGTGTAGCCCAACGCTCAGGTGTATAGGTTTTCAGCATAAGGGCGTGAATATTTTGTTGCATATGCTCCCCCAGGGCCTGATAAACCATTTGGTGCTGGGCAATAAGTGTTTTGCCAATAAAGGAAGGAGAAACAATTAGCACCTCAAAATGGTCATCACCCTGGTAGGTTCGCACGAAAATTTTACTATCTGGAATATGCTGTGAAACCTGAAGCCGCACAGTTTCAGGGCTCACTGTATTTGACGAACTCTCCATACCCCCATGCTAGCCAGCCGGGAAAGAAATAAACACCCTGTTTGCATCAGGATTTGCTGAAAGTGTATGTTACGGGTTGACCTTAGGCCAATCAGAATGTTCAATGCGCCTCCATGCATTATCGTTACCTTTGTATCCTCATACTTTTTCTCCTGTCTGCCTGCGAAGGCCGCCATTTTTTTTACGGCCATGATGACGAAAACAAGACTGCTAGCCAGGGAATTTTCGGCTCTTCCAGCAGCAGTACGCAAAATGACATCCGTGAACCACTGGACGTTCCACCGGAATTGCGAGGTAGCGTAAGTGCACCTTCTGAATCTGCTTCCGATCAGGCGCTGGAGAAAGAAAAAGCTTATGCTTCCAAGGTTTCTGGCAAGGCTGTTGCACTTGATGCGCGGCTCTATCAACATATGCCAACATCAGTTTTTTCAGCTGTTGTCGATGCGATGACAGCTCTGAACATGCCAGTGCAGAGCGTCGATTCGGCCAGCGGCACCATTACGACGGACTGGATTCGCAGAGGAGCGAATAACCCAAACTTTTTAACTGGTTTAGGTCTTTTTGGCTCAGGCGGAATAGTCACCCGCCACCGTTTTGTAGTCCGCATCTTCCCTGATGGTGAAAAGGCACGTCTTGAAATTCGCACGCTTGCCCAGGGGTTTATCAATAACCACTGGGTCAACCGACCTCTGAAGCGGAAGGCTTCCGAAGAAATGTTTGTTGCCGTTGAGGAACAGCTGGGGCGAACTGCCCCGAACAAGCAGGACGCTAAGGAGTAAGTGTTGATAAAAAGCTCCGATTAATCGTCATCAACCCTTAGATTTGCAGCACGGTAGCCGAAAAATATTCCGACCAGCATCAGAGGAACAGAAATTCCCCACATAAGGGTGAGTCCGAGTTCCTGTCTATATTCAATAAGCAACAAAACAATAAACAAGCAAATCCCGAATATAACAATGTCCACTACTCGCCCATGTTTTTTCAACAACTCGCCCTCCTGTTCTCTTGGTTTATCAGCACGTCCCCAACAGGCTCCTGGCAGCAGTTCCAGGGTCGGCTGCATCCAGGATAGCGCTAATCACTGCTATGCCGAACTCGCTGACCAGGTGCCTGTTTTCCGGCCTGATACCACCCAGAGCGATGACGGGAATGGGTGCAGCCTTTGCTACTTCCTTGAAGTTTTTTTCGCCCAGACTGGAGCTTCCGGGATGACTTCCAGTCGGAAACACAGGGGAAAGCAGTGCGAAGTCGGCACGCATCGTATGCGCCCATCTGATCTCCGTCAGGTTATGACATGAAACGGACAGGCTCAAGGGAAATCCTTCTGCCCAATTTCGAATGGCTGGCAGCTCACCCATTCTGCTAGCTGCCACATGTACGCCATCAGCTTCTACCGCTCGGGCTATATCTGCCTGGGTATGAATGATCAGGCGTGCGCCCGCATTCCGGGTCATGATTCGCATTCGTGAAGCGAAGGCAAGCAACCGGGCCGAATCCATCCGTTTTTCCCGGACAAGTATTGCATCTACTCCTCCATTAAGTGCTGCCTCAACTACTTTAAAAAAATGTTGGGGCTGCATATTCTGCCCGTTGGTAATCAACAACAGCCTGGGAAGAAAAATCAAGGGAATACTATGCGCGAGACCTGCGTAAAAGAACCTGGCAGGAGCCCCCTCCTGTCCCGGGCCTTGGTACGACGGCTAGTATCCAGGCTGAATAGGGACCATAATGAAACCAGTCATAGGCAGCCTTCTTGAGAACAGGCTTTCCCTCCCTGGAATGTAAACCCCGGCCATGAATGACAGATAATACGCGCCCACCATTTAAAAGCATTGTGGAGAGGCAACTGGAAAGGGCCTGGCAAGCCTCATCCCGGCTCATCCCGTGCAGATCCAGTTCAAAATCTGTAGCTAACTGGCCAGACGATAGTCGCCGTTGCTGCTCATGAGAGATCCCGTCCGCCTTTAGCACCCAGGGGGCATCAGATTTTAGTGGCCCTGCACACTTGGCTGGCGAAAGCCTTTCCTCCCCTGGCGCAAGGTTGGGCTTGCCCCTTTTTTTCTCTACAGGCCAAACCTTTGCTTCTTGCTGAATCCGTTTGACATCACTCATAGCCTGGCGGAAGAGTTGTTCTTCATGTGTGGACATTACGGTGAGAATAGTCCGAGCCGGCAACTGAGGCGTATAAACCCGCTCAGAATTTCTTGATTACCCAAGTGGGCGGTGTTGTCGGCTTATATCCACCCGGCAAACGCTTTTCCAGGGTTCCATCACCATCATTGTCGTAGAGATAGTAGGCGGGGATATTGCCTCCGGGTTTGACGCGTATCATATAGACTCGTCCATGAACCGAATATTCTTCGACAGTAGCACCATCTTTGCGCTGATAAACACGAATATCCACCTCCCCGGACTCCGAAGGTTTGAGTTCTTCATGCAGGTCTAAATCATTGTCGGAAGGCTGCACAGTTTCTCGGGCTGCAGGTGTATCCCCTACACTCGTTGGGGGGGGAAGTTCAGGCGCATCTCTGGCAGCAAGAATGCTTAAGGGAAAGAACAGCAGCAGGGCACAGAAAATAAGAATTCTCATGGCTGTAGTATAGACATACATACCTTCAGCCGTCGAGCGGCTTGCAGTTTGGGCGTACACGGGTGCTCGAATCAATGATCGCCACTTTTACAAGTGGCTCTGGATATTTCTTTTAGCCCTATTCTGATTTCCCCGACCTTCGCATAAGGGATTCAACAGCATGTGCCGGTGTTATTTCACCTTTTATAAGCTGATAAACGGCATTCATGATAGGCACTTCTACATGATGCTTCCGAGCCAGCCGGCAGGCCGCCTCTGCCGTTTGCACACCCTCGACTGCTTGCCCAATGTCCTGCTTTGCTGCTTCAAGAGATGCCCCTTGGGCCAGCGTGTATCCAAGACGTCTGTTGCGTGATAAATCTCCGGTACAGGTTAGAACCAGGTCTCCCAATCCCGACAGACCAATAATTGTGGATTGCTTACCCCCACATGCGGTGGTCAGTCGGGTTAACTCTGCCAGGCCACGGGTGATCAGAGCTGCAATAGCATTATGCCCGAGTCCAAGTCCGTCCGAGATTCCTGCTGCTATGGCAATAACATTTTTTAACGATCCGCCCATGGCGACACCGGCAGGGTCATTACTTGTATAGACGCGAAGATTTGTATGCCAAAAAAGCTTTGCTGTCTGCCTGGCAAGCTGCTCGTCGATGGCCGCAATGGTAACGGCAGCCGGAAGGCCCTGAGCTACTTCCAGTGCAAAGGATGGCCCTGATAACAAAACAACTTTATTCGCCCCCAGAGAACGGCCCAGAAGCTCATCGGTGCGTTCCAGGGTTTCAGGATGCAAGCCCTTACTGGCAACAATGACCGGAACCTCACATGCTTCAGCCAAAGTTGGCAGATATACATTTAAGGCCTTGCAGGGAACAGCAAGAACTACTGCGTTTACACCAGCCAATGCCTGGTTGGTCTCGCCAGTTACGGAAAGCGATTCCGGAAATAGAATGCCGGGAAGATAGGTGCTATTTTCACGTGATGCCTGCATGGTTACAGCAATCTCACCTGTCCTGGCAACAAGGCGCACTTCATGCTTGTTACGTGCAAGCACCATAGCCAAAGCGGTTCCCCACGAACCGGCACCAATGATACAGATGGAGGACTTGCTCAATCTCTGCTCCCGTCTGCGCGTATCCGTAACAGGTTAATGGTCGCGACAGGCAAAAGGAAAAGAAGCAGCAACAGGTCTCCCCAGCGTTGGTAAGGTGTAATTGCATTCGAGGTGTAAAACGTTCCGAGAACAGCTGTCTCAATAAACCATGGTGCCTTGCTTGTCAGTGATCCATCCGGTGCAATAATGGTTGTTATCCCGGTATTCGCGGCGCGAAGCATGTAGCGCCCCGATTCGACAGCTCGCATACGAGCCGATTGCAGGTGTTGCCAGGCAGCAGGGGAACGCCCGTACCAGGCATCGTTTGTGATATTTACCAGCACATTGGCTCCCTCCCTGACTCTTGCTCTTGTCTGCTCCGGAAAGATTGCCTCATAACAGATTAGTGAACCGTAGATATCATCTCCAAATTGCAAAATACCGGATCCCATAGCTGGTTGGAAGTCAGCAATGCCCTTTACCATCTTTCTCAAAAAAGGAATCCACGAGGGTACATATTCACCAAAAGGGACAAGGTGTTGTTTACCAACAAAACCCCGCCATTCCGAACCCGGTATAGAGAGGTACATTCCATTCTGAGCCTGATTCTCATTGCCGGACAACTTCAGGCCACCAAACAGCACTGGTATGGGCCAGGACTGCATATTCATCCGAAGCCATTTATCCCAGGCAGTCGCCTTGGAGAGAAAGAATGGCACCGCAGCCTCAGGCCAGATAATAATGTCGGCATGGTTGGCTGTTCGTGCGGAGGCGCGGACATAGCGTTGCATTGTTTCATCCAGAAAACCTGCATCCCATTTGACATCCTGAGGGATGTTACCCTGGATCAGAGCGGCCGTGCGGGCCTCTCCCCCGGCTTGATACGGAGGCGGGGAAAACCATAGCAGCAGGGCAGACATGCCCAATCCAAGTATCCCCCACTGCAAACAATTCTGTCGCAGGAAAAGGAAGATGGCGGCGGCCAGGAAACAAGGCAGGAAAGCAGCTCCATAAACGCCTGCGTAAGCAGCCCATCCTATTGCCGGCGTATCCAGGATAAGATTTCCCAGCGTCGTCCAGGGCAGACCGCTAAACAACCAGCCTCGCAACCATTCGATACAAACAGCCAGCGTGGGGAACCAGATCAGTAATGATATATCACTGTGAGCCAGACGAAGGCAAAGCCAGGCCCATGCACCGGTAAAAAACGCTAGTCCTGACCCCACCAGAAAGACTGCAAGCATGGCCAGCGGGTAGGCAATCGATCCATACTGATGGAAGGTATCAACAAGCCACCAGCCGCCAACTCCAAACCAACCCAGACCGAAAGCAATGCCGATAATAAACGCATTGCCTCGCCAAAGCAGATGGAGCCATGCAGCCAGAGCGAAAATAGCGACAGACTTAAAATCGTAAGGCGAAAAGGCGTAGGGCATGAGCGCCCCAAGCAAGGCAGCAGCTCCAATACGCCACCACGGCAATGGTTCATGCCGTGGCTTTACGCGCTTACGTTTCCAGAGTTGAATCCGACGTTTCAATGTGCACCCTTAGAATTCTCTGTGGTTCAGCCTCAATAATGCGCATGGTTAAACCTTTGATATCAAGCCTTTCTCCCTTGCCTGGTATGCGTCCGCACTGACCTAGAATCAAACCGGCGATAGTATCGTAATCGCCTTCAGGAAGGGATACTCCCAACAATCGCTCAAGATCCTCCACATGCATTCGGGCTTGCACATGCAAGCTACCATCGGCCAAACGCGCATACTCTTCACTATCAGCATCGTCGTCGGCATCTTCAATCGGGCCAACAATTTCTTCCAAAAGATCTGATAGTGTAACAAGCCCTTCAGTGCCTCCATACTCATCCAGCAGGATGGCTATGTGACTTCCTTTGTGCTTCATCCGGGAAAGCAAGCCAAGCAATCGCTGCGATTCCGGAACCATCAGGCAGGGACGGAGAATATCTGGAATATGGATATCTTTATTTTTCTGCATAGCAATAAAGACATCTTTGGCATAGATAATACCCTCGATATGATCAAGGTCAGCAGTATAAGCCGGCATCCGTGAAAAGCCGGTATCTGCAAAATTTTTAGCCACTTCACCAAGGTTCATCCCTGCTTCTACGGCTTTAATGTCCGACCTGGGGACCATCAGCTCACGCACCCGGATTGCATCAAAACCAATAAGTTGCTTGAGCATGCGCCGGTGATCCTCGGACTGCACAGCCTCGGCCCTTGAGATAAGGCCTAACAATTCGTCACTATCCCTGCCGGGCCGAAGAAAGCTTAGGAGGGTTGTCCTGAGTTTGTTTTTCCAGTTTTCAGTTGCTTGCAAAATCTTTGGCTCCTGCTAGATCGGGGAAGTGTCGAAAATAAAAGCTGTGAACCGTCATTTTCCCTGACCCCCCGGATGATAAGGGTCGTGAAGTCCTAATGCACACATAGCCAGACTTTCTCTATGTTGCATGTTTATAGCTTCAGCATCAGTAATATGGTCAAACCCTAACAGATGCAGGACGCCATGAATGGTTAGATGCTGTGCATGCGCTTCCGGATTAATGCCAAGGCGCTGAGCTTCCCGAGTGATATATGGCCAGGAGAAAATAATATCACCTAAACAGGAATCCGAATTGTAATCAGGCCCATCCTGCATGGGGAAGGAAAGAACATCCGTTGATTCATCCTTGCCTAGCCACTGTTTATTCAGTGCACGAATCACGTCATTGCCGGAAAAGCGAAGACACAAGTTCGGCTCGGTATTTTTTAATCCTGCTTCCCGGCAAGCAGCGGCAACGGCAGGCTTCAGACAACTCTCGGCAGGAATTTCCTGATCAGCAACCTCTTCATCGATTAAAATCTCAATCATTTGAGCCACTTGCAGAAGTCTGAGTGGATGAGTTGCAATCCCACTTCGT
>CAYLYU010000061.1:0-10837 GCA_964387725.1 uncultured Zetaproteobacteria bacterium | reverse complement strand
TATCCGCTTTCTGCAAGATAGAAATGGCGATCAATCAATCAAAGGAAAGCGTCCCCTTTACTGGACAATACAAGATCAACCTTGCTGACTAAACATGTTACGAGGTCTTGAGTATTGAATTCAGCAGCTTGCTTTAGCCAGCCCATTCCCGCCAGCCGTCAAGCATGGGGAAGTACAGGCCCAAGCGGATAGGACGATCCTCTATCTTACGGACAACTTCAGCATAACGTTGAAGTTGCTCCGCATGACGTTCCTGTTCACGCTCCAGAAACTCTTCAATATCGCCGCCAAGGTGTGAACCGGTTTTGTAATCGACGATCCAGCGCGCCCCTGTATCATCCACAAAACTTCGGTCAATGATATGATGGCTCACCTGCCCTGACTGCATCAGGCTGAGCGCCCATTCCGAATGTGCATCGTCATGCCTGGATGACAGCAGCCATCGGCCTCGCTCGCTATTGAACGTCTGATCCAGACCATCAACACAGCGCCCCAGTGCAGACTCCATGAGTTCCCCGCTCAGACCCTCCATCATCAGCATGCGCCGCATTCGGGCATGCGCTCGATCCGTATCCTGCTGCTGCCATGCCTCAATGCCCTGCTCGGCCACCCATTGCAGTACTGCATGCATAACATTGCCCACAATTGCAGCCTCCGGTCCGGCCCATGCAAATTCAGGCCGAACCTGCTCAATATCGTCCTGAGGAGAATCAAGCTTTGGGGGGGCTTGTGACTTCACACGCAAGCATGGCCCAACCTCAAGCTGTTCCGCGCCCGTTTCCGGTTCCAACCAGTTGATAACAGCGCCGTAGCAGTCCTTCTGCCCCGAGCTTTCTACAGATGGCCACAATCGCTCAAGCAGGGATGCAGCGGCAGGTTTCAGGCCATCTTTTCGCTCTTCAACATGTCCCAGCAAATACAGCTCGTTCTCGGCACGTGTGCAGGCGACATACAACAGGCGATCCGTCTCATAATCACTTTTGTGTTTTTCAACCCGCCGCACCAGTTTCTGCAGTTCATCTTCTCCACCTGTTTCCGGCCTGGCGGCAATCAGCAATGCTTCCCCGGAAGCAAGCGGTACCTGAGTGAAATCCAGAAGCCTGGGGTGATAATTAGGAGGCTTCCTGCCCAGGCCCGGCAATATCACCACATCCCACTGCAGGCCTTTGGCCCCATGCATGGTAAGGAGTTCCACATCGGCTGCTGCGGCCGATGTGTCGGCAGCCGATTTCAACCTATCCAGGGTTCGATCCAGCATGGCAAGATCAATGGCTGCACCATGTTCAAGGCGCGCCAGCACATCAAAAAACATCTCGGCATTGGTCCGCCCGGTGTCACTTAGCAAGGCGGGAACACTCAGAGAAAGCCATGTGCTCCGCACCAGTTTCCGCACATTCACCCTGCCCACGTTGTGCATGGCCGGTATCAATGTCTGGCGTAAGAAATGGAGGCGTTGTTGCCCATCTCCGGATAGCAATGCGATGCGCGCCTGATCCTGCATCAAAGACCATATTGACGTGCTGCCGAGATCAGCTTCAAACAACAGGGCATAAAAGTCCGGCATGGACAGTCCGCAAAACGGCGCCCTCAACAAAGCGGACCATGATTCCCTGTCCCCCTGATGCATCAGGGCGCGCGTCAGTGCTCGCAAGTCACGAATTTCCGAACGTTCTTTCAGAGGAAGAACCTCCGTCGCGCGATAGACGATGCCTGCTTCATCCAGGCCGTGCATGATCTGATGAAGATGGTTGCGCGCCCGGGCAAGAATACCGACGCGCTGTTGCCGCGCCCTGGCCTGCTCCACCAGTGCCACCACCTGTCTGGCTTCCGCTTCGTCATCCCTGCCCTGCGCCAGATATATGCCAACGCCTCCGGGCCTGTCCCTGGTGGCTTCCGCAGGGCTATAGGCCACGGCGCCTTCAGCGGCCAGATTTTCCACAGGGAAAATATTCGAAAATGCCTGATTTACCCATGCCATTACGGCCGCAGCCGAGCGAAAATTACGAGTGAGCTGCAAAGGTTCGCAGTCGGGAATCCCGGCAAGTCCACCGGTGGCAGCTCGCAGAAACAGACCAACCTCGGCCTTGCGGAAACGATAAATCGACTGCATCGGATCACCCACCATGAACAGGGAGCGGCCGTCATCCGGAACCCATCCGGCGGTTAACCGTTCCAACAGCTCAACCTGCACCCAGGAGGTATCCTGAAATTCATCAATCAGGATATGGCGAAGGCGCCGGTCCAGCCTGAGCAGCAAATCCTGCGGCGAATCACTGGCTCCAAGGGCCTGCAAGGCACGTAGCATGATCCCGGTAAAATCGGTCTGGCCACGCATGCTGATCTGCGTATCCAGTTCAGCGCAAGCCAGCTTTAACAGCACAAACAGATTTTTCAGGAAATCCCAGACCTCATCTTCAAAGGCCAGCCTTTCCGGTAATTCACGTACCGCATATATGGCTTCAGCCAGTTCCGGTACAGCAGACAACAATTCCAGTTTTTCCAGATAATTACCCTTAAGCGCCTTGAACTCCTTATCTGCCGGGAAGCCCTGTGCCTTTGTCACGCTGGCGTAAAATTCCGGTTTGCCTTTCTTTAGCAGCAGGGAAGCCATGCCCTTCCAGGCAGGCAGGGATGCAATTGCCGTATCCGGCCAGGCATCAAGATCATCCAGCACACATGCCGGATGATCCGGCCTTTCCGTCTTCAGATTGGCAGCAGCGAACCGAAGCAGATTCCATAACTCACCCAGCATGTCTGCCGGAAACATGGCATCGGCATGTTGAATCGTTTCAGTAGCCAGGGCCTGCAGATTATCTTCAAGCTGGCGGCGCAGGTCTCGTTCGCCCGTTAACAGAGGCAGCCACTGTTCACGTTGAGCCAGCATGGATGCAATCATATCCATGAGCATGGAAACACGGTGATCACAACGCAGCAACAGTGTATCCAGTACGCGCTCGATATTGCCCGGGAATTCGCTACTGTGAATCCGAAGCAGCAGAGCTTCTACCGCTTCGGAATACAGGGTCTGCGCATCATCCACCACATCCATACGATCGCCAAACCCGGTATGCAGCGGCATCTGGCGCACCAGACCCGATGCAAAGGCGTCGATGGTAAGGATGTTTAGCCGGGCAGGATGCTGAACGAGCCGCCAGCCCTTTTCCTCCGAGCGCCGCAGAGCGGCTTCCGCTAACTTCCAGGCCCGTTTATTCCGCGGTGGTTGCCCATCTGAAACCGTCCGCAGCGCCTCAATGACACGCTGCCGCATCTCTCCGGCCGCTTTGCGTGTAAATGTAAGGGCGAGAATTTCTTCCGGCTCATCCACTATGGCCAGCAAGGCCAGAAATCGCTGAATGAGCAGTTCGGTTTTGCCGGAACCTGCCGGTGCCTGCACAATGAAGGAGTCAGCCGGATGGATGCCTCGCTGACGAGAGTTGCTGTCAGTCATCTCCCCTCCCGCATGGCATCAATGCGGCAAATCGCCTTCAGGTCGCAATATGCACAGGCCTTGTCATCACGAGGCGCAACTTCATTCCGCCCTTCGATCATTTCCACTGCCAACGTTTCAAGTCGACGCTGCCATTCAGCAATCAGTTCCGGCCATTCTTCCGGCGCATCATCACCCTTCCCCTGCCAAACATTGATACCCGATATTTCAGTATCATCGGCGGACAGGCCTTCAAAGCCACAATCAGCCGTTCGCGCCCGCGCAAAGGCCACCGCAGCCGGTGGCTCTCCCTGCTGCTGCTTAACCAGCGCATACAGTGGCAACTGGGGAAGCTCTGGGCGCTCCCCCATCCATGCCGGGGAGGAGGATTTACTGCCGGTTTTGTAATCCAGCACGATGAGGCGTCCGGATGTATCTCGATCGATGCGGTCAATCTTCAGTTTCAGAATGAATGTGTTGCTGTTTCGGGAGACACGCCATTGTTCGGGCGATTCCAGATGCGCAACTTCAAAAGCGGGTCTTTCCTGATCCTTTTGCAGCCATTGCAACATCAGGCGATGCAGCCTTTTTCCTTCCAGACTGAATGTATTCCTGTCCACAGGCCGCCTGATGGCCTGCCAGCCCTCATCAATGGCCCTGCCGATCAATTCATGCAGTGCCTTCATATCCGCAAACAGGGTGGATAACCGCTTCTGGTCACACACCTCTTGCCAGATACCCTCCAACACTTTGTGAACCAGAGTGCCCTTTTCCTTTAGGCTCAAACCCGGCTCGGTCTCCTCAAGTGCACCGAGCCTCAGCCTGTTCCCGGTAAAATATCTGAACGGACATGCCGATTGCGCCAGCAGGCCATAGGCACCGCCGGGGATTTTGTAGCCGGGTAGCGGCACCACATCCAAACTGACCTCTTCCATGGTCAGCTCCGGCAACAAATCCTGCCAGGCAGGCTCTCCCGTGAGGGCATGCCGCCGGGGAAGACCTTCGAGAACAGGTGACGCCACCACATCCCTGCCATCACGTTGAGAAGCAAAGCTTATCTCAAGAGCCGGAGCGCATTTGCAGATTTGCGTCCACAAGCCTTCGGACTCGGCAAAGGCGGCCCTGGCAGTGGCCCCTGGCATGCGGTAGCGGGATTGCATTTCAACCGGAATGAGGGAATGTGGCAAAGCAGACATGGGCCAGCGTTCCTCATCCATACCGGGCACAAACACATGATCAAAGCGAAGTCCGGCCGCCTGCTCAAGCGGAACGAATATAATCCGGCCATCAGCTATGACCTGCCGGACGGTTGCATCCGTCAAGGTCTGGCGCAGCATAGCCAGAAAAGTCTGCCAGTTCATTTTCCGGCCATCATCCAGGGCAATAATGGCTCCGGTGGTTTCCTGCAAGGCATTGATCTGCCTGATTTCAAATGGTGAACGAGACATATCGGAGGCCAGAGCCAGCGCATCCCGCCAAAGACCACGTACGGCCTTGATCCATTCCGACACACGTCTTGGCGAGGCTTTCCATGCCAATAACAGGTGCAGTAGGCGGCACAACCCCGGTACATCCTTCCATTCATCACGCCCTGTCGCTGTCGGTAACCAAAGAGTGTGCTGATTGAGGCTACGCAGCAGAACATCCAGCGCGGCTCGAGCCTCACGTTCCGAATTCGCAGCCGAAATATATGGAGACAAAAGTAATGGCTCGAGCTTTGCAAATGCCAACTGTTTCTGACCGGCTAGCGACAAAAGATACAAAGACATGCTACCCAATGGTGTATCGGATAATGGTATTTCGACATCAATCACGGAGCGCCGCTCTTGCGGATCAAAACAATCCTCAGGCAACAGTGTTTCATTCAATTGCCAGAGCCAGGCTGACTCAACCTCCAGGCCCCTGGGGTAAAGGATACCGATCCTGATCTCAGGGTTTTCATCTCGTAAAATAGAGATGCGGGTAGCGACGTGCCTCGATTCCCGCTCAGTATCTTCGCAACATGTCTGCGATAGCTCACCGGGAGAATTGTCCAGCCTGATCCGGAAAAACTGCACTCCTGATTGCTGCACGGATGTAAACAGCTTTTGTTGCAAAGGGGTTAATTCTTGAAAACCATCCAGCAACATGATGTCAGGACACTCAAAATGGCCTTGCTCTATCAACTTTCCAGCCACATCCGCGGCCAGAATACGGTTCGCAGCCTTCAGCTCACCTTGCATTTGTACAAACCAGCGATGAAATGCCTCATGTTCAACATTGCCGGGGACAAGTCCGCCCGCATTCGCCTGATATTCATACATAAGCCTGTAAGCATGTCTGGCACTTCGGCTCAAGGTTATCGCCTGTGTATTTGAAATTGTCGATTTCAAATCATTGCGAATGATCCGTTGCCATTGCGATAATTCCTGCAGGCTTGTCAACGAAACAGGAAGTCTTTCGTTCAAATTGAGCTGTGTCTGTATCCAGCCATACCAGGAAAAAATGTTTGGGGTTTCACAAACCGCCGCCGAAGTGCTTTCAACAAAACGGCGTTTCCAGTCTACAGCCAGTTGATGCGAGGATGTCAGCAACGTGGCCCCCTCCGCCAGGGCAGCTACCGATTCTTCCTCAGATATTTCCCTAATAACCCGGATCATTCGCGACAGCTTTTTTTACAACTTCATTATTCGTAGTGACCCGGCACTACCTTCCCATGTTCGGTCACATGGGCTGGCACATAGTGTTTGCCAACTTCAGCATCCCCACCCAGACGTTGCCAGACCAGTACGGCGATGATCAGGCTTGCGACAAATGTAAAAATGATAAAAGCAGTGGAAGGTGGATGCGGCTTCTTTGGCGTAATGTCGATGACTTCCGGTTCCTGCTGCCCCCGCATCTTTCTGGCCATAAGCCATAAGCGGAGGAGAATACCCAGGTAACGCAACAGAAACATGAGCAGTGCAGGCCCGAAGAAGAACAAAAAAGAAAGAAGGAGGTTTCTTATCAAGATGCACCTGGCCCCGTTAGCATTAATCCCTTCAAACACAAGCTGTAGGCTTTAACATCAGGCTCGCGGCCTTCACGTTGGGCCAGGTAGACGGTTTCAGCAAGCTTCTCCAGAAGCACATGCAAGGCATCATGCCGCCCTACTCCCTTGCCTTGCATAAGAAATTCAAGGGCCTGCGCCGCTTCCGGCGGTTGACGCGTCGCAATCTGTTCCTCTAAAGCAAGATGCAATGAAAGGTGCAAATAAGGATTGGCGCCATCATCAACACCAAAATCCCGGTCAAGAAAATCCTCCCTGTCATCGAACATCTGATGGTATTCGGGATGCAAAACCACTACCCGGCTTATTCTTACTTCGAGGGCATTGAGCGGCAGGCCGGCAAGATGTTTTTGCCAGGCATCCCAGAATACCTCCCGGTGGGCTCGCAATTGAGATCGGGAGGGAGTAGTTCTTTCATTCATTGAATCCGGCATACGCGGAGGGTAAACAATAAGGCGATGAATTTCATCAAAACACCGCCTTACGCTTCATCCATTATTCATCATGGTCAACAAGACTCCACCAATCTTATCTGGAGGTTCAAATATGAAACGTTTCTTTTTACCGTTACTGGCAATCGCCTGCCTGTCATTGCCTGTGTATGCATTAGCCGGACATCATGGCGACGCTAAAGTCTGCAGTAAGGACAACCCTCAGGGAAAGTACGAAGCTCATGGCGGTCATCATAAATGCGGAAAACACCGTGATCTGACCAGGTTTGATAGCAATAAAGATAAGAAGGTCTCATTCAAGGAGTTTTCTGCCGGATATTCGGAGGGCCTCAAAGATCGCTTCAAGCGTTATGATACAGATGGTGACGGTTTCCTGACCGACGCAGATAAGGAACTGGCAAAGTCAAAACATGTTGATCACTTTTTCAAAGAGGCCGATGCCAACCATGATGGAGCCTTGAGCAAAGATGAGTTTACAGCTGCGAAACATAGCCATCATTCCAGGAAAGAATGCTCATCATCGAAATGAGTAAAAAACATCTCGAAATATGAAAGTTCAGGGGCCGTACACGCGGCCCCTTTTTTTAGGCTTGTTCTGAACAAGCCTCACATGGTCGCGACAGCGGCTTTGCAGGCGATCCAACAGGGAATTGAGATTGTGTCGACATGGAATTGGAGGCATGATCCTCTCTTGGGGAAGTATTGCTTATGACTGTTGCGAGACATGGATCGCTAAAATACCTGATTTTGATCCTGACCATTTTCGTTTGTGGCACCGCTATGGCGGGGCTAACTCAGGATGCAAGAGGCAGCAAGGATCACCCCCTGTTCAACAGAATGCCGGGTTTTTTCATCAACAACTATGCAGATCGTGAATTTGACAGTTACGGCAAGTTCCGAAACTCACAAGGCAAGCAGATTACAGTTGAAGGCCGACATGTTGAGATCAACTATTTTCTTTCAAAGGATAAAAAGCAACCGAGCGAGGAGCAAATTCTTCGGAATTTTACCTCAGCCGTGAAGGAAGCCGGAGGCGAACTTATCTATAGGCACCGCTCCAGAGTTTACTTGCAGATGCAGGCTGCTGACAAAAAAGTATGGGTTTATTTACGGGCATATAATCGCGGTCGCAGTTACGAATTGCATGTTCTGGAACAGGCAGTCATGCGCAAGGACATTGTGGTCGGCGCCGATGAGATGGCAAAGGCAGTTGCAGAAACGGGCAAAATTGCCCTCTATGGCATTTACTTCGATACCGATCAAGCCATCCTCAAACCTGCTTCCGACCCAACCCTGGAGCAAATAGCCGTCTTACTTAAAAAGGATCCCGCACTCAAACTTTTTGTTGTCGGACACACCGACAGTCAGGGAAACATCGGGCACAACCTTGATTTGTCGAAGAGACGTGCTGCTGTCGTTACAAAAGCGCTGGTAACACGATTTGGCATTAACCCGGCTCGACTTGACCCGCATGGGGTCGGCCCCTTATCTCCTGCTTCCAGTAACGAGACCAGTTCAGGCAGAGCAAAAAATCGGCGCACCGAGCTGGTAAAACGCTGATGAAGCGGGCGATGCCGGTAGTCGCAATGGGTATGCTGATATCTTCATAAATACACTTTATTTATCACTACATGGGTGCTTGAATCTTTTACGCGCATGTTCCACTTCGCTTCTGATTACACAGCCTTTTACATGATCATTTATAAGCCCCATTGCTTGCATAAAAGCATAGGCAGTTGTTGGCCCAACAAATTTCCAACCTTGTTTTTTCAGCTCTTTCGAGAGGGCTACTGACTCTTCAGATGTCGATGCTGTTTGAGGTTCCCCAAGTTTCTTTCCGTCAGGCTCATAACGCCAGAAAAACGCAGCAAGTGAACCTTCGCGTTTGATAAGTTCTTTCGCACGTTTGGCATTATTAATAACAGCCTCTATCTTGCCTCGATTACGCACGATCCCTTCGTTTTTAAGTAATCTATTAACGTCTCGTCGCGTAAAACCAGAAATTTTATCAAAATTGAACCCATGAAAAGCTTCGCGGAAGTTCTCGCGCTTGACAAGTATTGTTCGCCAACTTAAACCAGACTGGAAGCTTTCCAGACATATTTTTTCAAACAAACGTTGGTCATCATTAACCGGAAAGCCCCATTCTTTATCATGATAATCAAGAAACTCAGGTGCAGCACTGCACCAACTACAGCGAGGCTTTCCATCAGTTCCTTTTGTTATTTTTTTACTCATTTTATTTAACCAATCAGAAAATCTAGGCGTTTGTCAGCTTTTGCTGGTGTGACTTCAAGAATTTCTGCCTTTACAATATTTTCAGCAACAAATGGGTCGGTATTTACAATTCGGGTAATGAAGCATTATGAGCATTCACAGAACCGCCTGGGTTAGGCTGAAGGCTACCAGCTAATAAAAACACCCCATCTTCAAACCCCTGTTTTATCCACTCATTATGGCCTTCCATGAATTAGCTTGCCCTGCTTTTGTTTTCTGAAAACTTTAGAAGAATGATAAACATGAGCAATCCCCTTTTTTTATTGTGACTCTAATTTTTTAAGCCCTAACGACCAAGCTGTGCGGCACATACGAAGCGCATCGTAGTTTGCATCCGAACGAGCGCCTTGTTAGGTGATTTACAGACCATTATCACCTGATATCCATTTGATTGACTTCTCTAATTCATTGAAAGAAAAACTTTTCACTTCTGCATTGACGAAATGACCGGCAACATGTTCAGCAAATGTACCTATTGGAGAATCTGACGCAAAAGCCACATGAGATATCTTTTTATGATGTTCCTTTACAAATTTCAGGTGTGTGATCAGTGTCGAAAATGAGTCCCAGCCTGGAAATGATTTCACGTGTATGATGATGCCGTTTAATTTGCCAGATTTTTCCAAATATGGATCAATAATGCTGGCAACAGACGCAAAATCTGCCTCGGCCAGCATTCCATCTGGCTCCAAAATGGCTATACCTTTGGTTTCGTTTAATTTTACATTTAACATAAATCCTGCCTTTCGATTTTGTAGTTCACTTAATGTCCCAAATCAGGATTTTGGGCGGCTACGCACAAATATCCTGAATTTGATTGTTATGTCTTTTTGTTACTTCCATGCATCGTCAATATCCTTGATTGGAAGAATCTGTTTAGAGTGCCTGACAGTAAGAATCGAAACAACTTTTTTGTCTGCGCGATAGATGATGCGATAGTTTCCGTAGATCAGCTCTCTGACGTCTTTTCGATTGATTTCAGGCACATAACGTCCGCTTTTGGAAAAGTCTTTAACTTGCTTGACTCGATCAAATAAAGAGTGAATCCATTTTTCCGCCGCAAGAGGATCGTTCTGTGCAATATAGTCAGCGATTTCGCTGACTCTATCAACGGAAAGTGGAGACCACTGAATTCTCATTCAGAAATTCTCGCCAGGACCTTTTCACGAGCTTTGTTGTGCGGAATACCCTTGCCTGCATCAATCTGAGATTCTCCGGCGGCAATGTCTTCAAGAAGCTCTAGCCGTTGAGACATAGACTCGAACTCGGCAACATCAAGCAGAACAGCAGCACTTTTGCCGTGATGGGTGATTACAACTGGTCTTTTTGAGTTTTGAACCTGCTGGATGCAAGACGCAGTATGTGCGCGAAACTCTGACATAGGTTTTATATCTTTATCGAGGATAAGTCTTTGCATGATTCATCTCCTTTTGTACTTAATAATGAACCATATTACGTACAATAGTCAATCGTATATATTTTTTGACCTAACGCCGAATTGTGCGGCTGCAAGCACAATTCGGCATTCATCCGCGCGAAGCGTCCCTTGGATGCTTTGGTTATCCCTTTTATGCATAAAGACTAACTTTTAGCACTTGGTTCATCAGGCGAAAATGCCTGTCAAGTGAGTAAACCTTACAACTATGTTGCTTT
>CAYLYU010000060.1:0-10873 GCA_964387725.1 uncultured Zetaproteobacteria bacterium | reverse complement strand
ATGGCGAAAGGCCGCTCACCCTAATCTTCGCCGCAAATAATTCCAGCCTGTTTCGTATCAGGCCTTGCATCAATTGATGCAAAGCCAATCTTGTATAGGCTACAATCCATGCGATATCGCAAATTGGAAAATACTGATATAGATGTGAGCGTCATCTGCCTGGGAACGATGACCTGGGGTGAGCAAAACTCTGAGGCAGAAGCACATCAACAACTCTACTTTGCATTGTCACAAGGCGTAAATTTTGTGGACACGGCAGAGCTTTACGCCATCCCTCCAAGGGCTGAAACCTTCGGTACGACAGAAACCATTATCGGGAACTGGCTCAAAAAGAGTGGTAAACGTCACAACATTGTATTGGCCAGTAAGGTCTGCGGGCCGACGGATTGGTGCCCGCATATACGCCAGGGGAAATCCAGACTTGATCGTTCGAGTATTATTCAGGCTCTGGAAGAGAGCCTGAAACGGTTGAAAACAGATTATCTGGACCTGTATCAGGTGCACTGGCCGGAGCGAAGTACAAACTACTTCGGCAAGCTTGGCTTTGAGTCTGCAGATGATTCCGGAGCTATTCCGATTGAGGAAACCCTGGCTGCACTGGGCGATTTGGTGCAGTCAGGAAAGGTGCGACATGTGGGTATTTCCAACGAAACTCCCTGGGGAATGATGCGTTACCTTCGCGTTGCCGAGATAATGGACCTGCCCCGCCTTGTTTCAATTCAAAATCCCTACTCCTTGCTTAATCGCAGTTTCGAGATTGGTCTGGCCGAGATGGCCAGCCGCGAGAAGGTGGGGCTTCTGGCCTATTCGCCGCTTGGTTTTGGCGTCCTTTCCGGGAAATACATGAATGGCAGACAGACTGAACATTCAAGACTCACGCTTTTTCCGGATTATAAGCGCTACAGCAATGAGTTCGGCATTGCAGCTACCACAGCCTATGTAAATCTGGCCCGGGAGCGAGGCCTGAATCCAGCCCAGATGGCATTGGCCTTTATTAATTCCCGTCCATTTGTCACCAGTACCATTATCGGTGCTACCAGCATGCATCAATTAAAGTCCAACTTAGGGAGTATTAACGTCCAGCTTGACCAGCAAGTGCTTGATGGTATCGATGCTATTCACAATAAATACCCTAATCCCTGCCCATGAATTGCTCTTATGACTGAGAACTATCGAATTCAGGTATTTGTAAAGCCCGAATATCTTGCCAATCAATCAGAGCCTGAAAACAATCGCTATGTATTTGCTTACCATATTCGGATTCTCAATGTCGGTCTTCTGGCAGCCCAACTGATCAGCCGACACTGGATGATTACCGATGGTAATGGCGATGTTGATGAGGTGATTGGCGAGGGAGTCGTTGGCGAGCAACCTCTGATTGATCCCGGAGGCGAGCATTTTTACAGCAGCTTTTGCATCCTGGAAACACCGGTCGGCATGATGCGTGGCAGTTATCAGATGATTGCCAGTGACGGATCAAATTTTGAAGCCGAGATTCCTTCATTTTCGCTAGCTGTACCGAACTCTCTGAATTAGTGCTAACAGACTCTAAGCCAACTAAAATTTCCATCATGCATCCCGTACTCTACAGCTTTCGACGTTGCCCTTACGCCATGCGGGCGCGAATGGCTTTGGCTTACGCGGGCATTCAATGTGAGTTACGCGAGGTGGACCTGAAGAATAAACCGGCGAAGATGCTAGTGGTGTCACCCAAAGGTACTGTGCCGGTATTGCAGCTTCAGGGAGGCGAAGTGATCGATGAAAGCCTTGATATCATGCGCTGGGCATTGCGTTCATCCGACCCGGATCTCTGGCTGCAAGCCACCTCCGGCACTTTTGATGAAATGCTGACGTTGATTTCCATGAATGATAATGACTTCAAACACCATCTGGATCGCTATAAATATTCTGAACATTTTGATGCTGCTGATTCAACCTTTCATCGTCAGCAGGGAAACGATTTTTTGATGCGGCTTGATTACCAGTTGAATCGCCATGATTATCTGTTTGGGAACGCCCTTAGTCTAGCAGATATTGCTATATTCCCCTTCGTGCGACAGTTCGCAAACACAGATCGAATGTGGTTTGATAGTTATTCGTGGCCGGCCCTGCAAGCTTGGCTGGATAGTCTGATCAATAGCGCCTTGTTTCTACAAGTCATGCAAAAGCATGATGTATGGCAACCGGGCAAAATAGCCGTTTATCTGATTGAGCAAGGTGAATGAAACATGGATGAAAAAGGAAAGCTCAAAGCACTGTATGATACTGTTGCAGAAGCATTTGACGCTGGAAAAAGCGGCGTTGAATTAAGCGGTTTGATGTGTTCCGGTGTCGACGAACTGTTAATCAGTTTATGGCAGCAGAAAGCACCATCTGCAGCAGCATGTATTGATCTGGTAGCTGTTGGCGGCTTCGGACGTGGAGAGCTGGCTCCACATTCAGACTGGGATTTCTGGTTTCTGATGCCGGAGTCGTGTCCCCCCGGGGTTGAGGAGGAAATCCAGTCCTTTCTGTTGTCGTTGTGGGATATGGGGGCGAAAATTGGCCATGCTGTGCGTTCTGTAAAAGAGACAATGCAGCATGTCAGTGAAGACTGGTCATCGGCGACAGCAGCAATGGAATCGCGATTGCTGGCCGGACATGGTGATATCTACGCGCAGCTTCAGAACAAGCTGCGGCTGTTTTTTAAAAAACAGCGCAAGGGTTTTATCGAAGCCAAACTGGCTGAACTGGAAACAAGATATGAACGTACCGGCGGCACAGCATTTCTCATGGAACCGGACATCAAGGAGAGCAAAGGTGGTTTGCGCGATGTGCAGACGGTGTTCTGGCTGGCCAAGGCGTGGTATGACAGTAATGATACCAATGATCTGATTGCCAAGGGTGCTCTATCTACTCTTGAGAGAGATCAGTTGCTCAACGCTCAGGATTTTCTCTGGCGTTGCCGAGCCGGACTGCACCTGGAAGTAAAGCGTGCTTACGACCGCATGGGTTTTGAGCAGCAGGCTACATTGGCCGAACGTATGGGTTATCAGGCAGTCGAACACCGTCCGGAAGCTGATGCGTTTATGAAAGATTATTTCCGTCATGTCGGTCGAATCTCTCGTATCACAGGTATGATGCGTATGCATTTTCACGAGCAATTACATCCGCAACATTTCACATTTAAACGCAATATTGGTGACGGCTTTACGCTGGAAGGGCAGTTGGTTGGTATTTGCAACGTGGATGCGTTCAAAGAGGATCCTCTACGTTTGTTGCGCATTTTTCATGTGTCGCAGCAGGATTGCAGGCGTCTTTCCAGTCAGGCCCTGCGTCAGGTTCGGGCTGATGTTTTACTCATTAACGATGAATTTCGCGAAAACCCTGAGGCGCATGGTGTATTTCTGAATATTTTGAGAAGTAGTCGCAATGTTCACTGGGCCTTGCGTGGCATGAACATTACCGGTGTGCTGGGACGTTTTATTCCGGAATTCCGTGATGTTGTGGGGCTTGGCCAATTTAACCGTTACCATGTTTTTACCGTTGATGAGCACACCCTGCGTGCTGTTGGTGAAGCCCGGAACTTCTGGCACCGGCATCGAGATCAACGGCTGCCGTTGGCTCATGATGTGTGTTACAAGATCAAACGGCCGGAATTACTCTATCTTGCTCTTATTTTTCACGATATCGCCAAGGGTCTGGCGGGAGATCATTCGGAGAATGGTGGAGCCATTGCACGTAGCTTTTGTGAACGTATCGGCCTGAATCGTGATGCTGCCGATCTGGTTGAATGGCTGGTACGCAAACACTTGCTAATGGCTGTTAAAAGTCAGCGTTTTGATTTGTCTGACCCGGATGTTATTCGTGCTTTTGCCGAACGTGTAGGTGATATCGAACGTCTGAACTATCTGCTGTTGTTGAGTGTTGCAGATATTGCTGCTGTCGGTCCAAACGTCTGGAACGACTGGAAAGGTACCCTGCTGCGTGAACTCTACAACGCAACATCCAGTTGTTTACAAAGTAAGGATGCAGGTGGTGAGGCCGGAGAAAAACGTTTTCGCACACGACTCGAAACAGTGCTTGAGCGAACCGAAGGGAACAAAACTGCATTGGCCGCTGCTCTGGATCTGCTATCCACCCAGTGCGTGATGCATTTTCCGCCAAGGCAATTAAGCTGGATTGCCCAACTATTGGCCGACAACAGCGGCGATGCTGTTAGTTTCCGGGTGGATCGGGAGCGTTCCGAAACTCTGGTTTTTGTAGCCGCTCGCGGACGTGCCGGCCTGTTTGCTGCACTAACTGCTATGTTGACCTCTGGCCATGCAAGTATCATTGCGGCACAAGCCTATAAGCTGGCAGATGATCGTGTACTGGATGCATTCCACTTGCAGGGTAAGGATGGGACACTATTTGATATCAGTGCCGATCTTGAACGCTTACAATCACGGGTCGTACGTCTTCTGGCAGATGATGTGATTGAGAAGGTTGCCGTGGATCAAACGTTCAAGGTGAATGTACTGATGCGCCGTGTACCTGTGCGTGTACGCGAGTTGCCCAAAGCTTCATTCAGGGAGACAGCCATTGAGGTCTCTGCTGCTGATCAGCCAAGGCTGCTGGCAAGACTGGCTGACGTGATCAGTACGGAGGGTTATATCCTGAACGGGGCGTCTGTGTCGACGTTTGGCGAGCGTGCAGTTGATGTATTTTTCATTGAGTCCGGACAGTCTGGACAACTTTCGAAGGATCAGATATCAGCTTTGTGTGAAATGCTTGCAGATGTGGCAACACTGCCGGTTTCCTGAAGCTTATTATTAATAGCTGTTTGAAACTGTCGTGAGCGGCGCTTCCCCACCCGGTACTGTGTTCAGTCAGAAACCTCAGCGAATGGAGCTACTGCGCCTGGTCCACCACGCCGTTTGCAAGAGGCTCTAAAAACTCGTAGGACAACCCCTGCTTTTGCGACGGTAGCTGCTCATTTCTATGGTCAATCCACGTGAGGATATCCCGCCAGACCACACTGGCCTGCAGGTCCCGCAGCAACATGTGGTAGCCGTTTCCGTATAATTGCAGGCGCTGAGTTTTATTGCGGCGGGTAAGGGGCCCAAAGGTCTCCAGCACCGGCTGCCTTTGAATTACCTCATCCCTTTCTCCATAAAGAATCAGTGCCGGCAGCTGTAAGCATCTGATTGACTGATATGCGGCCTCCATCAGAGTTACCAGTCCATAAATCGTATCTGTACGGGTTGCTTTGATGATCAGAGGATCCCGTGACAATGCTTGCAGCATCTCACGGTTATCGGACGCGACAATCTTTAACGATTTTCCGGTAAATTTGCTCCAGGGAACGGTATATGTTGCCAGCCTCAACCCCCAGCGCTGCCACAATGGCATTGCGCTCCAGCCTCGCACTGCTGGGGCGGATAGAATGAGGCCATCCACATCCAGTCGATTTTCTGACAGTGAATGCAATACCACGGCAGCACCCATACTTTCGCCAAGAAGAAAAAGTGGTGTTTCCGGGTAGCGTTTACGAATCAGGGAGACAAAAGTTTGCAGGTCATTTGCAAAGGCACTGTTGCCCGGCCATCTTCCCCGGTTTGGTGAGTGGCCAAAGCCACGCTGATCCCAGGCGTATACTGCCAAGCCTTGTTGTGAGAAAAAGCCGGCTGCATCAGCGATAAAGTTGGCATAATCATTGAAGCCATGCAGGGCAACAATAACGGCCCGGGGCTTTCCTTCCGGCAGCCATTGCCTGAGTGACAGAAGAGACCCGTCAAACGACATAAAAGCTTTAGCTTTCAGCTCTGGTTTGAAGGATGATCTATCCGGTTCGATGTACTGTGGCATACAGCATGTGAGACAAATCGGAAGCAGCAGAAGCAACCGACATTTGACAGTACATGCAATAAAACTGTCGGTCACCCTTTCAATCATCCGGCTTAAGTCTTTTCCAAACCCGTCAGCTCATAAAGTCGCTGAACATCATGCTTTAAATTAGCAATCTCTTGTTCCAGCAGGGTAATTCGATCTTGCTCTTCCCCGCTGTTTCCGGGTGTAGCAGATGTTTCTATCTCCGGCTCACCGGATAGCAGGTGCGCATAACGATCCTCCCGTTGCCCGGCCACATGTGGAATTCGCACCAGCAAAGGTTCATCACGCTCCATAAGCTGTTTAATGAATTCCTGTAACTCTTCACGGCTTTCAAATGTGACCATGCGTCCTGTATTGATATGAATTTCGTTGAGCGTAAGCGCACCGCGAAGCATCAGTGCACAGACAATGGCCCGCTCTTTGGATAACAGTCTTAACTTTCGTGATAAATGCTGTTCAAAGCGATCTGCCCGGCCATCCATTCGTGCGGTGATCAAGCCGCACCGACGGAGATCATTGACCAGTCCACCGACCGCACTGTCACTCAGGTTCATCACCGGGACTCTGCTGCTCTTCTGATTGCAGGCTGTAGTCAGGGCCTTGAGAGTCAACGGATAGTAATCCGGGGTAGTCATCTGCTTCTCCATCAAACAGCCCAGTACCCGCGCTTCGTGTGCAGACAGACTCTCTTCAATTGATTCATCAGTCACAACTCAACTCCGTTTACAACTTCATTGATCAAGGTTTCAGCTTCTACATGAGAAAGGCAAGTATCTGTCGAAGTGTCTTGTTCGCATCATTGTAGTCGATTTGTATATGGAGGCGACTCCCATCTTGATCCAGTATCAAACCGGGAAAACCCCTCACCCCCATGCCTTGGCAAGATCTAATTTCTTCCATAAGGATTTTTTGCGTTGCCGGGGCATTCAGGTCTGCATGAAACTGATCAATGTCCAGATTTAGTGACAGGGCAAGGTCAACGAGGACGTCATCGTTCGAGGGGTTAAGAACCTGCAGATAATAAGCCTCCTGAATCAGCCTTATCATTTCCACTTCCAGTGACAGCATCTGTTTTCTGGCAGCAATAACCGCCCGGCAGGAAGGGTAGGTCGAACGCCTTGGTGTGCAAACCCTCCAGAAATCAAAATTAAAGATGGTTCCGGGAACGCTCTTTTGAATCGTTTCCCAATGGCCCCGAATTATAGCCTTCATGGCGGCGGACATTGGCACATCGGAATCCGGTGCCAAACCCCCCAGAAGATATTTTACGATTACTGCTTCCGGTAATCGCGCCTGAATCTGACTCCAGACCGGACGAAGGGCCCAACACCAGCTGCACATCGGATCGTGAATGTAATAAAGCGTTGCCAAATTTGTTCTCGCCTCAGTCAATCTTGCAGCAATGCATAATTCCGGATTATGATCAGCATCATGCGATTACTAATGGTGTTTTCCATGCTTTTCCTGATGGGATGTGAGGACTCCGTTCAGCCAGTACCCGTTGAAACCCATGAAAAGCAGGCATTTGAAAAGAATGCCACCGATGCTGTCGGGGTTGCTGAGGGTGATAAGCAGGTTTCACCTTTCGGCAAGCCTGCTTATTGAGCGGGGAATGATGAAAGCTGTTGGCTAATTTCCCAATAGTCCCTTAAGTGCTCCCCCGATTTTTCCTGCTGCGTCACCCGCCGCTCCGCCGGGGTTAGCGTTTTTATCAAGAATACCGCCCTTGAACAGATCGGAAGATTTGCCAAGATATTTTCGCATCCCGATTTTCATAACCGAGCTTTGAACGTTTTTCAGCAACCTCGCGGAGAGTATCCGGGCAACCTCGGCAGCAGTTGCGCCTCCGCTTTTCTTGCCAACATCCGTGAGTAAAATTCGTGGTAACGAGACGGACTGTTCTTTGTTTCCCAAGGCTGCAACCTTCACCGATGCCTTGCCTCCTTCAACAACCAGTTTTCGAATAATCATTTTTACACCCTCTCCACCACTTTCCTTACTGGCATTTCCACCACCTGTCTGGCCAAGGTTTTTCTTCAGCATGTCGACGTTGGAAACACCGGATTTGTTAATCTCATAGTAAACAACAGGGGAACGGATGATGATTTCATCTATGATCACAGGGTTTTGCGTCACTGTAGCTGTATCGATCTTCGTGCTGATCATGCCCAGCTCAAAAATATTCTTGTCGGCAAATCCCTCGGGATTTCCAACACGTAGCCCGGTGACCTTGCCTTCACCGGCCTCCAGCGTAATGTTAACGTCACCAACGCGAACCGCTGTTTTAGTTGCTTCAGAGCCATATGTCTCAATGGCCCCTTTGACAATGCCATCAAGAGATGACCAGACAAAGAAGAGCCCTCCCGCGACAACAAAAATCAATCCGGTAACACCAATCAAAAACTTTTTCATCACACGCCTCCGCAACTTTATGTTTTTCAGTATACCCGCATGGTACAACTATAACAAAATCAGGATGGGTTCGATATTAGCATGTTCCTGATCAGCTAAAAGGCAGACCAAGGACGGCGTAGCGGGCAAATTTCCCGACGGTTACAAACAGGATAAAGCTGACGAGAGAACATCGTAGTAAGCCGGCGACGAGGCATAGTGGGTCGCCGACTACCGGAAACCATGCCAGAAGTAATGAGGGCTTACCGTAACGGCCAAACCACCGTTCCGCCCGCTCGGTCTTATCTTCAGAGATACGAAGCCATTTTCGGTGTAAGCCCTCATTGCCGAGCCGCCCCATGCCGTAGGTGATAAGGCTCCCCAGAACATTGCCCGCAGTGGCAATTGGCACAAGAATGTAGGGATTAGCGCCTTCGTTAAGTTTATAGAGCAACAGTGCTTCGGAGCCTCCTGGAAACAGTGTGGAAGAAATCAGTGCCGAGAAAAACAGAGTCCAGTCCATCGTGCTATACTAGCCAGGATTTTTCATGGGAACAGAGGAGGCACAGTGATTTGCCCTATGGATAATAATAAGTTTGCGATAAATCTTCGTACTTTCTCAAATGACGTTTTATCTTTTGCGGCATCTGGCTTGTCCAGCCGTGCCAGAGCGAAGCCTTTGGTCTTAAACCATAGCAAAGATGCTTTTTCATCCGAAACCTTCGTTTGGCACACCTATTCTGCGCCATATACCTGCAATCTCATGAAAAGTCCGGCCAGCCCGACATGAAAAAGCCCGTACAACTGTTCAGTTACGATTCGCCGTTGGGTAGTATCGGGATGCTTGTGCAAAATGGCATTTGCCGCCGGGTGTTTCTACAGAAAACTGACGCGCCACCATGCCCTCCACATCTTCAGCTTACCTTATGGCTGGATGCATATTTTTCTCTTCCCGGCTTTTGGGAAAGGCCAAGGCTTGGTCGGGCGACCAACTGTTTTCAGGCCCGAATGCGAAAAAAACTGCTGCTTATTCCACCCGGACAAACATTGAGCTATGGCCAACTGGCAAAGTGCATTGGCAGCAAACCCCGGGCCATTGGCCAGGCACTGGGTGCGAATCAATTGCCGGTTCTGGTGCCCTGCCACCGTGTGGTAGCCAAAAACGGGATTGGCGGCTTTGCCTGCGGGGAGGAATGGAAACGAAGGTTACTGCAGTGGGAAGGTGCTATTCTGCTTTGAAGTCCCTGAACGGCACTTCAATCGAACCGCTGACTTCAATGACAAGATGGCTCTCACCGGCAGATAAAGCCGGTTGCACCTTTTCCGCCGACATGGCCATAGCCCCGTAAGGAGCAGGGCGGGACAGGTTGGGACTACTGGTACGCAAATTAATGATTCTGAATGTTGAGGCATCCAGTGCCCCGGCAACCAGGCTGGCCTTGGCCCGGAATCCTGAAATAGCCTGCAAACGTAACCGGTTTGAAGCCTTACGTCTGGCTTTTCTGCTCACGCCATACTGAATACTTTGCAACTCCGCACCCATGGATTCGATATCACCCAGCCAGGCGGCAACAGCATCAAGATCTCCACTGACAATGCGTCCGGTTTGAATCAGGCGCCAACCCGTTCGGATTCTGCGTTTATAATCACGCACCTCTTCCATTCTGCGACCGGTCGTAGAAACCTTCAGCTTTTCACGCTTCAGTCGCTTGATAATCTGTTCGCTTTTCCTGTTTACCCGTTGCCTTAACTTGTCAGCATTGCTTCCTTCTGCCGAAACACGGAAGGTGACAACCAGTTCATCATTGGCAAGCCATGACTCTGCCCGTGCTGACAGTGACACCTGCGTACCTTTGGGCTCTTCGGCTGCAAAGGCGGAAAGGGCCAGCCCGCAGCAGAGAGACACCAAAATAAAAAATCGCATGGGCTATCTTATACCCGGGCATTGCCGGGCGGCAAGGTGCAGCCTTTTCCAATATGAAGTGAGCCTGAAATTCTAGTGGTTCTGTTTAGCATAGGAGATTGTTTACGCGTGGATACAACACACGTTGGGGCGGTTCCGTTACATAGGCTTACGCAAAAAACCAAAAGGGAGCCTAATGACGACCTGGCTTAAACGGAGAGGTAAAGAGATTGTGATTAGCATAAAAAAGGCCGGTATGAAACCGGCCTTTTCGTTCTTAATCTGTCAGATAATTAGTCATGATCCTTGTCTTTCTCATGATGGTCATCATCTTCATGATTATCATCTTTGTCGTCATCGCTCTTCTTGTGGTCATCATGGTCTTTGCTCTTTTCAACCTTGGCTTCATCCTTTTCGTGCTTATCGGAATCTGCCACGGCCGCGTTGATACCAACGCCAAGGATAAAGGCCATTGCCATAAAGTAAGTCATCAGTTTTTGAAACATAGGTTCTCCTTTGTAATGACGGGACCGTATTGTCGGGTCGCCTGATCGGCCCAGATTAACCGCTTGGGTGATTGATGATTAGGGGGAAATATCGCGCCATTTATTGCATTGTGAGTTACGGCCTGTTAGCCACTAACCCTGTTTCCAAAAGCTGCTTAGCTGGCACCTAAGGAAGCGCTGATCAAATAGCATCTTCCCTCTTTTCCATTCCCCGAATCGT
>CAYLYU010000059.1:0-10936 GCA_964387725.1 uncultured Zetaproteobacteria bacterium | reverse complement strand
TTGTGATATGCAGAGGTCTCACTTCGCAAAACAAGGCGAAGGCTTTCCGATTTAATGAATACCGACGGCGATTAACCTGCCTTTTTCTTCCCTGAAACTCACCGCAAGCGAGTCCCCGCCCCGGGCGGCTTCTTTGATAATAGATTCCGGAGCGGAAAATGTGATGGGGAGATGTGTTTGCGCATCGATAATTGTAAAGGTTCCACCTGAATGATCAATTGCGGTTACCGGGCCAACATGCGTATTTGGTCCCGCCGCATCGCATGCCCAGGCGAAAGCGCTCACCAGGGATAAAAATGCTGCAAGGAAAAAATTCATCAATAACCGATTTTTCATGTTTTACCTCTCATACACCTGAATATTGTGCATGCAACTGCCTGGCATGCATATCCGGCAATTTATTCAATGCTGCTATCAACGCCTTGGCGGAGGCTACAACAATATCGGTATCCGAGCCCTGTCCGTTCACAATGCGGCCGTTATTTTGCAGGCGTACCGTTACTTCACCCTGAGCATCCGTACCGGAAGTGATGGCGTTAACCGAATAGAGCAGAAGTTGCCCATGGGGTTCAACAAGACTGTTGATTGCCTTGAAGGCTGCGTCCACCGGCCCGTCACCCTGAGCCGTAGCCCGGTGAGTTTCCCCCTCAATGTCGAGTTCGATGGCGGCAACCGGTGCATCCTGCGTTCCGGAAGCAGCATGCAGGCTGATAAGCCTGATATTCTCCGTTTCCACTTCCGATTCATCGGATAAAATAGCCAACAGATCTTCGTCGAACACTTCCTTTTTTTTGTCAGCCAATACCTTGAATAGATCAAAGGCGGTGTTTAACTTTTCCTGATCCAGGCTTAAGCCCAGCTCATCATAACGTGCCTTCAGCGCGGCTCTGCCGGAGTGCTTGCCGAGCACCATACGGTTTGTCGTCCAGCCGACGGATTCGGGTGTCATGATCTCATAGGTTTTCTGATGTTTCAGTACACCATCCTGGTGAATGCCAGCTTCATGGGCAAAGGCATTAGCACCCACGATAGCCTTGTTCGGCTGGATCATCATGCCGGTAATCTGGCTGACCAGTTTGGAAGTCGGCACAATTTTGCCTGTGTTCACACCTGTATCAAAAGAAAAATTATCTGATCGCGTCTTCAGAATCATGACGATTTCTTCCATAGAGGCATTGCCTGCACGTTCTCCCAGACCATTGACCGTGCACTCGACCTGGCGAGCCCCGTTTTCAATGGCTGCCAGAGAATTGGCTACGGCCAGACCTAAATCATTGTGGCAATGCACGGAGAAAATAGCCTGATCGCTATTCGGGACACGCTCAATCAACTGGCGGATGCGCCCTCCAAACTCATCGGGGGTCATGTATCCAACCGTGTCCGGGATATTGATAACACTTGCGCCAGCCCGAATTGTTGCTTCGACAATACGGCAAAGAAAATCCATCTCCGTACGTCCTGCATCTTCCGCTGAGAATTCAACCTCGGGGACCAGATTTCTGGCCAGGGCAACAGCCTTGACTGCAGTCTCCAGAACCTGGTCAGGTTCCATCCGCAGTTTGGCTTGCATGTGAATTGGGCTGGTGGCAATAAAAGTGTGAATACGAGAGTTTTCAGCTGCGTTAACAGCTTTGGCAGCATGTTCAATATCTTCTTTACGTGTTCTGGCCAAGCCGGCAATGACCGGCCCTCTCACTTCTTCTGCGATCCGGCGAACAGCCTCAAAATCTCCCGGTGAGGCAACCGGAAACCCTGCCTCAATGATATCCACGCCCAGTGCAGTCAAGGCGTGCGCAATCTTGAGCTTTTCCTCGATATTCATGGAACAACCCGGAGATTGCTCGCCATCACGCAAGGTCGTATCAAAGATGTACAATCTGTTCGCCATTCTAATTCTCCTTATAAAAAAAGGCCGCAGGATTAAACTGCGGCCTTTGCATAACTGAAATCATACAGTTTATCGCATGCACAAGCCGCAACGCTCTGCCGTTAAAAGCAGTCGCTCATTAAGTGAGACCAAAAGTCGAAATGTCAACATGCGGCGATTAGACCACTGTCAGGGGTTCGGGTCAATCTTGCTAACATCTTGCGAGGGAGGATCCTTTTCTTTCCTTCTGAGGCGTTTCGCCAGGCGTTGGCTGGTAAGCTTCTGGCGTTGTCGAATGCTGATAATCGGGCCGGACAGACAATAGGCAATGGCTATCAGAAACAGATTCACATGAGGGTTGGCCACGATAAGAACGAAAACTGCGATCATGATAATGATAAATGCAAATGGCCGCTGCCTCTTCAAATCCACATTCTTGGCGGCAAAGAAACGGACTCTGCTAACCATCAGATAGGCAAGAAGAATCGAGACAATGAACCAAAGCCACGAACTCGGTTCCGCGCCCTGATCCTCATAAAGCAATACCGAAGTGGCAATCATGGCTGCCGCCGCAGGTGTTGGCAGCCCCTGGAAAAAACGTTTGTCTTCGTTGTCATGTTCCGTATTGAAACGTGCAAGCCTGAGAGCTGCACAGGCCGCAATCAGAAAGGCAGCCAGCCAGCCAGGCTTATGAAGGGGGGTGAGTGCCCACATATAGACCAGAACAGCGGGAGCAACTCCAAAGGAAACCATGTCACACAGCGAATCATATTCAGCGCCAAACCTGGACTCGGCCTGTAGTAATCGAGCAACCCGGCCATCCAGAACATCAAAAACTATGGCTATAATCAAGGCCCAGGCAGCAATCTCGAAGTGACTCTGAATAGCAGCAATGAGGGCATAAAAACCCGCAAAAAGGCCAGCAGTTGTAAACATGCTGGGCAGTATATAAACACCCTTTGCACGTAAAGTTGACAGTGCCTTACCCATCCTGATCCACCTTCCTGGCCAAAATAGTTTCCCCTGCCTTTACTTTTTGTCCGGGGCATATCAGTAGCATATAACCCGGAGGAATTTCACAGTTCACTCTGGAGCCAAAGCGAATCATACCCACACGCTGTCCTGCCATTACACGATCACCCACAGCAACATACGAAACAATCCTGCGTGCGATTAAACCTGCTATCTGCGTAATGGCAAAGGATTCATCTTGCCCGGCTTCCAGTTCAATGCGGTTGCGTTCATTGTGTTCACTTGCCTTGTCAAAGCTGGCATTCACAAATTTCCCCGGAAAGTATTGCATGTGCATGATACGGCCATTCATCGGGGCGCGATTCACATGCACATTGAATACATCCATAAATATATCCACGCGGCCGCCTTGTTCCCCTGCATCCGCCATCAGTACCTTGCCATCTGCAGGGGCCAGATACAGGTTTGGATCGGAAGGGATATTACGTTCAGGATCACGGAAAAAGTTCAGCATCAACGCCAGAACAATCGCCAAGGCCCATGTTAACAGCCACCAGTCCATTACGGCGCTGAAAAAAAGGAAGAGAGCACACACACCGAGAAATGGCCACCCTTCACGGGCTAGTGGGATAAGTCCCCGAGGTTGTCCTGAAAGAAGTTTTTCATTTTTCATCAGCGCAGTTTAGTCCCTTGGGACCACATCTCCAAATAGAGCCTTAGCATGTGACAATAAGGCCGCCTCAACCAGCTTTCTTGCCGGCTTCATACCCAGAGTCTGCATGGATGTAACCGGAGTGTCCCGCATACCGCAAGGGATAATACCTGAAAAATGGTTCAGATTTGGTGCTATATTCAAGGCAACGCCATGAAATGAAACCCATTTTCTGCAACGGACACCGACAGCGGCAATTTTCTCCTGATTTGCCCAAACACCTATGCCGCGTTGATCGCGGCTTGCCCTGATATTGAATCCATCCAGGGTTCGGATGATCAATTCCTCCAGACGCCAGACATGTCGGTGCAAGTCCTTTTCCTGCCTCAGGTCAGCAAGTACATAGCAAACGATTTGTCCGGGACCATGGTAGGTTACCTCTCCACCCCGCCCTGTTGACATAACAGCAATACGTTCGCCATCGACAACCGTATGTAATATATCATTCTCTGAACCGGATGTGCCGATGGTGTACACGGGGTCATGCTCCGTCAGGATGATGCAGGGTTTGGATCGATGATGAATAATCTCATCGACCAATCGCTCCTGCTCTTCGACCGAGTCAATATAAGCCTGTCGTCCATGCCGGATAATTTGCAATTCCGGAATCTGATGTCGGCCCGGATTTGACATTGGAACTTCATGCATGCCGTTAAGCTAGCCTGAACGATTCATAAATGCTGCCGTGCCCTTACTAATATCTTCATAAATAAAGCCACATGCCTGTGCTGAATAATGAATAATAATGCTTGCCATTCAATATTCATAGCCCTACCGTTGCAGCATGAACACATCGGAAAAGGAAATGATTGTTGCTGCGGCTAAAAGGCGTTTTGCTCACTATGGTTATGGTAAAACCACGATGGCAGAGATTGCTGACGATTGTCAGATGAGCGTAGGCAACCTTTACCGCTTCTATAAAAACAAGGAAGATATTGCTGTAGAAGGGGCTCGAACTTGCCTGGATGATAAGGCAAATGCAGCTGAGTATGCAGCCGGGCAAACAGATGTGGCTGTAGAGTCTCTGCGTAAATACTTTGTTGCGCGTCTGAGATATTTACACGGGTTCATGTCTGAAACGCCGCATATGCATGAACTGGTGCAACTGATGATCAGCAAACACAGGGATATGCTGCAGCAATTTGAGAACAGGGCCAGGGATACAATCAGGCATATTGTGACTCTGGGTATAAACAGGGGTGAGTTCCGCACCTGCAACACAGCAACCATGGCGGCTGATCTATACAACGCTACAACCAAATACAATATGCCCATGTGCATGGATATGCCCTTGGAAATTCTCGAGTCTGAACTGAAGAGTTTGATAGGACTTCTTTACAAAGGCATACAGATTCATGAACTGAAACCAGGGGAGAAGAGATGAATCGTTTTTTTGAATGGGTTGCCACATGGCCGAAGCTGACCATTGTCCTTGTCGTAGCTGTGACCTTGTTTATTGCAATTCAAATGCAATATATGCGGGTAGAAACTGATACCGAAGCATTTATTCCGCCCGGGCATGAAGCGACAATCAACAATGATCGGATGAAAGAAATCTTCGGAACATCGGATCTTCTCTGGGTGGGAATCGTAAGAAATGACGGCCCCATCTATGCGTCGGATACGCTCAGGCTGCTTCAGAATCTGACCGAAAGAATTCGTCTTCTACCTGGAATTGTAGATCGCGATGTGGTGTCTCTAACCACAGAGGACAATATCCGCGGCACCGAAGGAGGCATGGAAGTTGAGCCCTTCATGGAGACCGTGCCGAACAATGCGGACGAAATAGCTGCTCTCAAAGATGCTATACGTAATTTCGACATTTATCAGGGCTTTATTGTCGCAAAAGATGGTTCGGCGGCTGCCATCCTGGCTGAACTGGAACCCAATGAACTCCTATTAAAGCGGGGGTTGGACAAATTTATGGTCTACCAGTCCGTTAAAACAGTTGTAGACGAACTGTCACAGGGCAGGGATGAGGACTTTTACATTGCAGGGCTTCCCGTAGCTGAGGCAACACTGGGCAAGTACATCCAGGAAGACATGAACATCATGCTCCCGCTTGTCTTTCTGGTACTGATGCTGCTTCTATATTTTACCTACAGAAGTCTGCGGGGTGTCGTGATACCTATGGCGGTAGTCATGTTATCGGTGATCGCGGCTATGGGTATCATGGCCGGAGTTGGCGTGCCGATGTACCCGACGACAACGATGGTGCCAGTAGTGCTTATGGCTATCGGTGTGGCGGATGCTATTCATATCCTCGGGAAATATTACGAGGTGGCTCTGATCAGTCCCAATACTGAGCGGCGAGAGGTTGTTCTGAAAACCATGGATGAGATGTGGCGACCTGTAGTACTTACATCATTTACGACCGGGGTCGGCTTCCTCTCTTTTCTTATGATGGAAATGGTGCCACTCCAGATGATGGGCGTATTTGCTGCTGTAGGAATTATCTACGCAATGATTGTATCTCTGACTCTTGTTCCTTCAGCCCTGATGCTGATGAAAGTAAAGGCCCCCAAAAGCCTGGTTACAGCAGCCAGAGCCAGGGGTGTTGAGCATGCAGGTGGTCTATCGCGTGCCCTATCCATGTTGGGCATTCGGGTTTCGCATCACTCAACCCAAACCCTGTACGCTGCCAGCATCATTTTGCTTTTGCTCGCCTGGGGTGCCTCGCAGGTGTATGTCGATGATTCCTACATGGCAAATTTCCAGCAGGATTCGGATGTTGTTTTGTCTGACAAGCAAATCAACAAGCGTTTTATAGGCTCTTATCAGCGCAACCTGTTGCTGGAGGCTGATGCAGCTGATGCCTTCTATGATCCGAACCTGCTAGACGCTGTCTGGAATTTTCAGCAGGAGCTGGAAAAAATTGAAGGGGTTGGAGGCACGATCAGCATTGCCGATTATATCCGGCGCATGCACCGAGTGATGAATGAAAACCGCCCTGATATGGCCAAGGTTCCCGAGTCATCCGATTTGATCGCCCAGTATCTCCTCCTCTATTCATTCTCGGGGGCACCGGATGATTTTGCCGAAGTGGTTGATAGCGAGTATCGCCAAGCCAACATTCGTATTTTCTCCTACGTGGACAATTTCATTGAAGGAAGCGTGGTGGAACATGCGGTTGTCAGCCTTGCTGCGAAGCATTTCGATCCTCTCGGTATCAAATGGTCGATTGCCGGCAATGGCCATATCGGCTATGTGCAGACCAAGATGATCACCGATAATCTCCGCTTCAATATTATCACCACTGTGCTGGCCATTTTTCTGTTCGCCTGGGCAATGATGCGTTCATTTATTGCGGGTTTGTTTGTTATGGTACCGGTGCTTGCCGCAGTCATTTTAAACTTTGCCATCATGGGTGTTTCCGGGATTACAATCGGCTGGGGTTCCTCCATGTTTACATCAATTGCTATTTGCATAGGTGTTGATTACGCCATCCACCTGATCTATAAATTCCAGCGCGAATATGATCGTTTGAGAGATACAACTCGCACCCTGATGCTGACGCTGGCCACGACAGGCAAAACCATTCTGTTTAATGCTATCGTTGTTATTGCCGGTTTTATGGTTCTACTGGCGAGCACCATGCCGCCCAATGAGCAGATGGGCCTGCTGGTGAGTGTGGCTATGTTTTCCTCATTTGCAGCTACGCTGATCGTCTTGCCCGCACTAATATTGACGGCAAGGCCGAAATTTATTTTCCATGCGAAGGAGACCTGATATGGATTCAAAAAAACTGGCGTTGGCCCTCTTTGCCATCGCAATTCTGACCGGTATGGGCGCAGTGCTTTCTTACGGCGAGGAGGTAAGCGGCAGTCAAATCATGCAACGAGTGGACGACAGGAATGACGGCGATGATCTGACACAAAAGATTTATCAAAAACTGGTGGACAGGCGCGGGGGCGTACGTGAGCGCTTTATTACTTCATTTCGTAAGGATTACGGTAAGGATAACAAGTCTATCTCATATTTTCTAAAACCGGCAAATATCCGGGACACGGCCCTGTTAACGTATGATTACGATGGAAGCGAGCGGGATGATGATCAGTGGCTTTACCTGCCTGCCCTGAAAAAGGTGAGGCGCATTTCCGCATCCGACCGTGGTGATTATTTTATGGGTACGGATTTCACATTCGAGGATATCAAGCAGACACCCGAGTTAGAGGATTACAACTGGACGTTAACAGGTTCAGAAACACTGGATGGCCATGACTGCTGGGTGGTAGAAGGTTTTCCCAAAACAGATGAATTGAAGAAGAATCTCGGCTACTCAAAAACAGTTAATTTTGTGCGCAAAGATATTGATATGGCCATCAAAATCGATTACTGGGATCGTAAGGGTCAGGAGTTGAAGCACTTTCGTATCCTCGAGATCAAACTGATCGACAATATCTGGACTGCAACCAGCATGCGTATGAGCAATATCCAAACAGGGCATAGAACCGAGATGCTTTTTTCCGGGCACAAGTACAATACGGGGCTTTCCGACCGCAGCTTTTCCGAGCGCATGCTCAAACGTGGCTATCGCGGAAAGTAGCAGACGTAGATAGACGCTGATTTACACTGGCAAAATAATGAAAGCAATACCTGCATTTATCCGTTTTCATCTTCGGAAAATTTTCCTTATGTCTCTGTGCCTCTGTGTTTTTGCAACTCAATCTGAGGCGGTGGAGTGGACGCTGCATGGCGCACTGAAGAATGAAACCGCCTATTTTGTCGGTAGAGATAAGCGTTTCGACAAGGTGCAGAATCGTCTTGACCTGAAACCTGAAGCAGTACTAACCGACCGACTTGAATTTCGAGGTCGCCTGCTGAGTTGGTATGACGCCGCCATGGATATCGAATCTACGAACACTACCGACCTTACGCCTGCGATCAAAACGCATTACCGAACGTTGATTGAAACGAAAGAGGCTTATATACTTTATGGCAGAGATGACTTTGATCTGAGAATCGGCCAGCAGCAGATTGTCTGGGGCAAGACCGATGGCCTGAGATTGCTCGACATCATCAATCCACTTGATCTGCGTGAATTTATTCTTGATGACTTTCTTGACTCTCGCATCGGTCTCTGGGCCGCACGACTGAACTATTACGCGATGCCAGGTGATACCGAACATGAGTTTGAGTTAATCGTGACTCCGGATGCAAGAGTGGCCAAGCTTGCACCAACTGGCTCTCGCTGGGGCTTTGCTGTACCTGCTACACCACCTGGAACCATCGTTAACCTGCTGCCTGCTGATGAGCCGAACTGGTCATTTGATAACACTGAGTTAGGTGCAGCGTGGAGGTCGAATATGGGCGGTTGGGATATTTCACTGAACTATTTTTATAGCTGGAAAGACACCCCGAATCTTGAAAAGCAGCTGACCGGGACAACTTTGAATATCCGTCCTGTACATCTGCGCATGCATACTGCAGGTGGTTCATTTGCCAATGCCTTCGGTGCATGGGTGGTTCGTGGCGAACTTGCTGTGAATGTGGGAGAGGGTATTGACTTGAGCGGTGTGACGCCGGCGACATCCATCGAAAAAATGACAACAGTTAATGCCGCTCTGGCGGGTGAGCTGACGAAAAATAACTGGACAATCAGCCCTCAGTTCTTCGTCCGTTATATCTCCGGTTGGCATGCGGCCATCGGCGAGGATCAATATTCCGGCTTTGTGACCTTACGTGTGGCTACAGACTACATGAACGAAAAGCTTAAACCTGAAGTGATTGCCCTTTTCGACTGGGCCGATGAGGGCTGGATGATTCGTCCTAAAGCCAGCTATGAATTTACGGATAATCTGATCGGTACGCTGGGCCTGGATATCTTTGCCGGCTCCAAAGGTTTTTTCGGCCAATTTGCCGGAAATGATCGGGCCTTCACCGAAATTGAGTGGAGTTTCTGAAAGCTAACATCTTTCGTGTTCGGCGATAATTTTTTTCTGAATTTTTGGCGGCACGAAGTCGTAGTGATCAAATTCGGCGGAGTAGCTGCCCTCTCCACTTGTCATAGATTTCAACTGAGCCTGGTAGGACTGAATTTCGGCCAACGGCACTAGTGCCCTGATGGTAGCCATTGTTCCCGTGGGATCAGATGAAAGTATCTTGCCACGTTTTGAATTAAGGTCACCGATAATGTCACCAATATTTTCTGGCGGAACACTCACTTCCATTCTTACGATAGGCTCAAGCATGGCCGGGCTGCACTGAAGAAATGCCTTTTTGAACACCTCTTTGCCAGCAATCTGAAAGGCAATATCCTTGGAGTCCACGGTATGCGTTTTGCCGTCAACCAGCGTTACCTTGACATCGGCCACCGGATAGCCCGCCAGGATACCTTCGGCCATCCTTGCCTGTACCCCTTTATTCACCGACGTCCTGAAAACAGCATCGATCGCGCCACCATAAATTTTGTCTATAAACTCGTAGCCTGCTCCACGCGTAACAGGCTCCAGATTGATAAAGACCCTTCCAAACTGGCCAGCACCACCAGACTGTTTCTTGTGCGTGTATTCTACATTTTTCACATTTCTGGTAATGGTCTCCCTGTAGGGGATTTTGGGAGAAGAGGCATCAACCTCAACCCGGTTCCTTCGTTTCAACTTTCTCAGCATCAGATCGAGATGGGTATCAGACATGCCGCTGATAATCAGGTCGCCTGTCTGAGGGTCTGAATGCACGTGAAATGTTCTGTCGTCATTTTCCAGGTCGTGCAGAGCCGAGCTGATCCTTTGCTCATCCTTGCGAGTCTTCGGCCGTACCGCTACCGAAGCCATGGGAACAGGGAATTTAACCTCCTCCATGTGCACATTTGTTTTGTCATCAGTGATAACATCACCGGCATGCATATCCTCAATCTTGGAGATGGCAATAATATCTCCCGCAACGGCCCTGCCAATTTCCTCTTGTTCATTGCCAAAAACCTTGAATAGATGACCGACCTTCTCGGTTTTATCCGATCGCCGGTTGATGATGTTGGAATTGCCTGCAAGTGAGCCGGACAGGATTCGCACATGAGAAATTCTGGTAACAAATTCATCTGCAGCAGTATGATAGACATAGCCGCTAAATCCTTTCACATCGTTTGGAGAAATCTCTTCATCACCCTTGATAAGCATGCGCTTGATTTCATTGTGGGCCGGAGCCAGATCAGCCAGTAAATTCAGCAATTCTTTGGTGCCGATTTCCTTTTCTGCTGCGGTTGGCACAACGGGGAAGAGGCTCCCGGTCATCAGGGCATTTTTGAGGGCCTTGAGCAGGTCTTCTTCCGGGACATCTTCACCTTCCAGGTAACGTTCCATGAGTTCATCGTCAGTCTCAACGATTGCCTCAACGATCTTTTCGTACTTGTTTCTGGTGTCTTCATTGGCATCTTTATCATGCAAAAC
>CAYLYU010000058.1:3853-11177 GCA_964387725.1 uncultured Zetaproteobacteria bacterium | reverse complement strand
AGCTGTTAGCTGTTAGCTGTTAGCTGTTAGCTGTTAGCTGTTAATTATGCACAAATTTAATCTGGACGACGCCGTCTCTATTCAACGCGACCTGCACTGGGTCGGTTGTTACGTGGAAAATGCGGGCCTGCAATGTAATGCCTATCTGCTTGTCGATGAGCATGAGGCCGTACTGATTGACCCCGGATCCATTCCTGATTTTCCGGTTATCATGCGGAAGATCATCGATAAGGTTGACCCTTCAGACATTTCCACCATCATCACCCATCATCAGGATCCCGATGTCTGCGGCAACCTGCCTGTCATGGAAGACATTATTGACCGTGATGACCTTGTCATTGCCGCCCATAGTTATTCCGAACGTCTGATAGGCTACCTTGACCCCAGATCGAAGTTTTATCAGGTGGATCGGCATGATTACGCGCTGAAGCTCAAAAGCGGGCGCATTTTGGAATTCATGTTTACCCCTTTCCTGCATTCGCCCGGTGCTATTGTAACCTACGACAACAAGACCAGAAGCCTGTTTAGCAGCGATATATTCGGCGCTATCCACGATGGGGAAACGCTGTTTGCAACTGGTGACTTTTTAACCCCGATGGAGCCCTGGCATCAGGCTTATATGCCATGCAACGCAATTCTGAAACCCTGTCTCGAAAAGATAGAAAAACGCTGGCGAATCGATCGCATCCTGCCCCAGCATGGCACTGTTATTGAAGGCGATGATGTTGACCGCGCCTTTTCCCATCTGAAACGACTGCCATGTGGTGTGGATCTGACGACATGAAAAAGGGCATTGTCGAGGCCGGCAAGATACATATAGCGGAAACGCATCAAGTCGGTCGCAGCCTCATCGAAAAGGCAATGTTCATGCGTGCTGTAGGTTATTACTCGAATGCCAAAGCCACATTGCTAACACAAACAATCTTTGAGGTTGACGAAAGCAGGAAAACAGCAGTCCAGCTTAACGAATCGTTGCTGGATAGTCGAAAAGTTATCCGGCAGCAAAACAGGGATCTGGAAAAACAGGTGGGGGAACGTACCCGCGATCTGGTCAAAGCCAACCAAGCCCTGTCTATGCTCAGTCGTTGCAACCAGCTTCAGATACGCGCCTCGAATGAATTTGAGCTGCTGAACGAAACATGCAAGATCATTGTCGCTGAAGCGGATTATTGTCTGGCCTGGGTCAACTATACAGCCCCGGACGGCACCGATCATCTATGCCCGATTGCTTTTGCCGGATCCTCCGGTATGAAGTCTGAAAAGCCAGATGCGGTCTGTCGGCTTCCGGAGCTGAATAAGTGCCCGTCCTCGGCAGCCATCCAAAACCGCGAGACCCGTATTTTCCAGGAAAATGATTTGGGATTCCGTAACTGTTGCATGCGAACAAGGGGATCTAACTCTCGTTCGCTCGTCTGTCTCCCGCTGAAATCAACTCGGGAAGTGTTTGGCAGCCTGAATATCTGCTCCAGTAAAGTTGATTGCTTCACAAAGAAGGCCGACATCATTCTGCTTGAGGATCTGGCTGATGACCTCAGCTTTGGCATCAAGGCCTTTCGTCTGCAAAAGGAACGTGATCAGGCCCATCAGAAAATACAGGATGCCCTGACCGAGAAGGAGTCTATGCTCAGGGAAATTCATCACCGGGTAAGAAACAATCTGCAACTGGTGGTTAGCCTTCTGCACATGCAGGCCAGAGAGACGAAAAATAATAGTTTTCAGGTTATGGCCATTGACTGTGAACATCGCATCATGGCCCTGGCGGCCATACATGAAGAACTCTACAGCTCTGATAACCTGGGCAGCATCGAATGTCAGGATTATTTCAGCAAAATTGCCGGCCAGCTTCTACATGCTTACGATCGGGACAATATTGATCTTCTTGTGAATGCAGGGGAACTGAAACTATCCATCAATGAAGCGATTCCTTGTGGTCAGATCTTGCATGAACTTCTCTCCAACTCCATCAAATATGCTTTCCCCGAAGACAAAAGAGGCTCCATACATATCACCCTTGTCCAAACCGTTAAGGGCCTGGAGTTCAGCATTGCTGATAATGGCGTCGGTATACCGGCCGGATTCGACATTCAATCAGATGGAAAAATGGGCCTGGATCTTGTCAGAATACTGGCAAAACAACTGGAGGCAAACACTGAAATGAAACAAGATGGTGGAACTCAATGGACAATATTTCTTCCGGAAACGAAGGGAGCAACAATATGACTGCTCCCCGTATCATGATTGTTGAAGATGAAGTGATTATCTCCAGGGATCTTGAACAAACCTTGCAGGCAAAGGGTTATGAGGTGATTGCGACGCCCTCAACAGCTGAGGAGGCAATAGAATTGGTCGAGAGCATCAGCCCCGACCTGATACTGATGGATATCGTGCTCAAAAATAACATGGATGGCCTTGAAGCTGCACTGCATATCGGTGAGCGTTTTCAAACCCCGGTCATCTTTCTGACTGCCTATGCCGACAAGGCCAAGCTTGAGCGGGCCAAACTCGACAACACCTTCGGCTACATCCTGAAGCCTGTTAATGAAAGTGAGCTCATGTGCTGCATTGAAGTAGCACTTTACAAGCACGACCAGGAGAACAAGTTGAAAGGTCAGCTGAAAAATTGTGAACAATTCAGCAGAACACTGCTGAAGAGGGAAGATAGAATTCGTGAGCTCAGGGAAGAAAACAAGGGTCTGAAACACAAAATTGACACCATGGCCGATGTAGCTGCAACACAATGAACAGTGTCGCCAGAATCCAGTCCCTTGAAATGAGCAATGCCTACCTTCGCCATAAGCTGGATCGTGTTGAGAAAGACCGGGACTCCCTGGCTGAGGTCAGGCAAGCCTTGCAAAACATGGCAGAAGATTTGGAAGAAACAGGTGTCGATCTGAAAGAAGACCTTTCGGAGCAGGAAGATATTTTTCAAGCCCGGAAGCTGGAGGCTGTAGGTTCACTGGCCGGTGGCATTGCCCACCATTTTAACAATGCCATGGCCGGTATGATCGGCTACCTTCACCTGGCCAGGATGAAGAGCGGGAAAGATGTCAGTACTATTGGCAATATTAACCAGGTGGAGAAAATAATCTTCAACACTGCGGAATTGATCAAACAGCTACTCTCCTTTGCTGGCAGGGAGATGGTACGCCCGGAACCCATACAGCTGACCTCATTCATCGGAGAGGAGATAGACGGGTTCAGGACTTCACTGGGTATGGAGATGCGCCTGGAATACAGCCACGATACGGAAAGGATTCCGATTCTCGCTGATCGAAAGCAACTGCAACAAGTATTGTCACAACTGATCAACAATGCCCGCGATGCTGTAGAGGGGGTAGAGGAACCACACATCACCATCCGGATTGAGACTCTGCAGGCGGATAACACCTTTATTGAAAAAAATCTGCCTCTCAAAGTCGGCCCTTATGCCCACCTGAGCGTGAAGGACAATGGCTGCGGCATCCCCGAAGATAAGATCGAACTTCTGTTTGAACCCTTCTTCACGAGCAAGGAGATTGGCCAGGGAACCGGACTTGGCCTGGCCATGGTCTATGGTGCCGTTAAAACACATCATGGCACCATTAACGTGGAAAGTACCGAAGGCGAAGGCTCCACTTTCCATGTCTACCTACCTGTTCTGCAGAAAGGTGCTGAATCAGTAATATAGGGACATACAAAAAGAGTGTGGAGCCGACGATAGGAATCGAACCTACAACCTGCTGATTACAAATCAGCTGCTCTGCCAATTGAGCTACGTCGGCACGGGCCGCGAATCATACGTACAGATATGGATAACTCAAGCCGGATTTGTTCAACGCTTCCTCACGACTGACCTTAAAAAATATCCTGGCGCAACCGCTTCATACCGTTAAAAATACGGCGCAGGCTCTCTTCTCTGCCAAGCAGGGACAAGGTGATATCAATCGGTGGCGATACGGGGCCACCGGCTATCAAAATACGGATCGGTTGCGCCAGCTTTCCCAGCTTGATTTCCTTTGCCAGACAAACCTTCTGAAGCAAGGCATGAATTGATTCCGCCTGCCATTCCGGTAACGCCTTTGCCTGTTCCAGAAACTTCGCAAGAATAGCCCACGTTTCCGCTTTGAAATTCTTCTGCACTGCCTTCTCACTGTATTCCGATGGAGGCTGGTAAAACAGGGTTGCACCTTCGGCCACATCATTCAAACCAGAGGATCGTTCCTGCAAACAGGCTATAACCTTATCCAGATCAGGTCCGGAATGAACGCGAATCCCCCTTTCATGAAGACGGGAAACAATTTCCGGTTCTAAATCAACAGCCGCCGCTGAGCGCAGGTAGTGTGCATTGAGCCAGTCCAGCTTCTGCTGGTCAAAACGGGAAGCTGCCTTGCCTACGCTACTCATATCAAATAACTCAATTAGCCTGGAGCGGGAAAATATCTCCTCATCGCCATGGGCCCAGCCCAAACGGGCAAGATAATTCAGCATGGCTTCCGGCAAATATCCAGCCTGCTGGTACTCGGTGATAGAAACGGCCCCGTGCCGCTTGGACATCTTGGCCCCGTCCGAACCGTGAATGAGCGGGATATGTGCAAATTCCGGTATCGGCAGACCCAAAGCCTGATAGAGCTGAACCTGGCGCGGCGTATTGTTCAGGTGGTCACCTCCCCGGATAACATGCGTGATGCCCATGGATGCATCATCGACAACAACCGCCAGGTTGTAGGTGGGTGTACCGTCTGTGCGCATAAGAATCAGGTCATCCAGTTCATTGTTGGCAAATGTAACATCCCCCAGAACCAGATCGTGTATACAGGTTTCTCCCGAATCCGGGGCACGAAAACGGATAACGCAAGGCGTATCCGAAGGCTGGTCGGCACACTGGCGACAGCGACCGTCATATCGAGGCTTAAGGCCGCGTCCGCGCTGATCCTCACGCATAGCATCCAAATCCTCTTTGCTGCAATAACAGCGATAGGCAAGCCCCTCTGCCAGCAAGCATTCGATAGCTGCAATATGCTCGGCCTGGCACTGACTTTGAAAAACCTCCTCACTATCCCAGTTCAGCCCCATCCATTTCAGACCGTCAAGAATTACCTCTGTCGCTTCCCTGGTGGAACGCAAGCGATCCGTATCCTCAATGCGTAACAAAAATTGTCCCTGATGATGTCGGGCAAACAACCATGAGAACAAGGCTGTGCGGACACCTCCAATATGCAACATTCCGGTCGGCGAAGGAGCAAAGCGGGTACGAACGTTCATGAAACCTCCAGTATTTTCAGGGCTTGCGCACAAGCAGGCGAATGCTACTGGTTTCTTGTCCGCGTTGCTGTGCTTCTGGCCAGACAGGATAAATCCTTGCTAAATCTATCCCCCTGCGGTGCAAATACATCTCTATCCATGACTGGCTCTGCCTGATACGTTTGATCAGCTCTGTATCCAGTGCCTTGCCAAGCTGAGGCTCCAGTTCAACAATAAGATTTTTGTTCCGCCGCAATAAATGGATGATTTTAGCAAGACGAATCCTTTCATTTTGACTGAACCTGCCTTTTTCGCGCAAGCGAAGACCGGAAGTCCTCACCGGAGAAGAAGGAGTTATTTTCTTTATTCTTGCCTCTGACTCCTGCTCATCTGCTCGCCGCTTCATCTCATCACTTAAGGCATACCCGACTACACTCCAGTCAAGAGGACGGGATGACCAGTTACCACGAATGGGAATCTCAAGTTTCATGCTCTGTCCCGGATCCAGCAGTTTATTAAACAGGCTTTGACTACTATATCCGGTGAGATCGGGCATCGGGTCATTCGGGGCAATACCACTTACCAGCTTCCCATGCTGCAAATGGACACTGAGCTTTCCATTATAGGCCTCTTTACTGGCCTGGCTTTCCAAATCAAGATTTGCCGATATGCGACCATGAAGCAAGCGCGGTAATCCGGAAAGATTTAACCAGTCATTGGCAAAGAATGGAACCACATTGCGCAATTTAGCCTGGAGCTTAAATTCAGGAACCTTCCGCATAAAGTCCATGGAACCTTTCAGAGCAGCTGTCCCTTCACCCGCATTGGCAGAAAAAAGAATGTCGGCAAGAACTCCCTGCTTGAGTCCGCTAACGCTACCCGAAACATGACTCAGCCAGACATCTTCAGGATGACCCAGGCTAATCGTTCCGTTTTCAAGGCTCAGCAAATCCATTTGCCATGCTGCAGTATCAATCTTCTCCCTTTCCTCTTTATTAGCAGGAACAGATGAAATGGTTATCGGATGGATAGCCCCGTGATAAAACCAATCCTTTAGCCTGAATTCGGAGATATGTTGTGTGACAGGACCGACGCCTGCCTGCATGATACGAATATCTGCCCGCTCAGACTGCAATAGTTTGCCTCCCAGACTGAATCGCAGATTCTCAACAAAAACCTTACCGGAATATTGCATTTGATTCGGCTGAAGGGTCATCTTTAACTTCATGCCAACTTCACCGCCAAGCTCAGGGGCACTACCTGCATCCAGCCAGGCAAGCCTTGGTATCATATGCCTGAGCCGAACCAACGGCACATGTTTCGCATGAACACCGATCCTTATATTACCATAGGGCCCGCCGCCCTCCGCATTCAGCTTCCATCGCTCCAGCTCATGCCTCGCCCTGAAAGCGATATTGAATCCCTCCGAGCCAAGCTTCCCCTTCCCATCCAGAGTCGGAAGAAGGATACCATTGCCATCCTCATCCAGTTCAATCTTCAGCTGCATGCCCTTGATTCCCAGGTCAGCAATGCTGAACTTTTGCTGAACATCTACAAAGTTGACTTCTTCAACCGCTTCCGGTCTGAAGCGTATCCGGGCACCAGAAATATCCGCCTTGACTATGCTCCATCTGTTTTCAAGCATGTCGATCCGGGCATCCCTGACCGCAATAGTATCCATGGCCCAGTCTGGAAAGTTTGGTGTTGTATAAGCGATCCCGGCAAAATCGCCATTCATGTTCAAACGCCACCTCGTCAGATGTCCGGAATCATTTGCCCGCATGAACAACCGGGTTTCCCCGCTAAAGCTACCCTCATGCAGCAAACGCCCCTGCAACCTTGGCGCAAAGTCAGCAACGGAAAGAATCGGCACATGATCACCGCTAACATCAAGTCGTATTTCAAAAGGAGAAAGTGAACCGGTTCCACTGATATCAACTCTGCCTCTATCCAGGTTAACCCCTGCTTTCACACTGTAGGAACCACCCCGCCCCCGCACAATATTTGCCGAGGTCAGACGAACGGGAAAACCAATGACTGGCTCTTTACGGGCATCAATATAATGAACCTCCGTATTTGTCAGATTAAGGCGGCGAACTATCAC
>CAYLYU010000058.1:0-3753 GCA_964387725.1 uncultured Zetaproteobacteria bacterium | reverse complement strand
GGTCGGATCGGAGTAGATATCGATTTCAAGATTCTGAATCTCAATTGCACTGACCACGGGAACGCCAGAGCTCAGGGTGGCCAGGGACACGTGCAGTCCAACACTACCAATATCAAGCTTTACATCGTCACGATCAAGGCGAAGACCATTAATATCAATTCTTCCCCGCGACATTCGATATCGAATCCCGGAAGCGCTCAGATCAAATTCAGCGAGATTCTGCCTTACCAGCTGGCGCACCTCTGCCTGCACTTCGATTTGAACAATATATTGAAGACCGAACAGAGCCAGAATAGACGCTATCACAGTAGCCAGGTACCACTGTGCCAAAGCCGGCATATTTCCCACCTGACGAATTCGCTTCATCGGAACGAGCGCGCTCCGGTGAAAGCATTTGCTATCGTTCCCCTGCTCAATATGGGATTGCGCCCTGAATCTGGATAATCACATCCTGATCTTCCAGGGTGGAAATATCCTGTTGAACTTCCCTGCCAGCCGCAATATCCCGAAGCAGGCGCCGCATAATCTTTCCGGATCGTGTCTTGGGAAGGCTATTGCAAAAACGAATGTCATCCGGCTTGGCAATCGGCCCGATTTCACTGGATACCTGCTGGCGCAACTGTTGCGCCAGGCTCTTTGAATCCTGATGTGCCTCTTTTAATACAACGAAAGCGCTAATCGCTTCCCCCTTGATATCGTGCGGGCGACCGACAACAGCAGCTTCAGCCACCAGCGCATAAGAAACCAGCGCAGATTCAACTTCCATGGTGCCAAGGCGATGGCCTGAAACATTCAGAACATCATCCACCCTGCCCATGATCCAGTAGTAACCATCTTCATCCCGTCTGCAACTATCCCCTGCCAAATAGAAACGGTTGGCATATTTTTTCCAGTATGTTTCCACATAGCGTTCAGGATCTCCCCATATTCCACGCAACATGGATGGCCAGGGGCGTGTGATAACAAGGTTTCCACCATGATCTACAGGCATCGACTTTCCTTCGCTGTCGACAGAGTCGGCGAATATACCGGGCAGCGGTAATGTAGCGGAACCCGGCTTTGTCGGTATCGCATAAGGAAGAGGTGCAATCATGTGACCACCGGTTTCGGTTTGCCACCACGTATCCACGATGGGAAGTTTGCCTGCACCGATCATCTGATGATACCAGATCCAGGCCTCAGGATTGATAGGCTCTCCCACAGTCCCCAGAATGCGAAGGAGGGACAGATTATATTTTGCAGGCCACTGATCTCCCGCCTTGATCAGGGCACGTATTGCGGTCGGAGCCGTATAAAACACACTGACTCGATGTTTCTGACACATCTTCCATAATCTTCCGGGATCTGGATGGGTAGGAACACCTTCATACATCAGGGTCGTGCCGCCACAGGCCAGCGGCCCGTAAATGCTGTAAGTGTGGCCGGTAATCCAGCCGATGTCCGCTGTACACCAAAAGACATCTGTAGCCGCCTTGAAATCAAAGACCCACTTCATCGTCAGCATGGCCCAAAGCAGGTAACCGCCACTGGAATGCATGATTCCTTTCGGTTTACCCGTAGAACCGGAGGTGTAAAGAATAAACAGTGGCTGTTCTGCCGGGAGAGCAACAGGCAAACAGTCGGAAGACTGGTCTGCCAGCATATCGTCCCAGTCCAGATCACGACCATCTTTCCAGTCAACATCATTGCCACATCGCCGGACAACCAGTACGTGCCGCACACTGCTACAAGCATCTGCCAGAGCCTGATCAACACTGGGTTTTAATGCATGGACAGAACCCTTGCGCCAGCCACCATCAGCCGTAATCACAAGTTTCGCTCCGGCATCCTCGATGCGGTCTCTGAGTGAGTGGGAGGAAAATGCGCCGAAGACGACCGAATGAATCGCACCAATACGGCTGCAGGCAAGCATCGCCACTGCCGCTTCGGGAATCATCGGCATATAGATAACGACGCGGTCACCCTCTTTCACTCCCGCTTGCAACATGGCATTTGCAGCGCGATTGACCTGTTCAAGAAGTTCCGAATAGCTGATATGACGAACCTCTCCCGGCTCACCTTCCCAGACAATGGCAGTTCTCTCTCCTCGCCCGGCGGCAATGTGCCGATCCAGACAGTTTTCCGAAACATTGAGCCGTCCATCTTCAAACCAACGGAAGAAAGGGGCATGTTCGGTATTCAATACCCGGGCAAAGGGGCTGCTCCACAACAGATTGGCCAGAGCAATTTCACGCCATGTACCTTCAAAATCATCAGAAAACCTGTTGCACAAAGACTGATAGGAAGCCATGCAATCTATGTTTGCTCCATCACTGTTGGCAGGAGGTGGAAAGACCCTGCTTTCCTTAAGATTAGATTGAATCGCTTCCGACATTTTTCCACCTTCCTTACAGAATTTGACCGTGCTTACTCTCATGTACAGACAATCTCAAGACAAGGTGAAACTGACCATGTCATCAAATGACAAATACCTTCATCCTTTCGTCACATTTCGCAGGCATCATTCATCAAACGTAGAGTCATTTGTACCCCGGCTAAGGAAACCATAGAGAACACAGCTGTATTTATGTTTAAGGCAGGATACCATTTGATCGTGAACCATGAGCTTGCTATTCTGTTAACCAGCGTCGGAGAAAAAGAAGCGGCAGAATTTCTGGCCCGGGGTTTGATTAAAGAAAAACTTGCTGCCTGCATCCAGATTTCGGCCAAAGGGTGCTCTTATTATCAATGGCAGGGAAAACTACAGTGCGAACAGGAATACTACCTTAATATTAAAACATGCAAGATTCAGCTGGAGGCTGCGAAAAACTGGCTGAAAGAGAATCACCCGTACGAGCTTGCTGAAATTATTTGCTTAACTGCCACTGCGGCGCAAACCTATGCTGACTGGGTAAAGTCAGAGCTTACCCCGGCTCCCGATTCGTGAATAATGATCGGCGTGTGGAATATCCGGGGCAAAGTATTGAATACACTCCAAAAAAGGATAAGCAATGACTGAAGTCACTTTTGCCGGTGCGTTTCTCGCGGGCCTGCTTTCATTTTTATCACCTTGTGTGTTGCCTTTGGTACCGGCCTATCTTTCCTATATCAGTGGCGTTTCCGTGGATGCATTGCGCTCGGATCAGGAACAGGTCAAAAGACATGCCCTGATTCAGTCGCTCTGGTTTATTGCAGGCTTCAGCCTCGTTTTCATCGCACTGGGCGCATCCGCTACACTTATCGGACAACTGTTACTGGCCAATTTAAACATACTCGGGAAAATTGCCGGAGCTGTAATATTTGTTTTTGGCCTCCATTATACGGGACTGATCCGTATACCATGGCTTATGTATGAAGCAAGGTTTCATAGCAATGTTTCAACAAAGTACGGCTTCGGAGCCTTGATCCTGGGTATCGCCTTTGCCTTTGGCTGGACCCCGTGCGTTGGCCCCATACTTGGTGCCATTTTAGCTATCGCAGGAGCCCAGAATCACATCGGCAACGGCGTGCTACTACTGGCGGTCTACTCTGCCGGTCTGGCTGTCCCATTTCTTCTTGCCGCTCTCGCCACAGATCAATTTATGCGCTGGACAAAGCAGTTCAAACATCACTTCAAGGCTGTGGAAATAACCTCCGGGATTCTACTTATGCTTGTTGGAGTGTTAATCTTCCTGGGTAGCTTCAGTACCCTGGCTGGCTGGTTAATCGAGCATTTTCCCGCTCTGGCCAATATCGAGGCACTTATCAGCCAGAATTGACCCGTTCACATTCGGT
>CAYLYU010000057.1:0-11277 GCA_964387725.1 uncultured Zetaproteobacteria bacterium | reverse complement strand
TGGGATTGCAACTCATCCACTCAGACTTCTGCAAGTGGCTCTAAGAAGGCAGAAATAAGGGACTTAGGCGAATTCTCGGAGTCCTGGGTACATAAAACTTAATTATTTGACGCGGATATTCTACTATGCAATGTGAAGCTCTGAGCAGGTTGAATTATGTCCCCCGAATTGTCCGATTGCTAAAAATCCAGGAGCCTGTCCTCTACTCGACCCCTGTTACCCTGAAACCGCATTATTGACACGAATATCGTGCAGCACTAAAAATGTACCATGAAAAATGTTACGATTAAAATTGAAAATGATGTTGCCAACTGGGCCAGAGTATGGGCCGCTGAACACGACACCAGCGTATCTCAAATGCTTGGCAGCCTTTTAAAGCGCATGAAAAAAGAGAAATCGGGATATGCGCAGGCCATGCAGCAGTTTCTTTCCGTTGATCCTCAACCTTTGAAAAAGTCCGGGGATTACCCCGCGCGTGATGACCTGTATGAGCGTTAATCCTAGAAAAAGCAGTTGGCCGCATGCACATAGCGCAAGTTCTTGATTCGCCTGACTATATGAAAAAAGTGCTTATCACCAATAAGGTGACAACGCATTTTTTCATTACGCCCTTCAAGTCAAAACCTTACACTCTGCACCTACTTCCAACTGTTTTTTCTAGGTTAATTGCTTTGTTGATATCAATCCTTGTTTATTCGCGAGACAGTTCCTAACCTGAGAAGCAGACCAGAGCCAGCCAGTGGCTGACACAGCTATGGCAGCAGGAATCAGGTCGGATCAGCGCTCAGGTGATGAATGAATATTATGTAACAGTCACGCAGAAGCTTAAACCGGGACTTTCAAAAGAGCAGGCACGCTCGGACTTACGGGCGCTTGCTGTCTGGCAGCCTTTGGAGATTTCAACGCAACTGATTGAGTCTGCCTGGGAGGTTCAGGATCAATATACTTATTCATGGTGGGATACGCTGGTTATTGCTTCGGCCCTTTTTCTCGATTGCCAATATTTGCTCAGCGAAAATATGCAGCACGAGCAGCGCATCGGCAACCTCAAAATTATCAATCCCTTCCTTGTTGATTGTGATGTGTTGATCCATTGATGCTGTAAAAAACGGGATTTAAATACACATTTTCACGCTCACGCCTCACTCATTTCGGCCAGTAAGTGACTCGGGTGGAACAGGTTTCGCCAATAGCAATACGGGATATGTGAATCCGGGAATTGTTCAGGCATGCGGCCATTTTTTCATAGAGGATACGTGCAACATTTTCGCTGCTTGGATTGATTTTATCAAAGGGCGGGATGTCGTTCAGGTGGTAGTGGTCCCACTCGGAGATGGCATCTTTTAATGCCGATTTCAGAATCTTGTAGTCAATAGCAATGCCGATTTCATCCAGATCGGTGCATGCCAGATAGAGCTCAACCTTCCAGTTGTGGCCGTGCAGTCGGGCGCAATCACCGGGATAACCGCGCAGGGCATGCGAGGCGGAAAAGTCGGTTTGCACCATAAGTTCATACCATGCCATGGTAAATCAGTCCTGCGAATCAGCCGCGGGCAGGAGAACTCCCGCTGAAACCCTCCGACCTTCACCCAGAAGAAGGTTATAGGTTCGGGCACAGGATCGGGAATCCATGCATTCAAAGGGTATATGCGCATCGCTTAAGGCATCCAGTATCTCCGGGGCAGGGAAGGCGGTCTTCCGGCCTGTGCCCAGTAGTAACAATTCCGGAGGTGCACGAAATATACCTTCAAGGTCTTCGACTCGAAGGGATTGAATCATTTCAGGCCCCCACGGGCCGGATACCTCTCCTGCATGCACAAGGATTCCATATTCATAGCGTTGCTGGTTGATTTGCAGAAAATGATCGCCGTAGGCCCTGAATATAAGGCTATCTTCAGGCAGTTCCGGAGTGATGTCTCCTGGAAGATGGCTGGCTATGGCCTGGCGTCCATCTCGGATATATCTTCCTCACTAAGTTTGAAGCGGCCATGCAGGGACAGCATGACGGGGCTGGCCACGTAAATGGAGGAATAGGTTCCCACCAGAATGCCGATGATGAGTGCAAAGGCAAAATCGTGAATCACTTCCCCGCCCAGGAAAAACAGGGCAAGTACGACGAGAAGTGTAGTCAGTGAGGTCATCAGGGTTCGTGACAGGGTCTGGTTAAGTGACGCATTGACGATTTCGACCTCTGAAGATTGATTCTTTTTCCTTCGATTTGCGGCAAGATTTTCACGGATACGGTCAAAGACCACGATGGTGTCATTCAGCGAGTAGCCAATAACTGTGAGGATAGCTGCGACAACAGGCAGGGAGAACTCCTTGCCTGTCATTGCAAAAACACCCATAACCAGGGTGATGTCATGAAGTAAGGCAGCGTCAGCACCGATGGCGAAGCGAAGCTCAAAGCGGAAGGTCACATAGATAAGGATAGCCAGCATGGCGATCAGTACGGACATGATGCCGGCACGCGTGAGTTCTTCTCCTACCTGAGGCCCTACGAACTCAACCCGCCTCATTTCAACACTACCTGATCCTGAATTCTTCTCCAAAGCCGTCAGAATCTCGCTACTGATAGCGGATGAATCTTTGTCAGTAACGTTTTGTATACGGATCAGGATTTCCTCAGGGGAGCCGAACTCCTGAATGATTGCGGCACCGTATCCGGCCGGCACCAGCGATTCACGTACATCTGCAATGTTGGCAGCCTGAGTAAATTTAACCTCTACCAGCGTACCGCCTGTAAAATCGATACCGAAATTTAGCCCCTTGGCCAGCAGAAAAACCAGAGAAAGCAGAATCAATATGCCGCTGGTTGCGAAAGCAATTTTGCGCTTCCCCAAAAAATCATAATGTATGTCAGAACGAATCAGTTGCATATGTAACCCTCAGAGCCTGTTAAATACTCAGTGTGTCTACACGATCACGTTTTTCCAGGGCCAGGGAAGTAATGGCCCGGGTGAACATAATGGCGGTGAACATGGAGGCCAGAATACCTACGGACAAGGTAACGGCGAAGCCTTTAACCGGGCCGCTACCAAACTGGAAAAGGACAATAGCAGCGATTAAAGTCGTAATATTGGCATCCACGATAGTCGTAAGCGCCTTGTCATAACCACCATCGATTGCAGCAAAAGGCGTTTTCCCGAGGCGAAGCTCTTCTCTGATTCGCTCAAATATCAGCACGTTGGCATCCACTGCCATACCAATGGTAAGGACAATGCCGGCGATACCGGGAAGGGTCAGCGTGGCGCCAATCATACTCATGGCAGCTACGATCAATACAAGGTTGAATAAAAGCGCGAGATTGGCTGCGAGGCCAAACATGCGGTAATAAACAGCCATAAAGATCAATACCAGTATGCCACCGATGACAATCGAATTCAGTCCCATATCGACAGAATCCTGTCCCAGGCTTGGCCCGACTGAACGTTCCTCCACAACCTGGACAGGTGCCGGCAAGGCGCCTGCCCGGAGCACGATAGCCAGATCACGCGCGCTTTCAGGAGTAAAGCTTCCTGAAATCTGAGCCGACCCTCCGGGGATTCGTTCCCGTATTACAGGGGCGGACTGGACGACTCCTTCCAGAATAATTGCAAAACGTTCGCCAACATGGGAGCCGGTTAATCGATCAAATTTGCGAGCGCCCTTGCTACTGAACTTCAGATTAACCACATACTCATTAAAGCGTGAATCAATACTTACACGTGCATCCACAACTTCTGTGCCGGAAAGCTCGGTACGCTTTTTCAGCAAATAAGGCTGACGAAAACTTTTCCCGGACGAGGTATCCTGTTCACCATAAACGATTATATCGCCGGGTGGAATTTCGCCGCTTAAGGCCTTATCCAGATCGCCCTTTTCATCGACCAGCTTGAATTCCAGCTGGGCCGTTCGACCGATCAGGCTCTTGGCCCTGGATGAATCCTCATAGCCTGGAATCTGAACCAGAATCCGACGCTCTCCCTGTTTAACAATGACTGGCTCAGTGGTGCCAAGCGCGTCAATTCGGTTACGAATAACTTCAATGGACTGGTCAACGGCAAATTTTTTGATTTCAGTTGCTTCAGACTCATTGATGGTCAGGTTGAGGCTGGTTTCATCCTGAACTGCCAGAGTGAAGGCGGGAAAAGCCTCTTTCAAAAGCTTCTCGGCAGCTGCAAGGTCTTCGCTTCTTTTCAGAGTGATCAGAAGTTTCTGGCCACCATCGGTGTCGAGTTTTCTATACCTGATTTTACTGGAGCGCAAAGTCTGGCGGGCTGTATCTATGCCTCCCTCAACATTGTGTGCGACGGCTTTATCTACATCGACATCCAGAACCAAATGGATACCACCCCTGAGGTCCAGGCCCAGATTCAATGGCTGGCTGAATGCCCCGGGCCACCAGGATGGCAATGAAGTAATATTGGCCATTCCACCGAGAAGCGATACGGTGAGGACAATAGCAATTAACCAGATTTTCCAACGTGGGTATGCATGCATAATTAGTTCGGCCTATTCGACAAGGTTTGCGATCGTATCACGTTTTACTTTGACCCTGACCCCGTCGGCAATTTCAACTTTGATGGAGTCTTCACTCACGGATTTGATCGTTCCGTAGATGCCTCCTGCTGTTACAATCTTATCGCCACTCTTTAATCCTTCCACGGTCTTGCGGTGTTCCTTCTGACGCTTCTGCTGGGGCCTGATAAGGAGAAAGTAAAAGATGAACATGATCAGAATCAGCGGGATAAACGAAGCGAGGCTGCCGGCAGCAGCTTCTTCTGCGGCAAAGGCGGTCGGAACACCTAACATGATCAAGGTGATGGATAAGCACCATATACGGGGGGATTTAAGCTTATTCATATATTATTTTCTCCTGATGCCTGGTCCTTGCATCTATAGGATCGCAGGTAGTGATTACGGAAGTCAGGCCATGTATCTTCCATAAGTGAGACGCGAGCCCGGTGCATGAGCGCGGCATAGTAATGGAGATTATGCAAGGTGTTCAAGCTCGAACTTAATATCTCCCGACTTATATATAAATGGCGCAGGTAGGCTCGGGAAAAATTATTGCAGGTATAACAGCTACAGTCCTCCATCACTGGCCTGGGATCGTCACGGTGTATGGCATGTTTGATTTGTAACGGCCCATGATCGGTAAACAACATGCCATTTCTGGCATTTCTGGTAGGAAGTACACAGTCAAACATATCAATTCCACGATCAATACATTCTATCAAATCAGCCGGAGTGCCTACTCCCATGAGATAATGCGGTTTTTTTTCAGGCAAATGTGGAGCAAGCGCATCCAGTACCGTAAGCATTTCCTGCTTTGTCTCGCCAACTGACAAGCCGCCAATGGCTATACCCTCAAAATCAATTTCTTCAAGAGTCGACAGATGTTGCTGGCGGAGGTCCGGGTATATGCTTCCCTGGACAATGCCGAACAACGCCTGTCGGTTGTTCGGAAGCAGAAAGTTCCGGCACTCCTGTGCCCAACGCGTTGACAGATCCATGGAAGATCGGGCCTCTTCCATAGTGGCGGGGTATGGGGTGCACTCATCAAAGGTCATGACAATATCACTTCCCAACTGTTGCTGAATCTGCATACTTTCTTTCGGGCCCAGAAAGACTTCGGAACCATCAATGTGTGACTGGAAACGCACTCCGTCCGGTTCTATTTTTCTTATTTTTCCCAGTGACCATACCTGAAAGCCGCCGGAATCAGTAAGGATGGGCCCATCCCAGGCCATAAACCGATGCAGCCCTCCCAGTCGCTCGACAAGATCAGCACCAGGACGCAGCATTAAATGGTATGTGTTGCCCAGGATAATGCGTGCGCCAAGATTCTTAAGGTCTTTTGGAAGCATGGCCTTGACCGTTCCAAGTGTTCCAACCGGCATAAATACCGGTGTTTTTACGTTCCCATGGGGCAATGAAAGCAAACCACAGCGGGCCTTGCCCATCGCATCTTTAGCGGTGACTTTAAAGGAAAGAGCTGCCATAAATTATTCCCTGCTGCTAGAGCAGGGCGAATAGTTCAGCTTAAAATTCAGAAGTGGATGTTGCCGGATTTTTACTCTCGGCACTTGTTTCTGCTTTCAGAGCAGGCTCACTATCTGTAGCAGGGTCAGAGCCCGTTGAAGTCGCCTGTTCCTCGGCCGGGGTTTCTGATGTTTGGCTCGATGAAGCTGGTTCTTCAGCTACAACCGGAGCGGTTTCCTCTTGTGATAAAATCTCTGTTGCCGAGGCTTCCGCCGCAGATTCTTCTGCAGACGATATATCCTGCTCCTTCATGGCATCTTCATCGGGAGTAGTCATTCCGAGTAAAAGCCCCTCAATTTCGGCGATCTTTGCCTGCGCTTCACCTTTTGCAAGTTTTCCAATATCCTGAATATTCAGCAATGTTTTTTTCAGGCCAGCCTGGATAAGCACCTGTTTATCACTTTCAATGCCTTCGTCAAGGCTACTTAAACGCTCGCCGATAACGGCAACCTGACTACTAAGTTCACCCACACGTTTATCTATATTTCTTGTAAAGGAGCTACACCGGGTTATATAAAAGGAGTAAGAAGCTAGCAAGATTGCAATGACGGATAAGATAAGGGGAAGATGCAGGCCCCGGCGGCAAATGCCGGAAGTCGGGCGCTGTTTTTTTATCTCTCCGTCAATACTGGAATTCTCAACCGGCCCGGTCTGCGGAGAGGATGCTTTTTCTGTTTCAGTGTTTGGATCCAGCTTGCTTTCAAGTTTTTTGTCGCCCATGCGCACATCCTTTATTCTTTATTCTTCATTCCTACACCGCCATTATGCACCAAACTGTATTTTTCATGAAGCCTGAATTTCGGAGCCAATTGACCGATGAGGTATTGCTTATGTTAGTCTGGCCTCCGATATGACCGGTCAATATATCCGTGTGCAAGGCGCACGAATGCATAATCTGAAAAATATTTCTCTGGATATTCCCCGCGAGCAGCTGGTTGTCATTACCGGCGTTTCCGGTTCCGGAAAATCCTCTCTGGCCTTTGATACTCTGTATGCCGAGGGTCAGAGGCGTTATGTCGAATCCCTCTCCGCCTACGCCCGCCAGTTTCTGGGTGTCATGGAAAGGCCGGACGTGGACGTCATTGAGGGATTGTCACCTGCCATTTCAATTGAACAGAAGACCACCAGCAGAAATCCGCGCTCAACCGTCGGTACGGTAACGGAGGTTTACGATTATCTGCGCCTGCTCTACGCACGTATTGGTCAGCCTCACTGCCACGGTTGTGGAAAACCGATCACATCGCAGAGCGCCAGCCAGATTGTAGATGCTCTGCTGATGCTGCCGGAGGGGACAAAACTGCAACTTCTTGCCCCGATTGCCCGAGGCAGGAAGGGTGAATTCCGGAAGGAGTTGGATAAGGCCGGGAGCGAAGGCTTTGTACGTGTGCGCATCGATGCTGAAATCCTGCCGATTGAAGATGTCCCGGATCTTGATCGAAACAGGAAACACGATATCGAACTGGTCGTGGATCGGCTGGTCATGCGGCACGGGATTCGAACGCGCCTTGCTGATTCGGTCGAGACTGCCTTACGTTACGGTAATGGGTTGATGCTGGTTCTGACAGGAGATGATATTCAAGCTTTTTCCGAACATTTTTCTTGCCCTGATTGCGGTATCTCATACCCGGAAATTGAGCCGAGACTTTTTTCATTTAACTCACCTCACGGGGCCTGTCAGAGCTGTGACGGGCTCGGTTATCGCACGGTTTTTGATCCGGAAATGGTTGTGCCCGACACATCACTATCATTAAAGCAGGGAGCTATTGCTCCGTGGTCAGGACGGGAGACGCCTTTTTTGCAACAAACCATGCAGACGCTGGCTGATCACCTGGATATCGAAATACATACACCCTTTGCAGACCTGCCCGAAGAGGCAAAACAATTCATCTTCTATGGATCCGGAAATGAAAAGGTTGATTTTCATTATTTCCATGATGGAAAAGCAAGTCAGCACATGCAAACGTTCGAAGGTATAATATCCAGTCTTGAGCGGCGGTATCGTGAAACCGAGTCGGATGATGTGCGCGAAAGTCTGGGGCGCTACATTAACCCTGTTGCCTGTCCTGAATGCGCCGGGTCACGACTGAACCGAGCTGCAAGACATGTATTAATTGCCGGCAAAAGCCTTCCGGATCTGGTCAGGCTCCCGTTGCGAGAGTCTCAGCTGTGGGCACAGGATCTGAAACTTTCCAGCCAGCAACAGGCTATCGCCGAGCGGGTGATGGAGGAAGTTTCAGCGCGGCTGGGTTTTTTGATTCGTGTGGGGCTGGACTACCTGTCGCTGGATCGGACTGCGGCTACCTTGTCAGGGGGAGAGGCTCAGCGCATCCGTCTTGCTACTCAAATCGGTTCAGCTCTGGTTGGTGTCCTTTATATTCTGGATGAACCGACTATTGGTCTCCATCAAAGGGATAATGACCGTCTTCTGGCTACATTGGAGCAGCTTTGTGGCATGGGTAATTCAGTAGTGGTGGTAGAACATGATGAGGATACGATCAGGCGGGCAGACTGGATCATTGATATGGGGCCAGGAGCAGGGGAGCATGGTGGGGAGATAGTGGCTAGCGGCAATCTGGATGTAATCATGAATTGCTCCCGCTCACTTACCTCCGACTATTTGAGTGGGCGAAAATGTATCCCGGTTCCAAAACGGAGGCCTGTCGGAGAGGATCATCCGGTGATCGGTGTTCGCGGAGCCAGAGCCCATAACCTGCAAGGAATCGATGTTGATTTTCCCTCCGGTCGGCTAAGTTGCGTGACAGGTGTTTCCGGATCGGGGAAATCAACATTATTGATTGATACATTCTATCGGGCGCTTGCGAAGCAACGGCGGCAGCTTGTGGAGCGTGTGGGGACTCATGATGCCATGTTGGGTGATGAGTTGATTGATAAGGTGATTGATATTGATCAAAGCCCCATCGGGCGCACGCCGAGGTCAAATCCGGCGACTTATACGGGAGTGTTTACGCCTGTCCGCGAATTATTCTCGAACATTCCCGAAGCGCGTGCCCGGGGTTACAAGCCGGGACGGTTCTCATTTAACGTCAAAGGTGGCAGATGTGAGACCTGCCAGGGAGACGGGGTTATCAAGGTTGAGATGCACTTTCTCCCCGATGTCTATGTGCACTGCGAATCATGTCGGGGAAGGCGCTACAATCGCGAAACTCTGGATATCCGTTACAAGGGGAAAAGCATTGCCGAAGTTCTTGATTTGACGGTAAGCGAGGCAGCGCAGTTCTTTACGAACATTACACCCGTGCGGCATCGTTTGGAAACCCTGCAAAGAGTCGGCCTTGGCTACATCAGGCTAGGACAGGCTGCGACCACGCTTTCCGGTGGTGAGGCACAACGGGTTAAATTATCCAGGGAGCTGGCTCGTCGTGCGACCGGAAATACTCTGTATATTCTGGATGAGCCTACGACAGGTCTTCACTTTGCTGATGTAGCTCAGTTATTGGAAGTTCTGCACGCTCTGGTGGAGAGTGGCAACACTGTTGTTGTGATAGAACACAATCTGGATGTGATCAAGACGGCGGACTGGATTGTTGATATGGGGCCGGAAGGAGGGGATCGCGGTGGCAGGGTTGTCGTCGCAGGGACTCCGGAAGATGTGGCACGGTGTTCCGCTTCCTACACGGGGGGTTATTTGAAAAGGTGCATGCGTTCCTGATCCGGGGGATTCGTAATTGCCTTGGGAACTGCTTCAGGCTAACTTGACCCTCGAATTTATCTTACGGAGGGATGTATGCTGAACAAGGTTATGCTGATTGGAAATCTGGGAGCAGATCCTGAAACACGTTTCACGCAGGATGGCACCTGTGTTTGTAATGTACGGCTGGCGACAACCGAGAAATTCAAAAGTCGCGCCGGTGAGCCGCAGGAGCGAACCGAGTGGCACCGTGTTGTCATGTGGGGTCGTCTGGGTGAAATTGCCAATGAGTATTTAAGCAAGGGTTCCCGTATCTATGTGGAAGGCAAGATTGAAACCCGCAAATGGCAGGATCGTGATGGTAACGACAGGTATACTACCGATATCCGTGCCAATGAGATGAAGATGCTTGGAGGTGGTTCCGGTTCAAGATCGAACGATGCCCCTCAGCAACAGGCTCCTGCGCCGAAAGAAAAAGACCCCTTTGCGGCTAGTCCTGGGCCTGCTGATGCGCCGACAGATGATGATATTCCGTTTTAAAAACTACCATAAGGAGGTCTGAAGAAACAGGAACATCGGTGCGATTCACGGATGTTCCGATGCAGCTAAAAGGCGAGATTCAGGCCAATAACCAAATCTTCAGCTGCGGGGCCTCCATAGATATGTTTGTTGCCCAGAATATCTGAGGCTGCCGTTGGAATTGTGCCGATAAGATAAAGAGTCATGGTGGTTTCATTAATTTGAATATCACGACTGATCCCCAATGTGATCAGATTCAGACCATCCTCGAAAAAGGCGATGGGAGGAATTGTCAGCGGACGAAGAACCGGGTCGGTGTCGTAACTGGCAAAGGCTACGGCAGCAAGAAAATCAAAGCCGTAGGCTTCAGTTCTCAATCCGGCCTCAATCCACATATCCCCCTTCAGGATTTGCCGTAATCCACCCGGAATGCCGGGCAGGGCTCCTGGCAACTGCAGGGCAGGGGTCAGATTCAAATTATCGTTAACTGCATAATAGCCTTTGACGAAGGGGGTAATGATCCAGTCGTAAGATGCTCCTGCATAGATCTCAGCGTAGTTTGCCTTGTTGTCGTGCAGGAATGTATGCCAGGTGCCACCAAGGTCAAAATACAGGTTTTTGAAGTTGTTGGCATAACCCAGGCTCCAGTCGACCTCGACGGCAACCTGGAACCTTGGTGGAAGACCGCCTCGATCTGATTGTGAAATTACCCATGTTGAACCATAGAAACCTTTGTAACCCAGAATGATATCACCATAGACAAAGGCCGGTTCTGCTGTCAGGTCTACGCCGCGCCATATGTAGGCGCTGGGGATGCCGACATTTCCATGGACGCTGAAACCATCTTCCTGATTGGTATAAACCGGCAAACTTAACCTGTTAAAAGGCACCATATAGGATGAGGAGTGGCCTTTCATTTCTTTCTCGGCCATAGCTTGTGGTGGCCCGATTACAACAACAGATATAACGAACAAAAAACCGGATAAAGCAAGTCGAAACATAACAACACCCCCCCCCCCTTTCTTCCTTTTTCTGTCTGAAACGGCGATTAATGTTGTTTGTTCTTTACAGATGATGATATA
>CAYLYU010000056.1:0-11490 GCA_964387725.1 uncultured Zetaproteobacteria bacterium | reverse complement strand
CTTCCCTAGCGGAAATAACGCTTTCGGTAGAAACGTAACTCATCTATGGATTCATAAACATCTTTGCGAGCCAGGTGAGCCTCTTCTTTCGGTGGCAGTTTAACGTCCCGATACCAGCGGTGCACCATTTCCTTGATTGTGCTGACATCGATAATCCGGTAATGCAAATAGGACTCCAGCGTAGACATATGGCGACAGAGGAAACGCCTGTCCTGGTGAATCGAGTTGCCGCACAGAGGAGCTTTTCCTTCCGGGATATAGGTACGGATGAAGTTCAGTGACTCGGCTTCAGCCTGGGCCAGTGACACATCCGAATTCAGCACCCGTTCAACAAGTCCGGAGGCTTTGTGATGCTGCTGGCACCATTCATCCATTCGAGCCAGGACCTCTTTCGAATGATGTACAGCAATATTTGGCCCGTCGTCAACGATATCAAGATTATTTGTGGTAATGACGGTCGCAATTTCCAGAATATCATCTGTATCGGGATTTAGTCCCGTCATTTCAAGATCCATCCAGACAAGGCTTGGTTTACACTGCATGCGGATAAGCTACACGACCCACAAGCCTAAACCAGTAGCTATTTGTTTAAGCTCGGGGGAAAGTTTGGAGAAATGAACAGGACGGTTTTTCCAGCTCCTTCGTACAGGATAATGGCGCCGCATCTTTGAGAATGTCTCAGCTTTATTATCTTCAATGTATCTGCTGCTCTTTAGCAAGGCATCATCTTCCCGGATATCATAAAGCCGGACTATGGCCTGCTGCAGTTGGCTCCAGATATCGCCAGCGGTTTTAATATGCAACGGGCTTCTATCGATTGCAGGCAGATCCTCCTCCATATTCCACACTTTGTTGATGCCCAGATAATTGCATAGTGCATTGTGCGCAAACTGGGTATTTGCTGCTTTTCCATCCAGTGAATGCCCTGCTATATGCGGTGTGGCCAGAATCATGCCGGGATGCGTTAAAAGACGATGAGATATATCCGGTTCGTTTTCCCAACAATCAAGCGCGGAAAAATTCTTTTGATCTGAATCCAGCCAATCAACCAGAGCATTGTTGTCGAGACATGCACCGCGACCGGCATTGATCAGGCCATGACCACGAAAACGCTCCAGTGCTGCTGCATTTAAAAGATGAAAGCTTGGATCTCTGCCGACATGGGTGAGAGGTGTATGCAGACTGATAATGTCAGCCTGTTCAAGCAGAGTATCCAGATCAGCGAACCTGTTTCCACCCTCGGCATGTGCCCGTGGCGGATCGTTGACCAGTGTATCCATGCCCAGTGCCCGGCATATCTTCTCAAGTTCGCCGCCAATGCGGCCCGCTCCGATCATACCGATGCGCGTTTTCGGGATATGAATCAATCCGCTTGCATGCAACTCAAACAGAGTTGCAATCATGTATTCAATGACAGATCCGGTTGATGAGCCAGCGGCATTGGCAAAAGCTATGCCTCTTGATTTCAGGTAAGTCTTGTCGAAATGGTCATCCCCGATGGTTGCTGTTGCCACAAACCTGACCCTTGAGCCCTGCAATAGATCAGAATTTACCTTTATGGATGAACGGGTTAAAAGAATATCTGCATCCCGCACGATTTCAGGCGTGATATCACTGCTTTCAACAATACGTAAATCCACCTTGAACTCGGGAAAGGTGGAGAATGCGGATTCAACACCCCAGATATGGGCATCGGCAACAATGGTAAGAAGGGGTAGCATGACCCCAAGGCTGGAGGAAGCATCCTCCCCCCGGCAAGATATTTATGTGTTAAAGCTTATCAAACATAAGCTGAAGCAGTCGCGACCTCATGATACAGCGGTATTCTTTCGAATTGATCCGTACATGATGGTATTTGTTTGACAACTCCGATTTTCAGCTGGCTTGCATAGACTTGATACGTTAACTTTCGCGAAATTATCGGTAAACATCCCTTTCGGAAGGTATATTTCAGGGACAAGGTTGCACAGATATCTGTGCGCATCACCAGTTTTCCAAAAATCCCGGATTTTTGGATCCCAAGTGTCGACCGGGTTGGGCCCCGCACAATTTTTCTCCGTGAACCCCGTCAGATCCGGAAGGAAGCAGCGGCAGCGGATGCGAAATGTGTTGCGGATCAGTCCGATCCGGTCGATGCACTTTTCACCTTAATTCAAAACTGACATTGTGACTTAGGCCTATCAATCGTACAGTTGCGGCATGAATTATGTGGTTTTGGCGAGAAGGTGGAGACCCCGGAAGTTTTCCGATGTCATAGGTCAGGATGTGGTTGTAAAAACCCTGCAGAATGCCGTTGTCTCGAACCGTCTGGCGCATGCCTATCTTTTTACGGGAATTCGGGGCGTGGGGAAGACAACCCTGGCCCGGCTTCTGGCCATGGCAGCCAATTGTGAGCATGGGCCGTCGCCGGAACCCTGCGGAGAGTGCTCCGCCTGTATCGGTATAGCTTCTGCCTCAAATCTGGACGTTCAGGAGATGGATGCAGCCAGCCACACCGGTGTGGAGGATATTCGGGAGATTCTTGAGGCTGTTCGCTACCCTCCGGCATCACTCAAATTCAAGGTCTACATTATAGATGAAGCGCATATGCTTTCCAAGAATGCCTTTAATGCCTTACTGAAAACCCTGGAAGAACCACCTCAGCATGTGCTGTTTATTCTGGCTACAACCGAGTCGGAAAAGTTGCCTGTTACGGTTCGTTCCCGTTGTCAGCGCTTTGATCTGCAGCGTTTGGGTGCGGATAAGGTTAGCCATTACCTAAGCCATATTCTGAGTGAGGAGCAGATAGAGCATGAATCAGAGGCGGTGGCAGCGATTGCCCGGGCCGCTGATGGAAGCATCCGTGATGCGCTCAGTCTGACCGAACGAGTACTGGCCTTTTCAGGGAAAGCTTTAACGAGTGACGATGTACACGCATCGTTGGGAATAGTAGGTCAGGATTTGTTGCGAACTTTCTCTAATGCCGTCTTTCACGGAAGGGCCAGAGAGGCAGTTGACTGTATGCGTTTCTCTCAGCGACAGGGGTATGCGCCCCGTGTATTTCTTCAGTCAGTGGGGGAAGCCTGGCATCAGCTTGCATGCGTTCTCATAGACGAGGGGTTGCTGGATTTTGAGCTTGATGGGGATCATATCGACTGGCTTCGTAACTGGTCGGAATGCTGGGATATTCAGGGGCTGGATCTTCGTTATCAGATTTTGCTGGCAGGTATTCGTGACCTGGCTCTCATGGATGAGCGCATGGGTGCAGAAATGTTGGCAATTCGTCTGAGTTCTTTGAATACACTGAATCCTCCGTGTCAACTTCCGCAAGAGGATAAGCATTTGCCCAAGCCGGATCATAAAATTACCGAGAGAAAAGCTAAGGTCGAGACCCATAAGGCAATGGAACCGGAACCCGTAGGCGAATTACTCCCGGATGATTCATCCGAACCCAACCTTCCCTTGACAAAATCAGCACCGGGACTTGCTTACGACAACTGGGCTGGTGTAGTTCAGGCATACACTTCCATCAAGCCCGGAATAGCCGCCAGACTGGAACATCTTTTATGTCTGGATTTTGGTGCCAAGGTACGCCTGGCCCTCGATGACCACCAGCAGCAGGCCCTGCTAGCTCCGGATCGCCTGGCCTTTTCAGAGTGGCTTGGACGCGAAGTTTACTGGGAGCCGAGGCAGGAGCAGGAGGGTGAAAGTCTGGCTCAGGCCTGGAGCAAGCAGGCAGAACAGATGCGAAAGAGTCTCTGGGATGAGGCTCAAAATGACCCGCATGTGCAGATGCTATGTGAACGGCTGGATGCAAAACTGATCGAGGTTCATCCGCCTGGAGCTAAGGAAAGTTCTGATTAATTTATCTTGGGAGTGGAGAAAACATGAGTGATCTTGGAAAAATGATGCAGCAGGTGCAGAAAATGCAGGAGCGGATGCAAAAACTTCAGGAAGAAATCGCTGAAATTGAAGTTCATGGAGAAGCCGGCGGCGGTATGGTTCATGTAACCGCAGGTGGCGACAGGAGCATCCGTAGCATTATCATTGATGCCTCCCTTTGGGAAGAAAGGGACAAGGAACTCACTGAAGATCTGGTGACTGCAGCCTGTAATGCAGCCCTGAAAGCTGCTGAAGAGAAGGCTCAGGGGATGCAAAAGGAACTGGTTTCAGGACTGCCATTGCCACCCGGTTTTTCCTTTTGAGCATACACCTTGCCGGTATGCCTCCACCACTGGCACGTGTCATTGAGATGTTGAGCAGCCTTCCTGGCATTGGTCCTAAAACCGCCATGCGATTAAGCCTAAATCTCCTTCAAAAACCACCATCGGAGTTGCGGCAGTTGGCCGAGTCTCTGGCCTCACTTCATGACAACATTGGTTTCTGTGAACTCTGTGGATGTTTTGCCGAGAAGGGGGGGTGCCTTTTCTGCAAGCAGGAGAGGCGCGACCAGTCGCTGATTTGTGTGGTCGAGCAGCCTGTGGATGTGCTGATGCTGGAACGGGGTGGCGATTTTTCCGGGGTGTATCATGTCCTGCAGGGTAGGCTTAGTCCTGTTGACGGCATGGGTCCGGAGCAAATTAATTTGAAGAATCTGGACAATCGACTTGATGCCGGAAGTGTACGGGAACTGATTCTGGCGACCAGTGCTACCGTCGATGGTGAGGCCACAGCTCACTATCTATCCAAACGATACGCCTCTCTTGATCTTGTCTTTTCCCGCATTGCCCGTGGTATTCCGGAGGGTGGAGAGCTTGAATACGTGGATGAGTTCACCCTGAATCGTGCCATCAACCAGCGAATAGCCTGGGAATAGCCAGGAATCTATCGGGCTTATGTCTAGAAGGGAATTTCTCAATCAGCAGCTCCAAAAGCTTCTGACTGAAATTTCAAATGTATCAGCTCCTTTTTCCCGGAAAGTTCGTTTATTGGCTGTGTCCAAATACTTTCCGGATGAGGATATTGCCTGTCTGGCAAGTTTGGGGCAGCTGGAGTTTGCCGAGAGCCGCCCCCAGTCCTTGCGGGACAGGGCTAAAAAATATCCCGATCTTTGCTGGCATATGATCGGGCCTCTGCAACGGAATAAGGCAAAATATATTGGTCAATACGCCGCCTGCTGGCATAGTGTCGAGGATATTGAGACAGCTCAGGCGGTGGCGAAGTATGTATGCAATCGCCGTTTGCCAGTGATGCTGCAAGTGAATATCGCAGGGAAGGAACATCAGCATGGTATTTTACCAACTTCCCTGCCGGTGTTATATGAGCAGATCAGGAATATTCCGGAGCTTAAGGTAACAGGTCTGATGTGCATGGCACCAAGGGATGGAAGTGCTCGCCTTTGTTTTCGACAATTATGCGGCTTGCGGGACGACCTTTCTGATGGGAGCCTTGGCGAGCTTTCAATGGGAATGAGCAATGATTTTCATATCGCTATTGAAGAAGGTTCAACAATCGTTCGCCTGGGATCAGTATTATTTGATCCAAAAGGCATAAATCAGTATTGAAAGGAATACAATGCAGGATTTAACTATCAGTTTTATTGGTGGAGGAAACATGGCGGAGGGCTTGATATCAGGCCTTGTTCAGTTCGGACATCCACCTGCTAATATTATCGTCAGCGACATCAATTCGGATCGTCCTGCACATTTGCATCAAGTCTATAATGTTATGGTGGAGAAAAGTAATAGTCAGTCTGCTTCAAAAGCTGATGTGCTGCTACTGGCGGTTAAGCCGCAGGCCATGGAGGAAATGGTCAGGGGCATGGAAAAGAACATATCTGCTTCTACAACTGTAATCAGCATCGCGGCAGGAATTGGCACCAAAGATTTGCAATCTTGGCTTGGTGATGAAGTAAATTTAGTGCGTGTTATGCCCAACACGCCTTGTCTGGTGGGGGCCGGCATGTCCGTCTTGTTTGCCGAGGAATCTGTTCCCGCCGTACATCGGAGTCGTGCAGAGTATGTGCTGTCAGCTTCCGGCGAGATTGCCTGGGTAGGGAAAGAAAAACTATTGCACGCGGTAACTGCAATTTCAGGGAGCGGCCCCGGTTATTATTTTCTACTTACCGAGGTGCTTGAAGCAGCAGCAGTATCTTTGGGCCTGTCGGAAGAGTTGTCTTCAAAACTGGTTCAGCAAACAGCGTTTGGTTCCGGTAAGATGCTGGCAGGTTCCGGTCGCCGGGCATCCGAATTGCGCCAGCAGGTGACCAGTCCGGGTGGTACGACCCAGGAGGCTCTGGATATGATGTATGACCGTGGGTTGCCAGATATTATCAGGGCAGCTGTCCAGGCCGCTGAAAAGCGTTCCAAAGAACTGACCTGATGTATTTGCTGGGGTATTTTTTACAGGCGTTGGCGGGGCTCACTCATATCCTGTTGGTAACTGTGATGATTGTGATTATTGCCCGGGCTGTCCTGTCCTGGGTTTCCCCTGATCCTTATAATCCTATTGTTCGTATTATTATCCAATTGTCCGAGCCGCTTTTATACCCTGTCCGTCGACGTCTACCTCATATCGGTGGTCTGGATTTGTCGCCAATGGTAGTCATTCTGATTGCAATTTTTCTGGATAATTTTGCGGTTCCCAGCCTGTACAGGATGGCCCATAGTCTGCTCTAATCATGAATGCTGCTATTAGCAGGGGAGCGGGTGGAGTGTATCTGAATGTTCATGCTCAGCCTGCTGCCAGGCATAATGCAGTGTCCGGTCTGTACGGTGATGCTATCAAGATATCACTAACTTCTCCTCCTCAGGAGGGCAAGGCCAATGTAGCCTTGCTTGGTTTCGTGGCAAAGACACTGAAACTTCCCAAATCTGATATTAAGCTTGTTTCGGGTCAGAAGAACCGCCGGAAGCGTCTGTTTATTTATGGTGATGCAGAGGTTCTCATCGCCTTAATCCAGTCCCGGTTACTTCATGATTGATTGGATTTCACGGCATCCCGTTTATTGTCTTCTGGGCATAGCCTCCATGAATTTTCTTTTCATGCTTGGTGGCAACAGCCTGTGGGATGTGGATGAACCGAACAATGCTGTTTGTGCACGGGAAATGCTTGAAGCGGGCAACTGGTTCGTGCCTGTATTTAACGGAGCCTTGAGGTTCGACAAGCCTATTCTGTTGTACTGGCTGATGATGCCCTCCTTTTCTCTGTTCGGGGCGAATGAGTTTTCCGCACGTCTTCCCTCTGCTCTGGCTATAACTGGATTGATTTTTGTAGTCTGGTATTTTGGCAAGCGCTTGTTGGATGCAAAATCAGGTCTGATTGCGGCAATTTTGCTGGCTACCTGTATTCATATCGTGGTCATTTCCAGAGCAGCAACCCCCGATCCCCTGTTCATGCTATGCATGGCCTTTGCTTTTCTCGCCTTTATTTGTATCTATATCGAAAAAGAGCCCGGTTTTTTGTTGCCCTGCTTCTATGTGGCTATTGGCTTTGGGGCCCTGGCCAAAGGACCTGTGGCCTTGCTCATGCCGGGGTTGCTGATTGGAGCCTATCTATTTCTAATGGCTGATTTTTCAGCCTGGCGTCGTTTCCGGCCATTGCTTGGCATGGTGATCATTCTGGCCGTAGCTTTACCCTGGTATATTGCCGTAGGTATTCTCACCGACGGTGAATGGCTCAGAGTCTTTTTCCTGCATCACAATGTGGATCGATTCACGGATACGCTGCAAGGACATCGTGCTATTCCCGGCCTGTATGTTTTGACGGTATTGATCGGCTGCTTTCCATGGACAGGACTGGTGGCTGCTTCGGTCTGGTCCGGGCCGTGGCGATTAAATCGCTTACGCCAGGATCCGTTGCGGTTGTTCCTGCTTGTCTGGGTTGGGGTTTTTCTGATCTTTTTTACTGCGGCGCGTACGCATCTTCCCAATTATATGCTTCCTGTTTTTCCAGCTCTAACCCTGTTGTGCGCCCTCTGGTTGAGATCCGTGGATACTGTGGATAGGGATCGTGTCTGGCGATGGACAGTGTGGATCGGTCTGATCCTGGCCCTGGGCCTGATGTTGGGAGGTGGCATTGCGATTGAGAAAAAATGGGTTGAGGACTGGATTCTTGTACTGGCAGTCTTGCCCGTAGCTTTAGGCGCTATATGGTGGCTTAGGCATCCTCTGACATCAGCGATACAACCTCTTGCTGCAGGGATGGTTGCCTCTGTATTCCTGTTGAGTTTCTGGGCCGCTCCTTCCTTTGATAAACACAAAATCAGCCCTGAGCTTGCTCGACAGGCTGATGAGGCCGGCTTCTCAGGAAGTGAACTTGCCAGCTATCGTTATTTTCAACCCTCACTATTATTTTATCATGGTGGACGGCTTCCATATCTTGGTAATATTGAGGAAGTGATTGAATGGCTTGGCGATAGAAAAGCGATTGTTATGCCGACAGTAGTGTTGACAGACTTGCCTGAGACCACATTTGACCAACTTGTGGTTCACAGCAGGCTCAATGGACTATACGCTCGGACAGAGTTGGTACTCGTCAGTTTGCAGACCGGGGAGAACATGTGAGCAAAAAACATAAACCACACATTTCCGTGGTCGTGCCCTTGTATTGTGAAGAGGACAATGTGCCTCTCCTGGTACAGGAGGTCGGCAAGGCGCTTCGGAAAGAAGATTATGAACTTATTTTGGTCGATGACGGTTCGAACGATGCTACGTTTTCTTCTATCGAACAGGCAGCAAAGGACAATGACAGAATTATTGGCATTCAGTTACGCCGTAATTTTGGTCAAACGGCAGCCATGAGCGCCGGTTTTGATGTAGCTGGCGGAACTTTCATCGCCTATATGGATGGAGATCTTCAGACGGATCCTGCTGATATCTTGAAGCTGATGCAGCGTCTGCAAAGGGATGATCTGGATCTGGTCAATGGCTGGAGAAAGGATCGGCAAGACGCGGCTGTGTCGAGGACGCTTCCATCAAAGATAGCCAATGCCCTGATACGTTATTCAACCGGCGTCAGCTTGAATGATAATGGTTGTCCAATGAAAGTAATGCGGTCAGAGGTAGCCAAGAATTTAAGGATTTATGGTGAACAACACCGTTTTATTCCGGCCCTGGCAGCCTTGTTTGGTGCCCGTATAGGGGAAGAGGTAGTCGGTCACAGGCCCCGGCGTTTTGGTGTCAGCAAATACGGCCTTGGACGCACTATTCGTGTGTTGGTAGATTTGTTGCTGGTGATGTTTTTTCTGAGATTCACCGACCGGCCTTTGCAACTTTTCGGCCCGGCAGGACTGGTCAGTTTTATCCTTGGTGCAGGCATTGATGTGTGGCTTGCTCTGGACAAATTACTGTTTGGTGCCGATCTGGCTGGCAGGCCTTTATTGCAACTGGGTTCCCTCCTCATTGTCAGTGGTATTTTGTTGTTTGGAACCGGGTTGATCCTGGAAATGCAGGCCAGAATTTATTATGAAAGTACCAACCGCAAGTCTTACACGGTCAGACGCCTTATCCGTAATCTTATGAATCATTCGGGTTAATGCCCGGCTGGCGATTTATTCTGAAACTGCTGGCTTCGGCGCTGTTGCTGGCAGCATTATTTTATTATCTTGATTTTGAGTCTATTTATCAAAATTTGAGCCAGGTTGAGTTCAAATTGGTTTTTGCTGCTCTGGCTTGTTTAGTGCTCGGTCAGGTGTTGTCTGCGGTGCGATGGGCATGGCTGGCTGAAGGGCTGGGGTTGAGCGTTCGTTTGGGAAGAAAGATTCAGTTGTATTTTCTGGGCATGTTTCTGAGTCTTTTTCTGCCTTCAATCCTTGGAGGGGATGTGGCGCGTGGTTATCTACTGGCCAAAGGTCGAAAAGGGAAGGGCTGGGCTGCCGCTGCCAGCGTGTTGCTGGAACGCCTCAGTGGAGTAGGGGGTTTGAGTCTGCTGGTTACAGTCTGCATGCTGTTTCTGCAGCTTCCCGGAATCTGGTGGACAGTATGGCTTACGGGGTTGTCGATCTTCTGGGGAGGGATGCTCAGTTATCGCTTCTGGCATTCCAATCTTCCAGCCTTCCTGTCCCGGTTGAAACAGCTTCCCCTGCTTTCATCCGGGTTTTTTCTTGCCTGGCGACGTTCTATTGTCTTATCCATTGTCTTTCAGGCTCTGATTGTTCAGGCCCACGTCTTTCTGGGGCAGGCCGCCGGCCTGGAACTTTCATGGGCCGCCTACGGGGTAATAGTGTGTCTGGTAGCTCTGGCCACAGCTTTGCCGATCTCGTTTAACGGTTTTGGCATCCGCGAAGGGGGCTATGTAGGTATGTCAATTTACTTTGGTGGTGATGCAACAGCAGCGGCAGCTATGGCTGTACTCTGGGCGCTTGTATTGGTTCTTGCTGCTTTGCCGGGGGGAGTGGTGTTGTGGAATCTGGGGGGAACCAAGGCGATCACGAATATGAGAACCCCTACATAATCTCCAGATGTCTGGGGTGGCGGGTCAGATTATCGCAACCATCCTTGCGGACAACGACAAGATCTTCCAGCCGGATGCCACCAGTGCCAGGGTAATATAAACCAGGCTCGATGGTGACAACATTGCCTTCTTCAAGAATCTGGCCTCGTTTTGAAATACGTGGAGATTCGTGAATGTCCAGACCAACACCGTGGCCAGTGCCATGAAAAAAGCCGTTTTGTTTGCCTCGCCTGATATGTGTTGGAAAGCCTGATACTTCAAAATGTCGGCAAATGGTCTGATGGATGTCAGCACTATTGACTCCGTCTCTGACCATCTCCAGACCAATATCCTGAGCCTCCCGGACGGCCCTGTACATCTTTCGCACCCTGTCGGCAGCCTTTCCTTTCACATAAGTTCTGGTCATGTCACCCCAGTATCCGGTGGTTTGCATGCGGGGAAAGATATCGACAATGATGGGTTCATGAGCCCTTAAATAACCGGAACCGACATTGTGGGGGTCGGCACCTTCGCGTCCACAGGCCACAATGGTATGAGATGGAATCGCCTTTTTAGTGATGATATGGGCTTCGATTTTAGCGCGCAGGTGGCCCGATTTTATCCTGTGTCCAGTAGACGCATCACGAAGAACATTGTCATTGCCGACTCGGCAATCTGCCAGAAACGATTCCGCTACCTTCATGGCGGATCTAGCCACGTTTTCAGCCTGTTGCAGGCATTTTATTTCCCTGGCTGTTTTTACCGCCCTCTGCGGAAACAATGAACCTTCAACTGCCTTAATTTCGAACCCGCGAGCATTGAGTTGTTGGGCATAGCCCAGAGGAAAATCGGAAGGGGCCATGATCTTTTTAATGCCCTGTTCATGCAAGAATGCGGCAGCTACGCCTGCCAGACCGGTTTCCCAGCCCAGAGCTGATGCCTTCTGATGCCATGGCGTATCCAGGTGGATTTGATCCAGCCCGGATTTCTTTTTTGCGCGATCAACTTCCAGGGGCGAAAAGAAGCCATGCCAATCTCCGTCCAGGCCAATGACAACAAAAGGGTCAGGTACAAACAGACCTGATACATAAAGCATATCCGCATGTTTTTCCGAGTCCGAAATCAGGAGTTGGGCAGTTG
>CAYLYU010000055.1:1317-11878 GCA_964387725.1 uncultured Zetaproteobacteria bacterium | reverse complement strand
CAAGTTGTCATATAACGAACAGCGCGAGTTGAATGAATGGCCTGCAAGGATTGAAACACTGGAGTCGGAAAAGGTAAAGATCGAGGCCCGCTTTTGCGATCCTGAATACTTTCGCTGCGATAGCGAGGGCTATCAGAAGGATCAACAACGGATGGCGGGTCTGGAAACAGAGTTGTCCCAGGCTTATGAGCGTTGGGAGGAACTTGAGGCCAAACAGGAGAAAATGCTCGGTTAGGGAGGCTCTGAAAAAGTCAGAGCATCCGTGCAGGCCATGGATGGCCTGCCAAAATCAAGCGCGTAAGTGCCTGATGTTGTGGCAAAGGTAAAACTGGAGAAGAGCCACCACGCTTTTGCCTTTGCGTACTGATAAAACTACAAGGACGTAGTTCTTCAGACCTTCCCTAGTCGTATTCAGGCATGTGTTCGCTCATTCTGCAGGATGCAATATCCAGCACGGCCGGTTACGATACTGATATGCTGAATTCATTTATCTTCGCCTCTACACCGCACATTCATTTTGGGGTTGGATCACGCAATGGCCTGATTGATATTGTGAAAGTTTATGGGGATCGGGTTTTGCTGGTTACCGGCGGCCGTTCTTTTGATGCGCTCCCTGTTTGCCAACAATTATTGAAAGACCTGCAGGCGACATGTCAGGTGAAGCGGGTGCATGTTAGCTGCGAGCCTTCCCCTCAACTTGTGGATGAAGCTGTGAAGTCATTCCGCGCTTGGCTACCCACGACTGTAGTAGCGATCGGCGGAGGAAGCTCTGTGGATGCGGCCAAGGCGATTGCCGGCCTGCTGCCGAGCGGAGATTCGGTAATGAGCTACCTTGAGGGGGTAGGGGAAGGCAAGGTGTATCAAGGGCCGGCCACGCCTTTTATTGCCATGCCGACGACCGCCGGCACGGGTGGGGAAACGAGTAAGAATGCCGTCTTGTCGGTGATTGGTCAGGAAGGTTTTAAGAAATCCTTTCGCCATGAAGCGCTTGTACCGGTGCATATTATACTTGATCCCGAATTAACCGCATCATGTCCACCCGATGTCACAGCTGCATGTGGCATGGATGCCTTTACTCAGTTGCTCGAATCGTATGTATCGTGCAAAGCCAACCCGATGACTGATGCGTTGTGCCTGAGTGGCTTGCAGCGGATTCGTTCAGGCCTGTTGCAGGCTTTTCAAGATGGTGAGAATTTATCCGCCCGGGCTGATATGTTGTATGCCTCATCCATTTCAGGACTGACTCTGGCTAACGCGGGGCTTGGTTCTGTGCATGGGCTGGCATCACCGCTCGGGGCATTCTTTCCCATTCCGCATGGGGTGGCATGCGCAACCCTGTTGCACGAGGCCGTGAGTCTTAATATTCGCGCCATGCAGATGAGGGATCCCGACAATGAGGGGCAAAAACGTTATGCACAAGCTGGCAGGGTGATGGCGGATGACAGCGCTCTGAACGATGATGAGGCTCGCCAGGCCTTGCTGGCATTATTAAAAGAGTGGGAGCAACAGCTGGGTATAGCCAGGCTTTCAAGTTTCGGTGTTAAAGAGGCTAATACTCCAAGGATTATCGCCAATATCAGTGGCGGGAGCATGAGCGGTAATCCGATTGTGCTGGAATACGACGAGATCGAAGGGCTTATTCGCTCGCGTCTTTAGAAGGCTCTGCCGGTTTTTCTGCAGCAGGCTTGCGGATGAGTTCAGGCCATGCCTTATGCAGATATTCATAACCCGACCACAGCGTCAGGATGGCAGCTAGCCAAAGCAGGATCATGCCGACCCAATGAAAATTGAAACCATACACCGTGTTATGGATGAGCAGGCTGCCGATGGCGAGCATCTGAATCATGGTTTTCCACTTGCCGAGTAGGGAGACCTTCACAATGCTGGCGCGTTCTGCCAGCCATTCGCGCAGTGCGCCAATCGCAATCTCACGTCCGATGATAATGATAGCTAGTACAGCAGGCGCGCGATCATCCGCAACCAGTAATACCAGCGCTGAGGCAACCAGTAGTTTATCGGCAACCGGGTCAAGGAAACGACCAAAAGGGGTTACTTCATTGCGTGAACGGGCTAAATATCCATCCAGCCAGTCGGTAAATGCGGCAACGGCAAAGACTAATGCTGACAGATAATAGGCGATGGAACCCGGTATATAAAACGTGATGATAAACAGAGGAATGAGGAGAACGCGCCCCATGGTCAGTTGGTTGGAAATGGTCCATTGCATACCTGCCCAGTATCACGTTTGTTGCTCCAGCGTAAAGCTTAAATATGCGCTTATCTTGCCGAAGCCCTTGCAAACAAAGAGGATGAATCCTCTATCCACAGAAATTGTGGATAACTGTGTGGATAAAATACCCCTCAAGCTTTGCTATTATGGAAATCCAGAATAATTTTATTTAGCGCCTAAATATTATGCATCACATAAAAGATATTAGAAACAGTATCTTACAAAGACAAACGAACGTAGTTAACAAAGATCCAAGGCTAATTATTAAAGTGCCTTCATCAATGGAAGCGGGCGGTGGATAAAATGAGTGAATCACCTCGATTGCAGTTGCCTCAATGCTTCAAAAACACTTACCGCGCATGCATTGGACAGGTTTAGCGAGCGAACCGGCGCATCGCTACGCATGGGAATCCGGATGGGTTCCAGCTGGGCCAAAATCTCGGCGCTTAAGCCACGGGTTTCAGGGCCGAAGACAAGCACGTCTCCGGACTGAAATGACACATCCCATAGTGAATTCTCTGCCTTGGAACTCAGCGCATACCAGTTGCGCTGCATTCCGATAGACTCTCTGGCCGATTGCCAGTCTTTATGTTCATGCACGGATACGTGTTGCCAGTAATCCAGTCCGGCCCGTTTCAAATGTTTATCGCTGATTTCAAAGCCCAATGGATGAACAAGATGCAGATTGCATCCAGTGCAGGCGCAAAGCCTGGCAATATTGCCTGTATTGGGTGGAATTTCAGGCTCAAACAGGACGATGTGCAATTTTTCGTTCATGATCCACTCATAAAAAAAGCAGGGCGACAGCCCTGCTTTTTTGTCATTCGATTACCAATTCAGGCCAGGTGTTCGTCGATGAATTCGATCAGCTTGGCCTTGTTGACCGCACCCACCTTCGTACCCTGAACATTGCCGTCACGGAAAAGCATCAATGTTGGGATGCCACGCACGCCATATTTGCCGGGTGTGTTTGGATTATCGTCAATATTAATTTTGGCGATCGTGACCTGGCCTTGCTTCTCGCCCGCCACTTCGTCCAGAATCGGGGCGATTTGTTTGCAAGGGCCGCACCACGGAGCCCAGAAATCAACGACCACAGGGCCGGACGCTTTCAGCACATCCGCATCAAAACTGTCGTCGCTAACATGAATAATAAGATCAGAAGCCATTGGTGTCCTCTTTGTTGTTTGGATACCGACACGTTAGTCAGGGAGCCCAGCAGCGTCAACCATGTCCGAGTCAACCGAATTAGAACAGATCATTCGTCAACGCATCAGTGATGCCGGTGGCTTTTTGTCTTTTGATACATTTATGCAGGCTGCACTTTACGAACCGGGCATGGGTTATTACGAGAGCAAAGCCATTTTCGGTGAATCGGGCGACTTTGTCACAGCGCCTGATCTCGGACCGTGGTTGTATTTGGGGCTGGCCGATCTCTTGCACTGGGGCTGGCAAGAGCTGGGTGAGCCGCGTGAATGGGTCTTGCTGGAACAGGGCGGGGGTTCAGGGCGCTTGCTGGTCGATATTTTGCAGCGTTTGCAACAGTTCGAAATGCCCATGCCGGTGCAAATCATCGAGGTTGAACGCAGCTCGCATCTGCAACAGAGACAGCAACAATTATTTTCAGAGTCAGGCTTTGATGTTGAGCATAAATCCGATCTGGCCAGTGTGGGTGCTCTGGAAAACATTCTGGTCATCAGCAATGAACTACCTGATGCGTTTCCGGTTCGTTGCTTTTGTAAGCATAACGGGGCGTTGTATGAACGCGGAGTGACGCATGTTGGAGGCTTTTCGTGGGTGGATGCTGACCAACCGTTATCGGATGAGCTTCCGATAGCGCAGGAGATCCGATCATGTTGGCCAAATGGCTATATCAGCGAATGGAATCCGGGATTATCCCGATGGCAAAAGGATTTGAGCCGCGTTATCAAGCGGGGTTTCTCCTTCTGTGTCGATTACGGTTTTTCTCAACAGGAATATTATCGCCCGAATCGTGAACAGGGCACATTGCTGGCTCATTCGAATCACCGGGCCGTGGATACGGTTCTGAATCATCCGGGCTTACAGGATATTACGGCGCATATTGATTTTACGGCTCTGAGTCATGCAGGGCGGCAGGCCGACCTGGATACTTTGCTGTGGATGCCGCAAGGTGCATGGTTGGCACAGTCACCCGGGATTCAGGAGAGGATTCAGCAACTGGCGAGCCATCCGGATGCGGAATCCATGCGGCTGATGGCTCAGGCTAGACGGATGTTGTTACCCAACGGGATGGGTGAGCTGTTTAAGCTGCTGATCCAGTCCAGTCCTCAACTAAACGCCATGCCCGCTTACCTGAAGCAATTCAACCATTTGACTGACATCTATCACCCCTGAGGTGGGATGTGAGACATTGGCACTGATTGTGGCTTGAATCACTTGACATCAGCTGCCAGCAGTCAACAATCACTAACATGAAATGTTCTTCGTGCGGGGTGGATGGGCCGGTAGAAAACGGGCTCTGTAAAAATTGCGGCGCAGCCGTCAGTAAGGATGAAACCGAATCCAGGCTCGGCCATTATCTGCTGACCTCCAAACTTGGTGAGGGCGGCATGGGCGTCGTCTACCGGGCACAGGATGAGAAACTGGGCCGCGAGATTGCTGTGAAAGTGCTGCATCCGCATCTTTTGCAGCATGAAAATCTGAAAGAGCGTTTCAGACGTGAAGCCCGCATGCATGCCAAGATCATCCATCCCAATGTCGTAACCCTTCTGTCGCTTTACGAAGACGGGGAACATATGGCGTTGGTTATGGAAATGGTGCATGGCGTAAATCTGCGTCAGTATCTGAGAGAGCATCCGCATATCACGATGGTTGATATCCTGAGGGTGTCCGAGGATATATTGAGTGGTCTGGATGCAGCCCATAAGCTGGGTATGGTGCATCGTGACCTAAAACCCGCCAATGTTTTACTCGCTGAGGACGGGTCAATCAAGTTGATGGATTTTGGTCTGGCCAAGCCTTCCAAAGAGGGCGATGATGATCTGACTCAAAGCGGTGCGACCGTTGGCTCTTTCCGCTATATGGCTCCGGAACAGATACTCAATCAGCCCGTGGATGCGCGGACGGATCTGTATTCCTTTGGCATCCTTTTATATCAGATGTGTACGGGGAAACTGCCATTCGATTCCTCCGGCAACGGAGCCGGTGAATTCGAGATCATGGAGAAACAGATCCGTCAGGAGGCAGTGCCCCCGATTAAGCTGAACACGACCTTGCCGAAAATGCTTTCCGATCTGATTATGGATTTGTTGGCAAAGAATATTGCCGACAGGCCAGCCAGTTGTGCTGCTGTACATCAGGTTCTGTTGCAGATCGGAACTCAGGAAGCCAATACTACGGCCGGCCATGCCATCAAGATTCCGCCGCCATCCGAATCGCAGAGTAATGCCGAGATCGCCAAAGGTCTGATCGGGGCGTTGGTTGTGAAGCTGCGCAAAATGATGGGTATGAAGAAGAAAGCCTCTGGAGATAAGCCGTCTGTCGCCCCAGAAGTCGCCAAGGATAAACGTTGGCATGCCCCACTCACATGGGCCGGATTGCTGATTGTACTTGTCGGACTCGGCTGGATTTTGACCAGTGTTATCCATGTGGCCGAACAACAGTCGGGTGAATCGGCATTGTCTGGCCCGAAGACTGCTGAGCAACCGGGTCAGAAGACTCCTCCAGCCAAAAAAGTGACTGGCAAGACTGCGAATCGTAGCGCTGAAAAGCCCGGGCAAGTGACGAAAAAGGCAAATGAAGCGCCCAAGAAAGCTTCCTCCAAACCGGTAGCCAAGCACAAGCCTAAACCGGCAGCCAAGCACAAGCCTAAACTGAAATCCAGGGCAAAAAAGGTTGTGAAATCGGCTCCACGTGTGTATCCGGTCACCTATCGCATCGATCACAAATTGATCCGCAGCGATGGCAGTCGAGCTACACGGAAAGATGCACACGAATTCAAGGGCAAGAGCCGCCTGTATTTTTCGGGCCTGAAGAGTTATCGCTGGAAGGAAACGCTGCATACCTTTAAAAAAGGCCAGTTGCGTCTTTATCTGAATAAGCCTGTCCGCGTGTCGAAGGTCGTTATCCAGAAGGCAAGCATCGGGCGCCTCAATTTCAAGGGTGGTAGTATCAATATCAATATCCAGGATAAGAAGGGTAAGTGGCACGAGATACTCGACAGGAAGGATCGTGATATCGACAAACCTCTGACGATTCGGATTGCAAAATCGATTGGTGAAATCAAAGGGGTTCGTCTGCGTTTCCGTTCATCCGAGCCCATGACCATCGGCCCGATTGATCTGCTTCCCTAAGTGAAGCTTGGCGCTGCAGTCAATAAACATTGCAGGGGAAGGATAGAGAAGCTGCTGCCGGGCGGAGATGCTCTGCTGCGTTGCGCCGATCAAACCATGCTGCTTACCAACGGAGTTCCTGGCGATGAGGTCGAAGCGCAGCCTCTGGGAAAACGTCGTGGTGTTCAGCGTGGCAAAATCAGTTCCATCGTATTGCCTTCAGACATTCGCATTAAGCCTGTCTGCCCTGTGGCAGGCGAATGTGGAGGTTGTGCGCTTCAGTTTCTCGAGCCCGATCAACATCCGGTCATAAAATCCGCTTGGGTAGAGGGCGCATTCAAATCCCTGATGCATGACGATACCGAATGGTTGCCGATATGCGCTGATGGGATGCATCCTCGTCGCAGGTTACGTTGGCACGTTGGCTGTGATGAAGAAGGAAAATTTCTTGGCTTTTTTTCTCCGTTAAGCCATCGGGCGGTTCGTCAAAACTCCTGCATGGTGATCACCGAGCCGCTGCAGGCATTGCATAATCTGCTTGAGCTCCAGGATTTAAGCGACCTGGATCAGGTAGAGGCTGTACAGCTGGCCGATGGCCTTCACGTTGTATTTGAGTCCAATCAGCGACCATCACTCGAGCTTCCTGAGGATATTGATAACCTTGTAGTGCAGGGGTGGTGGCGAAATAAAGGGATATCCCGTCCGTTAACAAGGCCGGTTAAGCGTTTGCATGATATTCTGCCGGTCGGGGACGATAGGACGGTTAAGTTGGAGATCGGACCGGATGCTTTCGTTCAGGGCCAGTTTGAGGGTAATCACGCCTTGATTTCCCAGATACAGATATGGGCGGGCAAACCTCGACGTGTTGCCGATTTATTTTGCGGCGCTGGAAATCTGTCACTACCTCTGGCAGTGACCACGGGCGCCTCAGTATTTGGTGCCGAACTATCTCAGGCAAGCGTGAGTGCCGCATCCAGGAATGCTAAGCTGCTCGGTGTGAATGGTCATTTTGTAACAGCTAATCTTTTTGATGATTTTGACTATGAGTCTTATATCGGTGCAGATGTGTTGATCCTTGATGCGCCGCGCCGCGGGGCAAAACACATATGCAACGGGATTCAGCAACTGATGCCGAAAAAAATCATCATGGTCTCCTGTGATATTGCTTCCGGGGCCCGAGATGGAGCACTGTTATCCGCCCATGGTTACCGCCTCCGGGCATTGCGTGCTCTTGATATGTTTGCCTATGCCGGGCATGTGGAAGCGATCAGCCTTTGGGAGTCATAATGATTCGCTTCTGCATAGCTGTGGCTGTTTTTCTCCTGGCCGCATGTCAGCCCAACCAAAATCCGGATGGTGTGTTGCGCGTGGGTCTGGCACAAATGCCTGTCTCGCTTGATCCACGCTATGCAACCGATGCTGCATCCGTTCGGGTGCAGCAATTTTTGCATCGGGGTCTGGTTCATTTGGATGATCATTTTCAGGTGCAGCCCGACCTGGCAACTCGCTGGCAACGGGAATCACCGCTGCAATGGAAGTTCTGGATTCGTCGCGATGTGCTGTTTCATGATGGGTCCCGGTTAACGGCATCAGATGTGGTTGCCACCCTGAATGCCATTATGGATAAAACAATGGCAAGCCCTTTAAGGGGAGGCTTTTCCTCAGTGAAGCATATCCAGCGTCTTGCAGATAATGAGCTGGTGATTTCACTGAAACAGCCCGATGCCTCACTGCTGACAAGGTTGAACATTGGCATCCTGCCGGCAAGGCTTGCATCGGCAGCACAGCAGGCCAGACATACAGTGGGTTGCGGTGCATTTCGCTTCGATAAATGGATTAACAATACCCTGCAGTTGCAACGGGTTAAGGCATCCCGATCCACGCAACGCCAGCCGAAAATTATTCGCTTCATGGGTGTGAAGGATCCTGTTACTCGCTTGTTGAAAATAACACGCGGGGAACTGGATTTTATTCAGAATGACCTGCCTCCGCATTTGCTCCCCTATATCCAGCAGCAGTCTCAACTGACATTACAGACACGCCCATCAACCACGTTTTCTTATATTGGAATGAATTTTCAGGATCCTGTCCTGAAAGATGTACGCGTTCGTCGCGCGTTGGCACTGTCACTTAATCGATACCAACTCAAGAAAGCCATGTTTGCCGATTTGCCCGAACTTGCTGAAACGGTGATGACACCGGATCACTGGGCTGCGACCCGTTTGCCGGAAACGCCTTTTGATCCGGACAAGGCCAGAGCTCTGCTGGATGCAGCTGGATTCAGACCTAAAGAAAGTGGCGTTCGTTTCAGGCTCACCTATCGAACAAGTACCGACCCGACCCGCATCCGCCTGGCAACTGCCATAGCGTCGATGTGGAGAAAAGTTGGCATCAAGGTATCGGTTGAATCCCTCGAATGGGGCGGTTTCTATTCACGCATCAAACGGGGAGACTTTCAGGTGTTTTCCTTGTCTTGGGTTGGCATTAGTGACCCTGATATCTATCGATGGGTTCTTCATTCCTCCATGTGGCCACCCAAAGGAGCCAACAGGGGGCGCTACGCCGATGCCGAGGTTGATACCTGGCTGGAAAAGGCGGCAGCGATTGAGGAACAAGGAGTGCGCCGCAAACTGTATGCCAAGGTGGAGCGTCGCATGCAGCAGGATATGGTCTATATTCCCTTGTGGTACGAGCCGGTGCTTGCTGTTAGTGGCCCTCGCATAGATGGCTTTCGTCCACAGGCTGATGGAAGTCTGTCAGGTCTGAGTCGGGTTTCCTTGCAGGATTAAGTTTGCGATGCAATAAACTCGCGATATGAAGCGCGCGGTTTATCGCCTAAGATGCGCCCCATGCATGCAGCTTCCACTTCATTACCGGCTGATTTGATGCCTGACCTTGCTTATCTGAAAGGTGTCCGGGTGATTGCCGCCATGAGCGGCGGCGTTGATTCGTCTGTCATGGCCGCACTGCTACGCGATGCAGGTGCGGATGTGATCGGTGTATTTCTGAATGTATGGGACTATTCGCGCGATGAAGTGAGCCGGCATGGATCATGTTGTGCACTTGAAGATTCCTATGATGCCAGACGCGTTGCAGACCATCTCGGTATTCCATTTTACGCCATGGATATGCGCGAGACATTCCGCCGCGATGTCATTGCTCCGTTTATCGATGATTATGAGAACGGACGCACTCCCAATCCGTGCGAACGATGCAATCGTTTTGTGAAATTCGGTGCTCTGCTTGAAGCAGCCGATCAACTGGAAGCCCGTTATGTCGCCACCGGTCATTACGTACAGCGTAGGGATGATGCAACAGGCTTGCATATTCTGAAGGGTGAGGATGCAGGTAAGGATCAGAGTTATTTTCTGGCGACCACCCGGCGCGAGCAGGCCGAACGCATCCTGTTTCCGGTGGGGCATTTGCAGAAAAATGGGACCCGCGAGCTGGCGCGGTTTTATCAACTTCCGACGGCCGAGAAACATGAAAGTCAGGATATTTGTTTCATCCCGGCCGGGGACCGTATCGCTTTTCTGAAGCGCGAAGGCGCATCGGCTGGATTTCGGAAGGGTGATATCGTGACTGCCGAGGGGGAAATCCTCGGTTCACATCAGGGCATTGCCCATTTCACGCTCGGCCAGCGAAAAGGGCTAGGGCTGGCAAACGGTCCCTGGCATGTGATTGCTTTGGATGGGGCGACGGCTCGGGTCGTGGTGGCTCATCCCGAGGATGCGATGATCAGGCATGTTGAGGTAGGGGATGTGAGTTGGCTACGTGAGCCTGATAAGAACGAACACCTGACAGCCAAGCTGCGATATCAAATGCGCCCTGCCGCCTGCCGCTTGGATGTCAGTGAGTCCGGCTCTTTGAAGCTTGCTTTTGATACGCCGCAGAAACCGACTGCTCCCGGACAGGTTGCCGCTTTGTACGCAGGAGAGGAACTGGTTGCAGGTGGAATTGTGAAGGATGCTAACTAAGCAGGATGCCGGATGATTGATGACTTCGTAAAAAGTCATCA
>CAYLYU010000055.1:0-1217 GCA_964387725.1 uncultured Zetaproteobacteria bacterium | reverse complement strand
ATGATTGAATTGTCAGGGTTGATAGCGCATGCTGTGTGTATGGTGAAATCACTGGCAGGTATGAGTGGCAGGTAAGGGGGTGACCCCTTCGGGTCAACGTGGCCCCAGTGGATGGATGCGTTTGCTGAATCGCTGGTTTTGCCGTGGCTGGCACCGCTTGCCCAGGCAGGAGTTTCACTTACCAGATGGTCCGTTGATTCTGGTTGGCAATCACATCTGCGGCCTTGATCCGAATCTGATTCAGGCTGCAGTAAACAGGCCTTTATGCTTCCTGATGGCCCGTGAATATTACCTGAGCATGTGGTATGCGCGCTGGCTATTCAATGCAACGGGTGCCATCCCGGTGAATCCCGGGGGCGCGAACCGCTATGCTTTGAGTGAAGCTATACGTGCTGTCAGAGAGGGAAACGCACTGTGTCTGTTTCCGGAAGGCGCTGCCAATCCTCCAATACCCATGCACAAAATCCTTCCAGGTGCAGCATTGATCGCCCAGGAAACCGGTGCAACGATTATTCCGTTTCGTGTGTCAGGGGTGTGGCCGTTTGATCATATTCATGTATGGCGCCCTTTTTTGCGCCGCAGCAGAGCTAGAATTGTCATCGGTGAGCCGATCGTTCTTCCTGAATCGGTGGAGGGCAGGGCAGGCACGCGCCAGTGCTCTGATGCCATTGCCAAGGCTATTCGAAGACTGGACAAAGAACCTCGATCATCAAAGAGCTGATCGGGAACGATCTATTCCTTGCCCAGCCGCATGGCAAAGTCCTCGCGGAAAACAGAATTCGACAGGGCTTCTTCATAATTGACCAATCCATCTTCCACCAGTTGTTGTAAATGTTGATCGAAGGTTTGACTGCCATACAGCGTTTTCCCTTCTTCCATGGCGCGGGGAATTTCACGCCAGCGATCCGAATCCAGGATGAAGTGTTTGATAACCGAATTCTTTATCATGATTTCCAGAGCCACCACGCGGCCTTTTCCTGACTTGGCCGGCAGGAGCTTTTGAACAATGATCGCCCGCAGATTTTCCGACAGCCGCTCTCGTATCGCATCCTGCTCATCCAGCCCGAACGATGACATGATGCGCTGCATGGTGCCGATGGCAGTGGTTGCATGGACGGTTGCCATAACCATATGCCCGGTTTCACCCGCCTGTAGGGCCAGCTGAATCACCTCGCGATCACGCGCTTCACCAGCCACGATAATATCCCGATACATAT
>CAYLYU010000054.1:0-11912 GCA_964387725.1 uncultured Zetaproteobacteria bacterium | reverse complement strand
CCAATATAGAGGGGGGAACCGGAGCCACCAATGTTATCCCCGGAATGTGCCGGGCCATCGTGGATATCAGATATAATCCAGCCAATGACTTTGAGGATATTCAGCGCCGGATCAGCAAGGCATGTAGCGGAACTTCGGTCAAACTGAAGTATCAGCATCAGGGCACGGTGTTTTACACAAAGGATGGCCCCTGGCTTGATCTGATAGCAGGTAGCATCAAAAGTATTACGGGCCTGGAGACAATTCAGGGCACGGCCGGGGGCACCTCCGATGGACGCTTTCTGGCCGCTGCGGGTGTGCCGGTGGTAGAACTTGGACTGACCAATGATACCATTCACCAAATCAATGAACGGGTGAATATTCATGAGCTGGATACCCTGACCAGCATTTATGCAGACATTATTAAACGTTTTGGAGAATAGGAAATGGCTTTAGAAGCATCCAGACAGATGGAGACCTTTGCCAACCCGAACCCGGAACGGAATTACACTATCCATATTGAGTGCCCCGAATTCACCTGCCTTTGTCCGAAAACCGGTCAGCCGGACTTCGCTGCTATAACATTTGATTATGTGCCGGACAAATTATGTATTGAGCTGAAATCACTGAAACAATATTTCTGGAGCTTCCGCAATGAAGGTCATTTTCATGAAAAGGTCAGCAATTTGATTGCAGATGATCTGATTGGACTGCTACAGCCGCGAAAATTTCGTCTGGAGGCCAGGTTCAACGTACGTGGTGGCCTGTATACAACCATAATCGTGGAGCACAAAAACCCATGAAAAACATCCCCTTTATAAAAATGCAGGCTCAGGGTAATGATTTTGTGATTCTGGACGGGCGCAAACTGACCTTACCCGAACTCAGTGAATCGTTTATAAAAACGATCGCGGAAAGGCGTTATGGCATCGGCTGCGATCAGGTGCTCGTGCTCCTTCCCGATGATCAGGCTGATGCCCGTATGCGTATCTTCAACAACGATGGTTCAGAGGCTGAAAACTGCGGCAATGGCCTGCGCTGCATTGGTGATATTTTACTTGAAGAGAGTAACATAACATACGTTTATATCATACTTAATGATCGTAAAGTAAAAGCGGAAAAAGGCGAATACGGCATCCGTGTTCACATGGGCAATGCTACCATTACCGATAGCACCAAAGCACATATTGATGTCAGTCTGGGTAACCCGCATCGTGTCTTTTTCGAGGCCACCGAAGATTTCCCCCATGATCGCAATATTGAACTCGTGAGCGGCAGAATCGGTGACAACATTTATCTGGATATCATTGAGCGCGGAGTTGGACATACTCCAGCCTGCGGCACCGGGGCATGCGCTGTAGCCGCAGCCATCTGGTCAAGCGAGGATCACCACCGCCCATTAGCCATCCACATGCCGGGAGGTGAAGTGCATGTCTCCGGCACTCTGGATGATCTGGTTCTTGAGGGAGAGGTCAGTTCCGTGTTTTCCGGAAAATACACATTCATATAGAAATACTTTCATTACATTAAGCAGGTCATTGCACCCTGTTCTCTCGTGTTCACTACATTTGATTATTAAATTCTCATAGGGAAATAAATGCCGCATCCCGGTATTATTTTCCCCTATTTAGCCAGGCGCATTCGTGTAATATATTGATTTATAAGACATCTGTCTGTGGCACATGACCTGCTTTTACAGAGTCATGCTTCAGCAAATATTGCAAACCGTCACTCCGAAGGAAGCGGCCCCGGCTTCAGAACCTGCAAAGAGTCAGGACAAGACAACAAAAAGTCTTTTTGCCAAACTGATGGGTGTCTTGAATATGGATATCAAGGCACAGAAAACAGCGCCGGAAACACCCGAGAATAAGCTACAAGCTATAGCCACAGCAGAAAACAAAACCAATCAAGTAGCAGAAAAAGAATTAAACAGACTGACTTTTCATAAGCTCACTAATTCCAACCCGGAAAAAGAGCTTTCTTCCCTGGACAGGGAAGGGGAAGAAAAGGGAGAAGATATCAGCATGCCTCCCGTAGCAATTCCAGTTACCGGGATTGTCAAAACACGCACAACTGTAGCTTTGGGGAAGGCAGTGAACGGTCAGCGTAATAACGATACTGGAGCAAGCGGCAAACTCATTACAAAAACAGCAAAAATCAGAATTCAGACTGGGAAAACCCCCTCTGAAAACAAACTCAATTTAATCAAACAAGAAAGTCAGACAGGCCTGGGCAAAGGAGACGCCCTTCCCCCTGACTCGAAAGGTGTCAGTAAACCAGTAGTCATAGAAGCAACACCTAAATCAGACATTCAGAGTTCCGATACCTCATCTTCCACATTAGCCAGGGTAACTACAAAGCAAGCTAAAGTAACACGGCCAGGTGCGATTTCTCCGTCTTCAACTTCAGTAATGCCGAAGCCTGAATCCGCTGTAAAAACCCCAACCCATACAAGCACAAGAACTGAGGCGGCTATCGAACAGAAGCAAATTATCACATCTGCAAAACATCAAACAAATGAAGATTCTCATATCCGTCCAGCGATATCTGACCATCCTTCTCCTGTTGCGCCCCAGACAGCTCATAAAAAGCCCAATATAACATCAGGTTCATATCAGATGATGGCATCTGCTGAAAATCTGAATATTGGAAAAAATCCCCGATCAATATATACGTCTTCACATAAATCGCATATCCCTTCCCCGGAAGTTAAGAAGGCTGTTGTGCTTCAGCAAATTGCCCCGACTCCAATCTTCGGCGAGAGTGAACTATCAGGAGGGAATTCAGGATTAAACTTTAGCGGACGTTTTGCAGATCCGGGAAACAGCCTGATTTTCAACACTTCAGGTTTGGAACCAGCATCCACAGCTGTTGCACAAACCAATAGCAGAGCATCCATTTCAGCCCCGGGTTCCGGGCCATGGAACGTCGCCGCAGCCATGCAGGAAATCGGACACGCCGCAGCAGAGGGCCGATTTCGTCTGAAACTGGCTCTGGAACCCGCTCATTTGGGTAAAATACAGGTGTTTCTGGAAAGTGATGCGAATAAACAAATTCAGGTTCATCTGCTCATTGAGCAGGCATCTTCAAGACAGGCACTCGAGCAACAACTACCTTCGTTGCGTCAGGCGCTGGCAAATCAAGGCTTGAGTCTTGGCAATTTTTCCATGTCCTCTCAGCAGGATAGTGGCCGACAACATCTCTTTCAGGAACACAACACACCTACCACTCATTCCGCATCCGTTTTAATTCAAACTGCGGCCGGGACAGAGCAAAAATCAGGAGTTTCAAATGGTCATATCAGCATTCATATCTGAAAACTTCAGGGGAGTAAACTCATGCAGATAAATACAGCCCAGAGTATTCAGGCGCCACAGTCAAACCTGTCCCGACAAAATCTTGGTTCCAAGGATATTTTTCTTAAACTTCTTGTTGCCCAAATGCAAAATCAGGATCCGTTGAAACCACAGGATGCCGTGAAGATGACTTCCCAGCTGGCTCAGTTCAATATGGTTGAGCAACAGATTAGCACCAATGAATTACTCACTGCCATGCTGGGCAGCTCCCAGTCAACAAACTCGGATATAGCCAGCGCTTCCTCCTATCTTGGTCATACGGTGGCAGCAGATGCAAGTTCATTCAATTTCGATGGTGCTTCACCACAGGAGATTTCCGTTGAATTACTGGAAAACGCATCGAACGTGAAAGTTGAGATTGTTGATGGATCAGGGAATGTAGTAAGTACACTTCATAGCGGCTCTCTACCAAGCGGGAGTAATAACATGACCTGGGATGGCCTCAACGAGGCCGGGGGCGCAGTCGCTGAAGGAAATTATATTATCAGGGTGACCGCAACGGATGGCAATGATGCTCCCCTCCCCGCTTACACCCAGATTATCGGGCTGGTTAATTCTGTCCGCCGTACGGCCGATGGCATGGTTGTTCTGATGCTTGGAACAACGCCGGTCAGTATGGACAGCATCACAGAAATTCAATCGTAAAGGAGGTAGATCATGGGAATTTATAATGCATTATTTACAGGAGCTAGCGGGCTTACGGCATTTGGTGAAGGCGTACGTGTTATCGGAGACAACATCGCCAATGTTAATACTCTGGGATTCAAGTCCCAGAATGTTAACTTTTCCGATGTGCTCGGACAAACCGTAAATGTTAGTCGATCCAATATTGCTAATCAGGTAGGCAATGGCGTACGGATCGGTGCCATCACAAGGGATCAATCTCAGGGCAGCGTTCAAAGCACGACCAGCGCCTCTGATATGGCAATCAACGGTACAGGCCTGTTCGTTCTTAAAGATCCTGCCAGTGGGCAGACTTTTTATACCCGGGCAGGATCCTTTATTCTTGATTCGGAAAGCAATCTGATCAACGGGCAGGGTTTCAACGTTCAGGGATGGGCCCTGGACAGCTCCGGCAATGCAGTCGGCAGCGTCACGGACATTGCTTTATCAAATCTTGCTGCAAGCGCACAGGCTACAACGACTGTCGATGTCGGCATCAATCTGGATGCCACGTCCCCTTTGCCCGCTGTAACGCCGTTTGACCCTACGGATCCATCGACATACACCTACAAAAGTGATGTAACAACCTACGATTCACTTGGTGGCGTGCATGTTGTCAGCATCATGTTCGTAAAAACAGCTGCGGACACATGGGACTGGCATGCAGCTGTAGATGCAGCAGAGCTAACCCCGACCGTTCCTCCAGCCGCTCCGGGAACACTTACGGAAATTGGCACGGGAGGATCCCTGTCCTTTGATCCCGCAAGTGGAGCACTGGATGTGGAAACATCCCCGACTATTACCGGTATAAATTGGGCTTCAGCCGCTGCTGGCTCGATCGATTTCAATTTCGGTGATGCGGTTACGACTGATGCCCAGGGTACAACAGGCAACGGTACTAATGGATCGTTGCAGCTGGCCGGAGCCAATGGCACACGTTTCATGACAGCAGACGGGTTTGCATCCGGCTTCCTGGACCATCTGGAAACGGATAGTACCGGCCGTATCTTTGGCGTTTTCACAAACGGCCAACGCCGTGCCATCTTTCAGGTAGCTCTGGCGAAGTTCCCGAATGAGGCAGTGCTCAGTAAAGAAGGCGGCAGCATGATGGCCGAAACGATTGCTTCCGGCACTCCCGTGCTGGAGAAACCCGGCAATGCCGGCATGGGCAGTATCTCACCCTTTGCCCTTGAGCAATCAAATGTGGATCTGGCCAACGAGTTTGTAAAGTTGATCGTAATCCAGCGAGGTTATGAAGCAAATTCAAAAACCATTCTGACCACAGACCAGATGCTCAGCGCATTGATGACTCTGAAACGGTAATCATTCCTGAGGGATGGAGGCTTCGGCCCCATCCCTCGCCTTCAACAGGAATGTGCACGGTTCTTGCTAGTGGACTGGGAGAACGCTAAATCACCTTCTTTTCTGGTAGGGAGCCAATATGGATATTGCCACAATCATAGGTCTGGTTACCGCGATAGGGCTGGTTATCACCGCCATACAATTAGGGGGGTCACTGGCTAGTTTTTTTGATCCAGTCTCCATACTGATTGTTGTAGGCGGCACTATCGGTGCCACGCTGATCAACTATCCCCTGAAAGAAGTCCTCAATACCATGAGCATCGGCATGAAAACTTTTATTTCAAAACTTCCTGAACCTTTAGGCACGATCGAAAACCTGGTTGAGTTATCCCAGGTTGTGCGCAAAGACGGCCTGTTGGCCATGGAGAACTCAATCGGGAGCATCGATGATGAATTTCTAAAAAAAGCCCTGCAGATGGCAATCGATGGCCAGGAGCCAAATGTCATTGATGAACTTCTTTACGGAGAAGTCGAAAAAATCTCTGATCGTCACTCTCTTGGCGCAGAGATTTTTACAGCCCTGGGTGGCTTTGCTCCAGCCTTCGGCATGATTGGCACGCTTGTCGGACTTGTACTCATGCTCCAGAACATGGATGACCCGGCTAGCATTGGTCCATCCATGTCTGTGGCTCTCCTTACTACCTTTTATGGTGCCCTTCTGGCCAATATCTTTTTTGTTCCCATGGCGGGAAAATTAAGAACCATAAGCAAACAACAGATACTGGTACATGATATTGTTATTTCAGGCACGCAATCATTGGTAGCCGGAGAAAACCCTCGTGTTCTGGAACAGCGGCTAATGGCCTTTTTACCACCCAAACTGCGAAAGAGTTCATTCGAGTAGCAAAATGCCCCCCAGAAAAAAGAAAAAGCAGGACGACCCTCCCGAAAGCAACTTCGATATGCTTTTTCTGCAGTTGATGATGATTATGCTGGCCTTCTTCATTCTGTTATCAAGCATATCCAAAATTGTGGATGAGAAGCGTGTTGAAGCGCTTGGTTCTATTGCGGGAGCATTCAGTTTGTTTCCCAGTGGAGCCAATCTCGATGAAGGAGAGGGGCCTTCCATGCCTAATCGGGAACATGGCGGTCAAAACCCGGCAAGTAAACGCACCGCCAAAGATTTGACTGAGGTAGCCAAATTACTGGGAATGGGTGATGCCGTTCACGTTCTTCCCCTGGACAAAAATTCGGTGCGTGTTCGCCTTCAGGAGAAAATTCTCTTTCAACCCGGTCGGGTTAAGCTGAATCCGGAAACAACACATTTTCTGGGTTTGTTTGCATCATTATTACAGAAACCTGAAATCCAGGAAATCACAATTGAGGGACACACGGACGGGACTCCCAGCAAAAGCAAGATATTTCCCAGTAACTGGGAACTGTCGGCGGCCAGGGCCATGCAGGTATATAAGGCCTTTGCAGAGAACGGTGTTGTTAAAAGCAAAATGGTGGTAGCCGGCATGGGAGGTGCCCATCCACTTCCCATTTCGAAAAGAAAGGGAAACCCTGCTTTGAACCGACGGGTTGAAATTCAGATTCGCTTCCACCCTACAAGTAGTAGCACTACTCGCTCAGTATCCGGGAAAGAAGAGCAATTATCCGAACCATCACCGTCTCAGGCCAATATATAATGCCTGCAAAACGGGAAAAGAAGGTGCCGGAAAAGGTAAAAACAGATGGCTGGGTAGCAACGTTTTCTGACCTTATTAGCCTGATGCTTACTTTTTTTGTGCTTCTTGTATCGATGTCAAGCATGGATGAAGTGGTACTCAAGGATATTAGCTCAAGTATTATGCAGGGCTCTCTTTCGGTATTTGAACAAGGAAGCAGTACCGACCTTGATATCCTAGAAGACATGTTCAATCGTGAGATTTCATTACAGGAGTTGATGCTTGCAGCGCGTCAGCATACCAACCGGGTTATCATGGAAAGCTCCTGGAAACACAAGGTCAGGACAGAAGTGACCAGTGAGAAACTCCTGCTCCGTCTCCCTAATTCACTTTTATTTACAGAGGGAGAGGCCAAATTGAGCATTCATAATACTTTGATACTTAGACGGTTGGCCCGTCAGTTGATTCATTTTCCCGGCAGCATTCGAATTGAGGGGCATACAGGGCCGGGAGCTCTGCCCAAAGATAGTCCATTCCCCAGCTCTATAGCCCTTTCTCTGGCCCGGGCGGCATCTGTCTTGCATGCGTTTGAGAAAGAAGGCATCAGCCAATCGAGTTTGTCACTGGCGGGCTATGGATCATCAAAACCGATGTCCACCAATTCTACGCCCTTTGGAAGAAAGAAGAACCGTCGGGTGGATGTTGTGTTATATAAACCCGTCTCGGCAGAGTCGGCCACAGAATGAAGAAATTGAAAAAAAGACTGGACGAGAGCGAGTGTAGTCAAACTGAGGTTTTAATAACCGCATACCAGATGGAGGCAGGTCATGGCAGACAAGGAACCGGATAACATCGAAGAAAAGAAAAAGAGCTCGGAAGGAAAAAGTTCAGGTGGATTGTTGCAGATTATTATTATTGTACTGTTGATTGCCGTGCTTGGCCTGGGAGGTTTTATCGCCTGGAAACTGGCAAACCTTGAAATCCCCGCTGCCGGCACAACTCAGGAGGAGGAACAACCCCTGGAGGAGCCAGCTGAGAAAAAGCCGGCGATTCTCATGGATCTTGACAAAGTTACAGTCAACCTCGCTGATGAAGTTGAACGCCGCTATCTACAGGCAACAATCACCCTTGCAATAGTGGACAAGGAGGGTGTCGCTAAAGTCGAAAGCTTCAAGACTCAAATCAGGGATCTCATCATCACCCTGCTTGCCGGAAAGGAATTTAAGGAAGTGCGAAGCTCTCAGGGCAAATACGCCTTGAAAGAAGAATTGGTCTATCGAATCAACACTATCGTCGGAGGAGACCCCGTGGTGAGTGTCTATTTCTCGAACTTCGTAGCCCAATGAGCAAACCAGTTCTTGAAAAAGAGGAGGTTCAGGCACTGCTAAGTGCGTTGGGGCCTGAAGAAAAGACCAGTGCGCTGCTCGCGTCCCTGCCCAGGATGCCTCAACCTGAAACTGTCGACGATTTCGAATATGGAGAGAATCAGGCCGCCGGGCCCGATCAATATCCCATGTTCTCCCATCTTCACAATCGTCTTGCTGAAATGATTATTGAGTCATGGGGAAACGTTTACCACCGCGAGATAAGTGCTTTCTTTAAAGAGACCACAGCTAAGTCTTATCTCGACATTCTTGATAATTATGATCCACGTATTTATTTTACGATGGAGTCTCCTGATCTCGGCAGCATGCTGGTCGTAGTGGATATGCCCCTGGTAACTTCCTATGTTGACGCCGTCCTGGGCGGCAGTGGGGATGTAACAAAAGAAGAAGATGTTGCATTAACATCCCTCGAATTGAAACTTGCCGAGAGAGTTGCCCAATCAACTTCAGTCATGTTGGCTGAATTATGGAAACCTCTGAAGGGGATGGAGTTCAAGCTGAAGCGCACCGATCTGGATCCCATGAGTCTGGCCCTGACAGCGGAAGACGTTACCTGTTTTTCCCTTACCAACGTCATTGTTGTTACCGATGATATTCGTGGCGATATCACCATCCATTACCCCCTCTCCTTCCTCGAACCGATGCTCATGGCGATGCGAACACAGATCAGGGACCAGTCTTCAGGTGTCGATGAAGAATGGGACAGAGAATTGCGAGGTGCTATTCTTCATACAAAAATACCTCTTCGTCTTGAGTTGTCCCGCTGCCAGATAAGCGTTCGTGATTTTCTTAAAATCAAGCCAGGTGATTTTCTTCCTGTCGTACACCCCGAAGATGAACCGGCTGTTTTCTGGATTGATCAATATCCCGGCTTTACCGCCAAGCCTGGACAACAACAAGGTATGTTGGCGGCAGAAATCATCGAAAAAATACCGGTTGGAGGAACACCATGACTGAAAAAAAAGAGCAGGAAAAAGATCAAAGTGTTGAAACACAGACTCTGAACGTGGAAGAACAGCATGAAAACACACCCAACCTGGAAGCCCTGATGCATATCCCTCTGAATATCAGTGTGGAACTGGGACGTATAAAAGTTCCGCTACACGATATGGTTCGTATGAGCAGGGGCACTGTTCTGCAAATGAAGAAAGAAGCTGACGCCAAGGTAGAAATACTGGCCAATGGAGCTGTTTTCGCATGTGGCGAGGTTGTAAAGGCCGACGGGAAGCTTGGGGTTCGCGTTACCGATGTATTGCCAGCCGCTGAGCGCATACGAGCACTTTCATGATGCGTGGAGGCTTCCAGCACTGATGCCAGGCAGTAATATCGCATGAGCAATAATTTATTAATCATGACGCTGGAGTCGCTTGCAGCCTTGGCTGCCGTACTGGCCCTGTTTGCCGGCATCATCTGGCTGATACGTCGTCTGCAACCATCCGCATTTTCTCAGCAGGCTGATAAAATGAAGGTATTAAGGCGTCTTAATCTGGACACAAAACATTCTCTTGTTGAGGTTATGTGTGACAAGCACCGCTACCTGATTGGTCTGTCAGCATCAGGTATAACCCTTCTTTCCGGACATGTCGAACATGCCTGTTCTCATTCGGATAAGTCAAAAACCAACGACAACCCTGCTGAAAATGAACAGGTTTAATCTTTCCTGTGTTTTGCTTCTTTCTGCGTGGGTTCTCCTGTTCCCGTCTATGCTTCAAGCTGCTGATATCCCTACGCTCTCTCTTAGTCTGGGCGACTCTGAAAATCCGGAGGATTGGTTTACTGGCCTGAAAATTGTCATGACGCTAACCGTACTGGCTCTGGCCCCGTCTATTCTGGTTATGATGACATCATTTACCCGCATACTTGTGGTCTTCGGTTTTCTGCGTCAGGCAATGGGAACTCAACAGGCTCCTCCCAACCAGATTCTGATCGGACTCGCACTGTTTATGACAGCCTTCGTGATGATGCCTGTATGGCAGCAAATTGATAGCCAATCGCTCACGCCCTACCTGAATGAGAAAATTGGGCAAACAGAAGCATTTGAGAAAGCGAAATCCCCCTTACGCACATTTATGCTGGCACAAACCCGGGAGGAAGATCTTATTTTATTCCTCGATGCCGCTAAACTGGAAAAACCTGCAACGCAGGAAATGACTCCGATGCATGCCCTTATTCCCGCCTTTGTAATCAGTGAATTAAAAACGGCCTTTCAGATCGGTTTTCTCATTTACATTCCCTTTGTAATACTTGACCTTGTTGTAGCCTCCGTATTAATGAGTATGGGTATGATGATGTTACCCCCGGTAATGATTTCCTTGCCTTTGAAAATTATTCTTTTTGTACTGGTCGATGGCTGGCATTTGATTACTGCCAACCTTCTGGCAAGCTTTAAATTCTAAGGAGCCGGCATAATCATGCAAACTGCGTTAACGCAAAAATGTTGTGAGGCCTTAAAAAATTCGCTGAAGTCGGATAAGGCTAATGGTTTGCCAGACCTTGCCGAATATATTGTATCTTCTACAGTAAGGCGTCCGCTTCCTGAAGTGTTGAAAACCATTATCACAGATAGCATTTCACCAAAAAACCTTTTGGACGCCGTAATGAAAAGTCAGTGGCTGGTGTTGGAACATAAGCTTCCTGAAATAATGCAATTACCTCCTGCGGATCAAACCCTTCGCCTGAAAGAAACCATTGACCGGTTTAATCACATTTCGGAAGCAGTTCTTGAATTCCGGGAGCAGCAACTCCTTGAAGAGATCGAAGAAAAAAACAAGGCTATTGCCGCTGAACGGGAAGCTAGGGTGATGACAACAGTTGTACAGCAATGGCAGAAGGCAGGGGAAATAAAATTCCTTAATTACTACAAAGGGCTTCCTGTCAACTCCACAGTGAATATTATTGAAAAAACAGAGGAAAGACACCCATCCATAACAGTACAAAGTTCAGATGATTTAAGAAAAGTTCTGGCTATTTCCCCGGATGCCGAGAAGAATAGATCCGCCCTGACTCCCGCCAGTGATGATCTCTTTCTGATCAATATGGATGTAATCGAAACAACAAGGGAGAATGTGACGTTTCGTGCAAATAATTTGATGCCGGTGGAAAAAAGATATCATCTCAGATTGCAGCCTTTAAAAGATATATCTATTCAACTGTTCAGAAACAAGATATCCGCTGGCACGGGTAGAATTATTGATTTATCCACAGGTGGCCTGTCCATATCCATGCCTGTTCCCGAGAAACAAGCGTTCCAGAAAGATGAAATTGTCAGTTTTACTTTCCGCCTTGGCAATGATGACTTGAAAGGCTCAGGGTGGATCCGGGCAATCTTCAAACGACAGGAACATCTGCACTTTGGCTTAGAAGTCATGCCGAATGCCGGTTTGCAAAGACGGCTTCAGCAGGAAATTTCTTCTATTCAACGAACCCTTATTCAGGAGGTTAGAAAGAAGTTTCTGGCCTTTTCCTGATGTAACTCCCGTCTGCCGGGTTTGTTCTGGACCGTGAAGATAATGAAGAAGACGGACAGGCATCCTCTCCTGCTCCGACATCAGAATAAA
>CAYLYU010000053.1:0-11935 GCA_964387725.1 uncultured Zetaproteobacteria bacterium | reverse complement strand
ATAGCAACATCTATAATCTTCTCTTCGCCCAAAGGCGAGAGGGTTCAACCATCCCCGACCGGGATACTAAACCTTGTGATCTTCAGGCTATAAACATTCGGGCACCTGTGAGGTATGCCTCACTCACTCTTCTCTGCTTCGCAGGCGTTGCAGAACCTGTTCTGCGGCTTTGCTTTCAGCCAGTTTCTTGCGCTCACCACTGCCCTCTCCAAGCTGTTTTCCCTGGATATAGCAACAGGCTGTAAACCTTGGCGAATTGCCAATACCCAGATCGGTGCTGCGGTATTCGGGCAAACCCCATGCTTCTGACTGAGTATATTCCTGCAACATTGATTTGGCATCACGCATGTCTTCAGATGATAAATCCGTTAACAGATCAGCCCATGTGTTCAACACCACCTGTTTCGCAGCAGCCCAGCCCGAATCCAGAAAAACCGCGCCAATAACGGCTTCAACTGCATCAGCAAGAATGGACTCCGAGCGAACAGAGCCATCAGGATTGCGTTCGCCGCAGCCAACATGCAAACATGTGTGCAGATGCCATCCCCCGGCAATGCGTTTCAGACTATCTGCACAAACCAGATGAGCCCGCCAACGTGAAAGCTGCCCTTCCCGAGCCTCGGGAAACTGTTGATAGAGATATTCTGAAACTGCCATGGCCAATACAGTATCACCAAGAAACTCCAGACGCTCCAGATGATCAGGAGAGGCCGAAGGATGCGTCAACGCACGTGTTAAAAGGGTAGAATCAACAAAGCTGTAACCCAGGTTTTTCTGGAGCTCGTCCTGGCTTATCAAGGGGTTTCAGCATAGGGAAAGAAATCAAAATCAAGACGACCTTTGGTTTGCAGTTTTTCCCAACCTGCCTGCATAGAATCATTTGTCTGTGCAACCTCGACAGGACGGCCAAAAAGCCAGACAGTTACATGATACTCGGTTGAGATCTTGACGCTGTCACCATCGGCTTCAATGATCAGATTATCATAAAATTCCTGGGGCAGGTCATCATAAGCAATATATTTTGCCTTGAGAATATCGGGTAGACGAGCACGAATAAGAGCTTCATCACTTGAAGGCATTGTTCTGCTAATAGCCTGAAAGGCGTCATCCACTTTCCAGGCTGTGTAGTGAACCGGGATAAGCTCGTAGCCAGCCTTGAGAGAAGCGGCGATAAACACGATCCAGAAAAGCATCTTCAGAACAGAAAAACCCAACTGATGTTTCACCTTGTCCTCCTCCCTAATGTCAGCAAGTAAACATATTAGTGCACAAGGCTGCCCAGACGCTCCCAACGCACATTGCTGGTAAACTTGTCCCAGGACCACCAGATAATCACGGCGCGACCGACCAGGTAGGATTGGGGTACAAAGCCCCAGAAACGGGAGTCCCGCGAATTGTTGCGATTGTCCCCCAGGACAAAGAAATTTCCCTCGGGCACCTGCCAGACACCATCCCTGATAGTATCTTTCTTACGCAAAATCTCGTGATCTCTGTCAACCAACTGTTCCTGAAACAGACTTGAAATATCAATGTTCCCATCAGAAAGAAAATAGGTGTACCGGCTCTGAAATTCCAGTGGCATTTCTTGATCGTTGATAAAAAGCTTATTGTGTTCGTAGCGAATTTCATCTCCCGGCAAGCCAATGATCCGCTTGATGTAATCCTTGCTGCGATCCTCCGGGTAATCAAAGACAACGACATCCCCACGCTCCGGAGCATGTGGGAAAAACTGGTAATCCGTAAACGGGATACGTAGCCCGTAAGGATATCGTTGTACAAAAATGTAATCTCCTATGGCAAGAGTCGGAACCATAGATGAAGAAGGTATCTTGAAAGGTGCGACGACAAAGCTGCGGATAACAATCGCAATGATTGCCACAATCAGAAGACTTTCGACCCAATCGCGCCATGTTTGTTTCTTACTCATTTGTTTCCATCCCCGAGGCTCAGCACGGCCAGAAACGCCTCCTGAGGCACCTCAACGCTGCCGATAGTCTTCATACGTTTTTTCCCTGCCTTCTGCTTTTCCAGAAGTTTTCGTTTTCGCGTAATGTCACCGCCATAACACTTGGCAGTCACGTTTTTGCGCATGGCTTTCACCGTTTCCCGAGCCAAGATACGAGCACCAATAGCTGCCTGCAAGGGCACATCGAATTGCTGACGTGGAATCAACTGACGCAATTTTTTCACCAGATCACGTCCACGCTGCTGTGCTATCGAGCGATGCACAATAAGCGAAAGTGCATCCACCGGCTCGGCATGCACCAGTATATCCAGTTTAACCACATCGTCCGGTTTGAACTCGGCCAACTCATAGTCCATCGAGGCATAACCACGGGATACGGACTTTAGTCGATCGTAAAAATCAATCACCATTTCAGCCAGAGGCAATTCATAAGAAAGCATGACACGTCCAGCAGAGATAAACTTCATATCTTTCTGCGTACCACGACGATCCTGGAAAAGTTTCATCAGGGCACCAACAAAATCATCAGGTGTAAAGACATGTGCCAGAACCCTGGGTTCTTCAATGCATTGAATGCGGGCCGAATCGGGAAACTCACTGGGATTGGATATCTCGACAACCGTGCCATCAGTCGTGGTGACACGATAAACTACCGAAGGTGCCGTGGTTATCAACTCAAGATTATATTCACGTTCCAGTCTCTCCTGCACAATCTCCATATGCAACATGCCCAGATAACCACAACGGAATCCAAGTCCAAGTGCGGATGAACTTTCCGGCTCAAAGGTAAAAGCGGGGTCATTCATATTCAGCTTTTCCAGCGCATCCCTAAGTTCGGAGTAATCACCGGAATCTACCGGATATAAACCGGAAAAGACCATTGGCTTGGGCTCCCGAAAACCGGGAAGAGGCTCGGAGACCGGCGTACGCTCCAACGTCACCGTGTCACCCACCCTTAGATCGGCGAGTCGCTTGATACCGCACACCATGAAACCAACTTCACCCGAACCTAGTTTTTGAACTTCGACAGGGCCTGGCCTGAAGATGCCCAGCTCCTGCACTTCATGCGCCGCACCGGTAGACATCAGGCGAACCTTGTCCCTCTTTTTCATACTACCCTGCACAATCCGAATCAGTGCCACAGCGCCAACATACAGATCAAACCAGGAGTCAATTATTAAGGCCTTTAATCCGGCTGTGGCATCTCCCTCCGGGGGTGGTATCCGCGTAACAATAGCCTCCAGCACTTCATGCACACCCTCGCCTGTCTTGGCGGAAACAGGAATGGCACCTTCACCATCCAGGCCTATCACCTCGGTAATCTGTCGGCGCGCCTCTTCAATATTTGCGTTGGGAAGATCGATCTTGTTAATCACAGGAATGATCTCCAGATCATTTTCCAGAGCCAGATAAACATTGGCCAGCGTTTGCGCCTCCACACCCTGGGCCGCATCCACCACCAGCAGGGCTCCATCGCATGCCTGCAATGATCTGGACACCTCATAGGTGAAATCCACATGACCGGGCGTATCAATCAGGTTGAGCTTGTAAGTTTCTCCATCTTTGGCCTTGTAGGAAAGACTGGCTGTCTGCGCCTTGATGGTAATGCCGCGTTCCTGCTCCAGATCCATTGAATCCAGCACCTGTTTTTTCATCTCACGTTCAGACAAGGCACCGGTTTCCTCAATCAGACGATCAGCAAGTGTAGATTTGCCGTGATCGATATGAGCAATAATGGAAAAGTTACGTATACAGGCCTGATTCATGTCCGCGGCAGTGTAACGGTAGTGTGCCACAGCGCCAACAAAACGATCCGGGCTGATTCGGATGGCGATGGAGAAGCTGGCATTTCTATTTTAGAGTGACATTTTTTCCAGAGCTTGCACAGAGTGTCCTTAAATGTATAAAGTGTTTATGTTCCGCCTGCGTGATGCGTTTCTCCTCTTTGCCTATTGTGGACTAGTCTTCTGGCTTTCTGATCAGCCTTCTCTGCCAGTTCCCCCACTGTTCCCGCAGCAGGACAAATTCGCTCACTTTGCGATATATGCACTCATGGGCTGGTTTAGCTGGCGCATGCTCATCCACTGGCCACTGAGGCGATTAAATATCGCTCTGGCGAGCCTTGTTTTCTGTTCACTTTATGGGCTAAGCGATGAGTGGCATCAATCTTTTGTCCCCGGAAGAGATGCAGACGTTTGGGATTGGTTTGCCGACTTTACGGGTGCCCTGATGTCGCTTGCAACCCTGTTTTTTTCAGGCAAAAGAAAAACCGGACAGGAGAGCACTTGAAAATCAACGCTGTTCAATGGGTATGTAGGAATCTCCGTGCTGACCACGGTAAATCTGGACCGGGCGATATATTCGATTATTACCCAGCTGTTCTTTCCAGTGAGCAAGCCAACCCGATACCCTTGCAATAGCAAAAATTGGTGTGAACAAATCCATGTGTATACCCATCTTGCGATAGACAATACCGGAATAGAAATCGACATTCGGGCACACACCCTTGGCTCCCAGAGTACTTTTTGAGAGATCTTCGATATGCATGGCAATATCATATGTCGGGTCAGCACCGTATTTCCTCGTCAGGTCACCATAGAGTTTTTGTAACAGAGTTGCCCTTGGATCCTTGGTCTTGTAAACACGATGGCCGAGGCCGGTAATTTTCTCGTGATGAACAAGCTTCTCACTTAAATAACTCTCTGCCCGCTCCACTGATCCAATATCATCCAGCATAAGCAGCACTTCTTCATTGGCTCCGCCATGCAGTGGCCCTGAAAGGCAACCAATAGCCGCACTGACGACAGTATAGGGGTCAGCAAGTGTAGAGGCAGTAACCATGGATGAAAAAGTGCTGGCATTCATTGTGTGCTCGGCATGAACAATAAGCGCCACGTCCATAATTCGTTCCATGAGAGGCTCGGGCTCCTCCCCAAAAAGCATATAGAGAAAATTCGCTGCATGACTGAGATCATCCCGGGGCGCTATCGGGTCGTCTCCATTCCTTATTCTGGCATGCGCAGCAACGATAGTCGGCATCTTGGCAATCAGACGGACACAGGCATCACGAATAAACCCCGGATCACTGGCCCCGCCATCCTTTTTCTGTGGCAGAGGATAAAACATACCAAGAGCGGCCACCGAGGCCTGCAAGCTATCCATGGGATGAGCCGACTCGGGAAAACACTTGATAATATCACGAATGCGATATTTGATTCTCCGGTGATGACGCAATTCGTTGTCAAATACTTTTAGTTCTTCAGCTTTCGGCAAAGCACCGAAAAGCAATAAATAAGTTGACTCTTCAAAAGAACTTTTTTCTGCCAGAGTTTCAATATCAATACCCCGGTATTCAAGATGCCCCTTCTTTCCATCTACGTACGAAACAGATGACTCGGCTACAGGTATGCCTGCCAGGCCAGGCGAATAACAACCAACTTCGCTGGCAGATACGTAGCCAGACTGAGCCCCAGATTGATTTGATGCCATGCCGTCATTCTCCTTTCATATTCTTGACCGGGATTATTTGCGGATCGGGATCATAGCAGTTTTTCCAAATTTATGAATAGTTGGGTCAGGTGTTCCCTGATCCTTTACCGAGAGGGTGAACCCTGTTCACCGCTTCACGCAGGCGGGCACGGCTGATATGTGTGTAAATCTCGGTTGTACTGATATTGGCGTGCCCGAGTAACATCTGCACCGCACGAAGATCCGCACCGTGATCCAGCAAATGTGTGGCAAAGGCATGCCTGAGAGTGTGTGGAGATGGCAAAGGAGAAATGCCGGCTCGTTTGGCAAGTAAACGAATACGTAGCCAGAAATTCTGTCTGCTCATGGCCTTTCCTGCACGGCCAGGGAAAACATAAGGGTTTCCCTCCATGCCTCTTTGTCGGCCACGTAAAGCCAGATATTGTTCCAGCCATAAATTTGCTTCTTCACCAAAAGGAATAAGGCGTTCTTGGTTACCCTTGCCAATCACACGCAGGCAAGCTGCCGCCTTATCCAGGCCGGACAACCTCAATCCGGCCAGTTCGCTGACCCGCATACCCGTAGCATACAACAACTCCAGCATACAACGATCACGAAGTCCGACCGTGGTGGATTCATCCGGTGCGGCAAGAAGAGAATCAACATCCGCCTCACTCAGAAGTTTCGGCAAACTGCGATTGCGGCTCGGGGCCGGAATAGAGCTGAGTGGATTGTCACTTCGAATATCTTCACTCATCAAATATGAAAACCATACGGAAAGCGCGCTGCGACGCCGCCGGATTGTCGCATTGGTCAATCCATGTCGACTTAACCCGGCCAGATAGATGAGCAAATCCTCCTCCTCCGCTGTGAACAGGTTTTTGCCCCGTTTGCGGATCATCTCCTGAACATCCAGAAGATCAGACTGGTAGGATTCAAGTGTTTTTGATGACCAGCCGCGCTGCATGGCTATATCATTTAGCAGAAAAGTAACGCGCTCGCTATCCACTGTGCAGACTACCGAACAGCGCTTTCTTTGAGGTACAGACGCTTGTTCTTTCGGTACAAACGACTACAACTTAAATCCAGACCGCCATAGCCCCCCTTCTCGACCCAGCGTTCAGTTAACAATATATGACGTCTGCCGAGCACCCTTCCCTCTCCGAACAGAGATGCAGTCATTTGTTGCAGAAGAAAAGCGCGGACACATGGAGTTTGTGCCAGCCACTCGTACCAGGCCATAGATACCAGTCCATCCTGTTGTCGCAAAACAAACGATTCAGTCTTTTTCTGAATATGCCTGGTTAGGGAAATAGCCTGAATTGAAAAACGCGAAAACAATTCCCTGGGCTCAATTCCAGCCTGCCTCATCCGGGGGAAGACTACATGCCGGATATGATTCCGCCGCAGGCTAAGATCCCGATTGCTTGGGTCATTCAACCAGTTGACATCTTCTCTCTGCAAGGCCGCCTCCAGTTCATGTTTGGGAATGGACAGCAACGGCCTGAGCAAGCTCAGCTCACCCAGAGAGCGGGCCTTTTTCATGCCCTGGCAACCGCCAACACCTGCTCCCTGCAAAAGGCGAAGAAACACTGTTTCAGCCTGATCATCAAGATGATGGCCAAGACAGAGGACGCGAATACCTTGCTCGTTTGCCAGACGATCAAAGATTTTATAACGCGCTTTCCTGGCTTCGGCTTCACGATTCTTATCCGGCTTATCTCTTATCCTGCTACAAAAAAAAGGAATTCCCCACTCTTGCGCACGCAGTTTCAATCTGGACGCGTGATGGCTCGAATCATCATGCCAGGCGTGATCAATATGCCATGCAACAGGTCGCAATCCATGTGAGTATAGTGCCAATAGCAGTGCCGTGGAATCAGCACCACCGGACCAGGCTACTGCAACCCTTTCCGGAATGTCTGAAGCCTCAAGCCACCGCCCTGCCTCTATAAAGGGGACGCTACCCCTGTTCATCGTTACCCGGCTTCCGTGGTCTGCCCTGTGGTCGGAATTTCAACAAACGGCCAGTCCTGCGCCCCGGTTCCCGGACAAAGACTTCCGATCCACATGGCAGCCTCTTCTCGACATGTTTGCGTAACACTCGCAGTTGACCTTCATGATCTTCTACGGATAACCATGCCGACCAATTAGGAATCGTTGCAAACATACCTCTCCATGCGACTTTCCCTGTCAATAATGGATCTGCTCGCAGGCCACAATGTGATGTTGCACTCGACCAACGGTAGTCTTCACCCCTCTCCACCACACCAACGCGTATAGGGTTTCTCTCCACATAACGGATTGCCGCCCATAGATAGACATCATCCAGTGGCGATGAAAAAACCGACCCTGCCACAAATGCCCCTTCCAGCCATGGCTACGATTAATGCGTTGAGCATAGCGCATATGCAGCGGTTTTAATGCTCTCTGCAATCCTTCTTTGGAATTCGGAACAGCAACAAGATGAATGTGATTGCTCATCAAACAATACGCAAGTAAATCAACATCATATTTCTCGCAATATGACTGCAACCACTCAAGAAAAATTTCCCGGTCTTCATCGCTGAAAAACACATCCTCACGGCGATTGCCGCGCTGGGTAATATAATGAGGTGTTCCTGAAAATACAGTTCTGGCTAACCTTGGCATACCGTTATCATAGCGGAATGCCAAGTCAATTAAAGGGTAGCCTCCCCTTTATTTTGGTTTCATCATCAGTTTATTGTTTGGCATAAAATATGTAGAGTGTGAACATGAACCAAAACAGCAGTTCTGCTTATCAGGAAGTTTTTGAAAACAGCCTTGATGCCATTGTTTGTAGCAATGAAACAGGACTGATTACCCTGTGGAACCCTGCAGCAGAGCACATGTTCGGCTATAGCGCTGATGAAGCTCTGGGTCAGCCCATCACCATGCTGATGTCTGCCGCTGAGCAAAATAAGCATAAAGCTGGTTTTGAGCATATTATCAGCGCTGGCGAGGCTCGAATATCCGGCAGCACTGTAGAGGTTAATGTCCTCAGAAAAGATGGTTCGAGCTTTCCCATCGAATTGTCCCTGTCAGCCAGTAAGACAGAGCAGGGCTGGAGTTTTACGGCAATATTGCGCGATATTTCTACACGAAAGCAGATTGAAGAAGAGTTGGTAAATTCAAAAAATCGATTACAAGCCATTACCGACAGTGCGCCGGATTATATTTTCCAAATGGATACAAACGGTCTGATATCTTATGCAAATCGACCTGCTCCGGGTTACAGGCTGGAAGACATGCCGGGTACCGATATGAGGCAATGGATGAAACCGGAAGATCATTGCCGCTTTGAAGAAACCATTGCTACGGTTATCAGCAGTAAAGAAAACAGCGAATATGAATCTCAGGGTGCGGTAACCGATCATTATTACTGCAATAAAGTTAGTCCGATTGTTGTAGATGGTGATGTGCAAAGCCTGATTCTGATCACGCATGATATCACCGAGTGCAAACAGGCTGAATTTGAACTACAGCGGAGTCGGCAGCTTTTCGAGAGTCTTGCCGACTATAATAAATTGACTTCCGGGCTTTCGGTTGATGCCATCATCCGTTCAACACTTGAATTATTGAAGGACAAGCTTGGCTTCGAAGAGAGTTCAGTCGCTGTTCTTGATACAGCCAATAAATGCTTCCACCTGAAGGATTCTACCCATTCCGAAGAGCTGGGTTTCAGGCGCGGATTGACTATCCCGTTGCATGCCACCGTTCTGACGGAAGTAATTAAAACTCATCACCCTCGTTACCGGGTCAATATTAAAGCCGAAAAAACGGACTATGAAATTGACCGGCGCCTGCTCGACGCCGGCTTCCGCAGCGATTTTCTTGTTCCGCTGTGGCTTGAAGATGAATGCCTGGGCACGCTGAATGTTGCCGAAAAAGAAATTGATGCATTTACGGAAAGTAATCGTCTGTTCATCACTTTACTTGCACCCCATTTGGCAAGGGCTTTGCAGAACGCCAGGCTTTTCGAAGCCTTGCAGATCAGCGCAGCTAAACTGGCCGAAGCGCAGCGGATCGGTCATATGGGCAATTGGGAATTTGATGTTATCTCAAACACAGGCCGGTTCTCAGATGAAACCTATCGTATTTTTGGTGTTGCAAAAGATTACAGCAGATCATTTAAATCCTATTTCAAACTTGTGCATCCTGATGATAGGGAGCTGGTGAGGCAGGCCAATCAGCAAGCCATTGAGAGCGGCAGCTTTTCCAATGTCCAATACCGCATTGTTTGCCCCGATGGCAGCGTTCGATTTGTTCAGGCCAATGGAGAAGCGCAGAAGGATGAATCGGGCAGACCATGCCGAATATTTGGTTCCATACAGGATATCACCAAAAGCAAGCGGGTAGAGGAGGCGCTCAATAAAAGTGAGGAGCGCTTCAGAAATATTGCCGAGAATATGTCAGACTGGATCTGGGAGGTGGATGCAAATGCAGTCTACACCTACTGCTCCCACAACACAAAATCAATATTAGGTTATCCAGCTGATGAAATCATAGGTAAAACACCATTTGATCTCATGCCCCCTGAAGAGGCTAAACGTGTTGGCGTTGCTTTTGCAGAAATTGTTGCCGATAAAAAACCATTTCGTGACCTTGAAAACTGGAATCTAAGCAAAGATGGACGAAGAGTTTGCCTGCTAACGAGTGGAACTCCGATATTGGCTGATGATGGCGAACTGTTGGGTTATCGGGGTGTGGATACTGATATCACCGAAAGGAAGAAGGCGGAAGCAGCTGTGCGCTTGAGTTATAGGCGTTTGACAAGGGCTGAAAAGATCGCACATGTTGGCAACTGGTCATATGAGGCGGCTACCGGCTCCATCCAATGGTCGGATGAGGTATGGAGAATTTTTGGACGTGAAGCGCAGCCTGTTGCTCCGGACTATGATGCCTTCACCGCATGGATTCGTGATGACTTCCGCGAGTATCATCACAATGTCATGGCGCAAATGCTGGAGCTCAAACCCGGAGAGACCATTAAGGACTTTATCTATTGCCTTGTGCGACCTGATGGAGAACAACGCTGGGTTGAGGTCTTTATGGAGACCGAATTCGATGAGTTCGACAAGCCTGCCCGTTTTTTCGGCGTGGTGCAGGATATCACCGAGCGCAAGCTGGCAGAAAAAAGATTGCTGGATTCTGAGGAAAAACGCCGTCTTTGGCTTGATAGTTCACCTGTTTGTACCAAGATAGTGGATACCGATTTCAATTTACAGTTTATGAGTGCTGCCGGTGTGGAACAACTCAAAATTGATGATATAACTCAGTATTACGGGAAACCATACCCTTTATCATTCTATCCCGAATCATTCCGCATTCCAATGACCAAAAATTTGGGGAAAGCCAAAGAAACAGGTGAAACGATTACACAGGAAGCATCCGTGGTTGATGTTAAGGGCAACGTATTATGGTATCACTCAACCATTGTACCCATTAAGGATGATCGGGGTCAGATAGATTATTTTGTAGTTGTTTCTGCCGAGATTACTGATCGTAAACTGGCTGAGTCATTTGTTAAGCAAACTTCTGAGATACTTGAGATGATTGCTTCAGGCCAACCGTCACCAGATATTTATGATGAGATTGCACTCATGTATGAGGCAAGGCATCCGGGAATGCGATGCTCCATGCTTGAATTGAAAGGCAACATACTCAAACACGGTGGCGCTCCAAGCCTGCCGAAAGAGTATTGTGATGCCGTGAACGGACTGAAAAATGGCTCCGGCGTTGGTTCATGTGGAACATCCACCTACACCGGAAACCGTGTGCTGGTTGAAGATATTGCAACCGATCCGAAATGGGAAAAGCTGAAGGCCTATGCGCTGCCTCATGGTTTGCGCTGCTGCTGGTCCGAGCCGATTAAGAATGCATCCGGGGAAGTTCTCGGCGCATTCGGCATGTATTACAATCATCCCGCGTTGCCAAATGAAAACGAGTTAAACGACCTTGGCTCCGCCGCAAAACTTGCCGCCATCGTTATGGCAAGAGAGCGAAGAGAAAGGTCTTTGCACCAATTATCTTCCGCCATTGAGCAAGCCGGTGAATCTATTGTAATCACAGACCGGGAAGGCGTGATTGAATACACCAACCCTGCTTTTACAACACTCACCGGTTACAGTTCTGAAGAGGCCATTGGCCAGACACCGCGAATACTTAAAAGCGGCAAACAGGATCCCGCTTTTTATGAAAACATGTGGAAGACCATTACCAGCGGGAAGGTCTGGCGAAAAAAAACAATCGACAGAAGAAAGGATGGAAGTTTCTATTCCTCTCTGCTAACGATTTCACCGGTGCCTGATGCGCATGGAGAGGAGGAAAAGTTCAGTCATTTTGTCGGCCTTCAATCAGACCTCAGCGAAATTGAAAGTCTGGAAAAGCAGTTTCATCAAGCCCAGAAGATGGAAGCTATCGGCACACTGGTTGGTGGCATTGCCCATGATTTCAATAATATGCTGGCCGGCATCACTG
>CAYLYU010000052.1:0-12187 GCA_964387725.1 uncultured Zetaproteobacteria bacterium | reverse complement strand
GATAGCGTACAATCATGCTCATGGCCAATGCCGAGGCCTTGCGTTCACAATTGGCGTGGTCGGCAAGAAATGCATCGAAATGCCTGATGATAAATTCAGCCCAGGCCGGATCTGTTTTGCCCTTGAGTTCGATCGATTTTTTGGCCAAGCGCATACTCCTCAACTATGATTTTACGGGTGAGTCAACGTACATGTGGAAATGTTCCAGCTTCCAGCCTCTATTTACAGAGGCATCAACTCTATCCACCGCAAATTCTGAATGCACCCGGCAGTGATCTGGGCCTGGTTGTGGTTATCCCCTGCTACGACGAGCCCAGGCTTACAGAAACTTTAGACACGCTATGGTTATGCAAGCGGCCACATTATCATGCTGAAATCATCGTGGTCATTAATGCTTCCGGCAAGGATCCAGACAGGGTTCATGCACAAAATGAAAGAAGTTATAGCGAAGCTAAGGCCTGGATTAACCATCATTGTGACCCCGGACTTTCATTTTATCTGATACAAATTCCCGATATGCCCGAGAAATATGCGGGTGTGGGCCTGGCACGCAAGGTTGGAATGGATGAAGCTGTGATGCGATTTCATATGGTTGGAAACAGGGATGGAATTATAGCCAGCCTGGATGCGGATTGCGTATGTGATCCGAATTACCTTGCTGCCCTTGAAGCTCACTTCGTGGAACATATTGGAACGCCGGGTTGCAGTATCTATTTTGAACATTTGTCGGAACAATCAGGTGATGGGCGCAGTCAAGAGGGGATCAATGCTTACGAACTTTTTTTAAGATATTACATTCATGGCCTGCGCTACAGTTGTTTTCCTCATGCCTTTCACACCATTGGTTCATGTTTTGCGGTTCGCTCTTCAGTCTACGAGGCGCAGGGGGGCATGAACAGGCGACAGGCCGGCGAGGATTTTTATTTTCTGCATAAGATTATTCCCCTGGGTGATTTTACGGAGCTTAGCAACACGACAGTTTTTCCTTCCGGAAGAGTTTCCCGGCGGGTTCCGTATGGCACTGGCCGGGCTATAGAGATGTGGTTGAACTCGGATAAAGATACATATTTGGTCTATTCCCCGAAAGTTTTCCAAGATATGAGGGTATTGTTCAGACCTGTGGAGAATCTCTTTGATATGGCTACAGCAGAGCGAATGATCAAACGATTGCCGAAACCCCTGATTGAATTTCTCGGATCAGAGACTTTTTTGGAGAGGTTGGCAGAGATTCGGCAACATACATCTTCTCCCTACGCATTCGAGAAGCGTTTTTTTCGCTGGTTCAACGCTTTTCGGATTCTCAAGTTCGTGCATTTTGCAACGGAAAGATATTATCCCAAGGTGGCTGTGGAAGAGGCGGCAGTGAGTCTGCTTACATGCCAGAATCTTCTGTCCCGGAAGAATCAGACTATTCCTGTGCCGGAGCAGCTACTGCGTCATTTCAGAGATATGGACAGATCAGGCACGTGTATGGTTATGAATTGACGGACATGGCGGACATAAAAAAAGCGGCCACCAGTTTGGCGGCCGCTTCATTCCTCGAGAGAGGAGTGTATCCCCACACCTTATGAGGTGTATGGCATATTCATAGCGTTCAATTACGCATTTGTCCAGTTAAATTTCATGCTCAGCCTTAAGTGCCTCGGCAAAACAGTTCACAGCAAGTTTCCATTCCTGGGTTTGAACGTGCCAGTCGCCCCATGTTTGCCATGCTAATTTTCCGGGATGGTGTTCAATCAGCTTCTGCATATGCTTGTTTGCAAGACCACTCAATCCAGCAGCGTGAGCAAGTTGGGCACGAAGCCACTGACGCGAAGCATGCATGGCTCGGGCTGATTCACTTTCCATTTTTCGATAGGCGCGCATATGATCTTCAGTGATTTTGAATAAGGAACGTGCAATCTGGTAACTGTCGTGGCGTTTCAAATGTGTATTCCAGAGGCGGCGTGCAGCCACCGTGTCTTCCTTGCGCACATGAGCGGCGCCCAGGGCCAGAATAACCCGATTCGAGTCTGGATCCAGTTTTTGGGCCTTATGAATCCATATGAACTCATTATCCGGTTCCATTACGGCCAGACCCAGGTAAGCATTGAGCAGGCGTTCTCTGATCTGCCTGTCAGCACTTCCTTTCTTTTTTCTTCTTTCTTCAAGGAGATGAATCGCTGTGCGCCAATCTTCTACTTCCTCAGCCAATTCACAGCTGCGGTTTATTGCCAACGGAGCTTCGGGAGATGCTTGCAACCAGGCATCCAGCAATTTCTTGCGAACACCCGCATCCAGTCTGGAAGTTTGAGGGTCAGTTGCCAGGCGGGCATGTAGTGAGATTTTCAATCTATCCGAACTGGTATCTCCTGTTATTAAATCCTTGGATGGAAGGGTGAGAATCTGAATCAAATCCATGGCCCAGCCGGGGACAATCCCCCTCGCCTTGCCGAGAGCTTTCACCCCTATATCACGGCGCTGATCAATCATCTGGCTAATTCCTTCGCGCAGGTTCTCTTCACGGCGGCGATACTTTCCGGAGACAAGATTGCTCCAGAGATGTGAGGGGCCGGAAAGGAAAGCCGAAAGAATTTTTCTCACCACCAGCAGGAGGATGAGCAACATAAGCAGAATCAGGATAAAAACAGCCTGATTTAGTTCAGCAACCCAGCCAAATGCTTCAAATCGGACATCGTGTTGAGCGATATCTGGATAAAAAGCCAACACGACTGCAATGGAAAGTGCCAGTAAAAGCAAAAATATGATACGCATCATAAGCGGTTCAGCCAGTCAGAAGCAGTGGAACGCATTTTCGCAATGTCCTGCGCGATTCCATCAAGGCTTTCGGGCAGGCCGAGGCCATTCTCATCCCCTGTTTCTTTTATAATGTCAGCCAGTAGAGCGTGCCATTTTTGTTTTTCCGGCCATAGCTGTCGGCTAAGCTGGCCATGCGTTTTAAGGATGCGAGTTCTCAGTTCCTGCATATGACGTTCATCCAGGCTGGGTGCACGGTACAGTCGTAAAACCTTTTTCAACCAGGCTAACCATGAATGATCCTGGGAAATTTCGACTTCTTCATAGGCCGTGGTTTCATATTTCCCGGCAAGGCCTTCAAGTACGGTAAGCCATGATTTCAGCTGCTGTAAGTGACGAGTTGCCAGGTCGCGCATCTGAATAGCTACCTGATGCTCCCGGTCGGATAGAGATGGCAAAAGTCCAATATCTTCCCAAGCTAATCGAATTTGCACCAGCGAAGTGTCAGGACTGGCAATCCAGCGCAGACGGGATTTGAGATCAAGCGCCTGACGTATCTCCAGACTTTGTCTCAACTCTGAAGTTGTTCTCTGCAACTTACTAATATCATTGCTCAGTGCCTGAATGACAACGCTCAATTGATCAAGACTTTCAGAATCAATCTGGTTGACGATGGCTGCGGCAGGAGGTGCCGGTTCAATATTCTCCGGTAATTCTGATTCAGGTACGACGGCTGCCGGGCTCTCCTGTGAGGGTTCAAATACAATATCCCGTGTTTTTTCCGATTCAACGATAACAGGATGAGTGAGATGATCGCCACTAAACATGTTCTGTAAATATTCATGGCGTATGTTATGAGGTGCGAAAACCCAGCCAGCTGTGCCGGAGATCAAGAGGATCAAAACGAATAACCATAACCAACGCCAGGGCTTCTTCTTTTCCGGGGATGTAGATTCTTCCGCATCTACTTCAGGTTGTTCCTCGAAAGCTTCTACCTTGCGATCAGTCACTTCCGATGTAATCTCTTCGCCCTTTTTGGCCGTCTCCGGTTTTTGTTCAGTCATCGGCCAACCATCGTGCCACATCCATGGCGTGATAGCTTATAATCAGGTCTGCACCCGCACGTTTCAAACCCGTCATGGTTTCCAGCACAAGTCGTTTTTCATCAATCCAACCTTGTTGGGCGGCCGCCTTGATCATGGCGTATTCGCCGGAAACATTATAGGCAGCCAGGGGAAGGCAGGTTGCTTCTTTGACATCACGGATGATATCCATGTAGGCAAGGGCAGGTTTTACCATAAGGATGTCAGCACCTTCTTCCACATCCAGCAATGCCTCACGCAGGGCCTCCCGCCGGTTGGCCGGATTCATCTGGTAACTGCTTCGGTCTCCAAAGCTCGGGGCTGAGTCAACCGCATCACGAAAAGGCCCGAAATAAGCTGATGCGTATTTAACGGCGTAGGACATGACAGGAATGTGCTGAAACCCCTCGCCGTCGAGTTCGGCCCGGATTGCGGCAACCATCCCATCCATCATGCCGGATGGGGCTACGATATCGACACCGGCCTTGGCATAACTCAGTGCAAGTTTTTGCAGATTGGCCAGTGTTCTATCGTTGTCTACATCCTGCTCGCCGAGAACTCCGCAATGACCGTGATCCGTATATTCACAGAAGCAGGTATCAGCAAGTATGCATAAATCGGGAACGGCATTTTTTGCGGCGCGGATAGCAAGCTGCACGATGCCTTCAGAATCCCATCCGCTGCTTCCCACGGCATCCTTACTCGCCGGAACACCAAACAGGATGACACCGGGGATGCCGAGTTCAGCCGCTTCGGAAACAGCGTTTTCTACATGGGTCAGAGGCAGACGGGAAATGCCGGGCATGCTGGCAATAGGGACTGGCATATCAATAGTTTCATCGACAAAAAGAGGATAGATGAAATCATTTGCTGACAGCGATGTTTCCTGGAACATATTTCGCAATGATCGGTTTTGTCTCAACCTGCGGGGACGTTTGATCAACTCAATGGTTCGCATATATTCCATCTCTCCGGGTTTCAAGTTGCTCGAAATATTTTGCCACATCCAACAACAGCGTCTCAAAACTAGCTTCTGTCGCTATGATTTGCACGTCCAGGCTGAGTTCTCTGGCCGTTTTTGCAACATGATTGCTTAGCGCTGCAACCACGGGCTTTCCAGCGAGGGAAGGGTTTCCAATACGGGAGACATAATTGATAGCTGTTTTCGAACTCCCCAGGAGTACGGCATCGATTTGGTCGTCATTGAGCGCCTGCATGACTGGAGTAGCATCACCATCAGGAAGCACACATTGATAAGCTTGGATGAGATGAACCTTTGATCCTCTACTCTCAAGCATGTTGAGTAGCCAGTCTTTACCTCTTGCAGCACGAAAAAAAACCAGATGCTTTGGGAATTCTCGTTGCTGATATGCAGCAAATAAACCTTCCTGAGAGAACACCCCCGGCACAAGCTGCGGCTTAATGCCAAAAGAGTTCACTACAGCAGCAGTTTTTGCTCCTACCACAGCTACAGGGATATCTTCAAAAAAAGAGGCGAACTTGTTCTTCAGCTGCTTGTGTACGGCATGTACAGCATTTGAACTTGTGAACAGCGCTTCGGTTTTCGGTTCCCTCAACAAGGCCAGGCCACGTTTTACTTGTTGCAGGTTGTAACGGAAATCCAGGCATGGGAACAGAATCGGTTCAGCGCCAAGCTTGCGTAGGGCCCGCCCGGTTTCCTCTGCCTGTTGGCAGCTACGGGTAACAAGAATGCGTTTTCCCGCAAGTCCTTTCATGCGCAAAGCATACTCCCTGCCGTCTGTTTCTGCCTCTCTTTATGAAAACACTATGGGCATGCGGGAAAAGATGTGTACAATAGATATCATGCCAATGATGCAGCAAGCAAATGAATGTCTCAAAAATATTTTTGGATACCCGAGGTTTCGCCCACTCCAGGCAGATGTGATCCGTAGCCTAATCGAAGGTCATGATGCCTTTGTGCTAATGCCTACGGGAAGTGGTAAGTCCATGTGTTACCAAATACCGGCTATTGTTCGCCATGGTACCGGTATCATTGTATCGCCACTGATCTCGCTGATGAAAGATCAGGTGGATACTCTGAAAGGCTGTGGAGTGAAAGCAGCATTCTTTAATTCTTCCCTGAGAGTCGCTGAAGCAAAACAGGTGTTGGCGGATCTCGACGGCGGCAGGTTGGATCTTTTGTATGTGGCGCCGGAGCGTCTGCTTTCCAAGGAGTTTCTTGCTCGCTTGAAAGCCATCGATCTTGCCCTGTTTGCCATTGATGAGGCGCACTGTGTTTCTCAGTGGGGGCATGATTTCAGACCGGAATATGTACAGCTCGGCATTTTACGCAAGAATTTTCCGAAGGTGCCGCTACTCGCCTTAACCGCGACTGCCGATGAACACACACGTCAGGATGTGTTGAATTGTCTGAAGCTTAAAAAGGCAAAGTTATTCATATCCAGTTTTGACCGTCCTAATATCCGCTATACCGTCAGCGAAAAAAGGAATCCTTTGCCGCAGCTTTTGGAATTTCTTGGTGAGCGGCCTGATGATGGTGGTATTGTGTACTGTCTTTCCCGGAAGCGGGTTGAGGAAGTAGCAGTGAATCTGCAACGACATGGAATTCGTGCCGCCGCCTACCATGCCGGTTTGCCAGCGAAAGTTCGGGCAGAGACGCAAGATAATTTTCTGCGCAATCGCCTGCGCGTTATTGTAGCAACGATTGCCTTTGGTATGGGCGTCAATAAACCCAATGTGCGTTTTGTCGTGCATTTTGATATCCCGAAAAGCATAGAAAATTATTATCAGGAAACGGGAAGGGCTGGTCGTGATGGTCTGGACTCTGAGGCCTTGCTTCTGTTTGGTTCAGCCGATATCAGCCTGGTGCGCAAGCTTATCGAAAATATTGATGCGTCTGAGCAACGGCGTATTGAGCTGCATAAACTGGATAGCATGGTTGGCTTTGCTGAAGCGCTTACCTGTCGGCGAAAGGTGTTGCTCGGCTATTTTGGTGAGGAATTGAATAAGCCATGTGGAAATTGCGATATTTGCCTTAGTCCTCCGGAAACCTTTGATGCCTCCGAAGTGACCCGCTTGGCACTGTCATGTATTCATGAGGTGAGTGAAAAATTTGGCATGCATTACATCATCGATCTTCTGCGGGGCTCCAATACTGTCCGTATACGGGATCACGGACATATGAAATTGTGTACTTTCGGTTCAGGAAAGAATCAGAGTGTTGATGAGTGGTTATCTATACTCCGGCAGCTAATTCACCGCGGTTACATCATTCAGGATATCTGCCACCATTCTGTTCTGAAGCTCACAGATGCTGCAAAGCCTTTACTGGAGAGCAATGAGCGGATTACCTTGGCAAGGTTTCATCAGCGGCTTAGGTGGACTCAAAAGAAGCCGGCTAGTAGCCGTGATGAAGGTTTGTTTGCACACCTTTGTGAATTTCGCGGCATTCTGGCTGAGGAGGAAGATGTTGCTCCCCACACATTGTTTAGTGATGCTACCTTGTCACAAATCAGTACCATCAAACCCAAATCGCAAAAGGACTTTCTTAATGTCAACGGCCTGGGTGCGCACAAGCTGGAACAGTACGGAGATGAGCTTTTGCAAGAGGTGTGCAGCTACTACGGCAACACAGAGGAGGAACAGTCGAAACCCGCGTCGGGACAGAAGGACAAGACTGCTGTCCCTGAGCAGGCTAGTGAGGGTCATATGCTGACGTTGAATCTTCTTCAAAAGGGCCTGGATGTTACCAGCATCGCCTCCAAACTTGGTGTGCAGCCGACAAGTGTGATGAAGCAGCTCATTGCCCTCGTGAAGGGAGGGCATTCCCTGGATGTTCAGTCGATTGTTGGCGAGCCTTTTGAGATGATTATGGAGGCGTTGGATGAAGCGGATCCCTACGCGTCCCTGTCGGAAGTGAAACAGTCACTGCCTGTGGAGGTGAGCAATGAGAATTTTCGCCTTGTCCTAGCATGGCATGAGGCCACTGCATAAGAGGTTTCTGCAAAGTGTTCTGGGTCACAGACAGCTGCTTGACGCTTGGCCAGTGTTGGCAACACATAAGAGAACGGTTAAGTTGTTTTCCTCTCCGATTTTCCAACCTCTCACCTCTCTCTTAAAAGACGAAGCCTTTCGGCTTCGTCTTTTTTATGTGTGCGAGCTTTATTCGCCGATGACTTTAACCAGCAGGCGTTTTTTCCGCCTGCCGTCAAATTCCCCGTAAAATAGCTGCTCCCAGGGACCGAAATCCAGCCTGCCAGAGGTAATTGCCACTACAACCTCACGACCCATGAGCTGACGCTTCATGTGTGCATCAGCATTGTCTTCCCCTGTATTATTGTGCCGGTACTGGGAAATCGGGGCATGAGGTGCAAGTTTTTCCAGCCAGACTTCATAGTCATGATGCAGACCTGACTCATCATCATTGATGAAAACACTGGCGGTGATATGCATGGCATTCACCAGCACAAGTCCTTCCTGTATGCCGCTTTCCCGCAGGCACTGTTCAACATCCGGCGTAATGTTAACGAAGCCTCGCCTGGATGGAATTTCGAACCAGAGTTCTTTGCGATAACTTTTCATTGTCTGCTCCTCATTGCAATATTTCGCCTGTTTTTTTCGTGCAAATCAAGTTTCTTCTCCAGCCTGCATGATTTATGCAGATTAAATATCCCTGAACATTGGGGGTGTTCCAGAATAAGTTTAATCGTTAAACTTTCGGCGTGACAGACAAAAATCAATCATTCAAGTATCCCGGCTTTTCAGTAACGGCAGATGGTTCCGAGACGGTAGTGTGGGTGGAAACCCATATTAGCCAGGGAGCCTGTTCCTATCCCATTACGCCTACAACCAATATGGGAGTGGGTTACCAGATGGCGGTTGCCAACGGCAAAAAGAACTGTTGGGACGAGGAGCTGTTCTTTATCGAACCTGAGTCAGAACATAGCTCATGTTCAGCCAGTGAGGGCTTTGCCTTGGCTGGTGGCAGGGGAACAAACTTTACCAGTTCGCAGGGCCTGATCCTGATGAAGGAGGCCTTACTCCCCATTTCGGGCAAACGTTTGCCCGTGGTCTTTCACATCGGAGCCCGTACCTTGACCTCTCAGGGCTTGTGTATTCACGCCGGCCATGATGATGTCATGGGCGTGGCTGATTGCGGTTGGGGTATGCTATTCGGTCGCAATGCTCAGGAGGCTCAGGATCTGGCTCTGATTTGCAGGCGCGCGGCTGAAGCCTCACATACCCCCTTCTTTAACGTGCAGGATGGCTTCATCACAACACACACCATTGAAAGCGTTTTTCTGTGTGAGCCCGAAATGATGGCAGCGTATGTCGGTGCCCCGCATGAAAAACTGGGTTGTATGTTTGATCCCGCCCGTCCTGTCATGACCGGGGTGGTTCAGAATCAGGATTCCTACATGAAGGGCAAGATTGCCCAGCGTTATTTTTACGACAGGCTCCCCGGGCATCTGCATGAAGCATTTGATGAGTTCTTCCGACTTACCGGTCGTCGCTACGGCATGATTGATACGTATCGTATGGATGATGCCGAGTATGCACTGGTTGGCATGGGTTCGGTGATGGATACATCGATTGCCGCCGTTGACTGGATGCGCCGGGAGTACGGTTGGAAGGTAGGATTGTTAAATGTGACTGCATTTCGCCCCTTTCCGGCAGCGGATATTGTCGCTGCCCTGCGTCAATGTCTTGGAGTTGCTGTCATTGAACGTCTGGATGATCCTTTAGCCAAGGACAATCCGCTTACCTGCCAGATCAAGGCCGGATTTGCTGATGCGATTTCGGGACAGGAAAGTTATCCTGATATTGCCGGCATGCCGCAGATATATTCGGGCGTTTACGGATTGGGCAGCAGGGATACGCGTGTCGGAGATTTAGTTGCTGCGATTGAAAATATCCGCAGCGAAGGGAAAAGGTTTTTCTCACTTGGTATCGACCATCAAACCTCTCTTTCCAGAAATGTTGATCCTGATGTGCGGCCTGATGGGGCATTTTCGATGCGTGGGCACTCCATTGGCGGCTATGGATCCGTTACCACCAACAAGGTAATCGCTTCTTTGACTGCAAGCATCTTTGGTCTGTTTGTTCAGGCCTTTCCGAAATATGGATCTGAGAAGAAAGGGCTTCCAACCACATACTATATGACAGCATCACCAGAGCGGATTATGGAGCATGCCGAGCTTAAATATGTCAATTTTGTCGCTCTGAATAACGTCAATGCCTTTCGCACAACCAATCCTTTGCAGGGGCTGGTTCGGGGTGGGGCCATCTTTTTGCAGAGCTCATTTGAAGACGATGCCGCAGTCTGGTCCCAGATCCCATTCACAGCCCGGGAAGCCATTAAGGAAAATCAGTTTCAGGTCTACTATCTGGATACCGTGCACATCGCCAGAGAAGTTGCCGTAAGTGAAGATCTGGTCATGCGCATGCAGGGTATTGTGCTCCTGGGTGTCTTTTTACGTGTAGCTCCGTTTGTTGCCAACAAGGGCCTTTCCGAGGATGCGCTTTTTAACGGGGTAGAGAAATCACTGGATAAATATTTTGGCCGTCGTGGCAGGAAGGTCGTGCTGGCGAACCTGGAAGCCGTTAAACAAGGCTATCGTCGGGTACATCAGCTAAGCTTGGAAGTGGAAGCACAACCCGCCTGATGAAAGAGGAATCGAATATGACTCATCCTGGCGAGAGCGAAGATGCCTTTGATCGTTATGCCAGTGATTTTCTGGATATCGATACATTTGTAGAAAACATCGTTACAGCTTATGAGGATGGTAGCGCTGATCAGAGCCTTCCTGCGGATTTGGGATCAGCTGTTAGCTGGATTCCGGCAGGGACTGCCTCGTACCGTGATTTTTCAACCATAGCTCCTGAAATTCCGGTTCTAAATTCAGAAAATTGCGTGGGTTGCATGGAGTGCGTTACCCAATGCCCTGATACAGCCATTATTGGCAAGGTGATTCCGGAGAGCGATTTTCAAAATCTTGAAGAAAAGCTCGTGGACGAGGATCAGGGTGATTTCATCACGTCATGCTTTGCCGAAACCACCAAATATTACAAAGTGCCGAAGAGAAAGGGCGATGAGGGTGGCATGTTCATGCTCGTTATTGACCCGGAGAAGTGTAAAGGCTGTGGGGAATGTGTTGAGGCCTGTGGTTCTCATGATGCCCTTGCAATGATGGAAAAAACCGATGCGTTGATGAAAGGAAATCATGCATCTTCTAAACTTTCCCGGAAACTCCCTGATACTCCGGCCGAATATATTCAGGAAAAGGTTCTGGCCGACATGATGCTGGCCGAGTCATCTTTGCTTTATGTTGGTGGGGCAGGCTCCTGTATGGGTTGCGGCGAAGCTACGGCTATTCGTATGATGCTGGCCGCCACTTCCTTTGTGCATGGCAAGGAGAGCATGGGTATTGTGGCTGCTACCGGTTGCAACTCGGTTTTTGGTTCTACCTATCCTTACAATCCCTACAAGGTGCCATGGACGAACTCGCTCTTTGAAAATGCTCCCGCTGTGGCTATGGGTGTTCGCGGTCGCTGGGATGCCATGGGTTGGCAGGATAAACGATTGTGGGTATTCGGCGGCGATGGCGCCATGCTGGATATCGGCTTTCAATCCCTGTCGCGTTTGCTGATGAGTGGCATGGATATCAATGTATTGATTCTGGATACGCAGGTATATTCAAATACAGGTGGGCAGGCCTCGACCTCAACTTTCGGTGGACAGGATGCCAAGATGTCTGCTTTCGGGCAGGCGCAGCAAGGCAAGTCGGAAGGTCGCAAGGAAATTGCCCAGATCGCCATCATGCATCCGAACGTATATGTTGCCCAGACGACGCCTGCGCACGTTAATCATTTCTATCGCGCTATCCTGGCTGCAAACGAATACCATGGCCCCTCGATCGTGGTTGCATATACTGCCTGCCAGCCAGAACACGGGATTGCTGATGACGCGTCCATGCGGCAGGCCAAGCTGGCAGTAGACTCCCGTGCCTTTCCTTTGCTGGTACACGACCCGCGCAAAGGCGATCGCCTGTCTGAACGATTAAGTTTGCAAGGGAATCCGGCCAGAGGTAAAGATTGGTATGTCACTCCCAAAACAGGGGAAACTGTGGATTTTATCACCTTTGCGCGTAGCGAAGGAAGATTTGCCAAACACTTTGACAAGGACGGCAATCCCTCAGAATCACTTCTGGCCTCGCAGCGAGAGCGCCTGAATAACTGGCACCTTCTGCAAGAGTTGGCGGGTCTGCGTTAACCGGAATCGGGTAGTTAATATTCACCCAAAGCTGTTTGATGAAGATCAGACCTTTGTCCTTTAGCGACTGTTTCCAATACGCATTCTCACCCGGCGGGGTAGCCAGTGATTCAGT
>CAYLYU010000051.1:0-12334 GCA_964387725.1 uncultured Zetaproteobacteria bacterium | reverse complement strand
ATATCCCCGAACAATTTCCATTGCCCTCGGGTGTTCATGTCAAAGGTCAGTGTGGTGGATAGCATGTGTCGTCTGAGCCAGCCTGGAGTTTTCTTGTCAGTGAAGGCGCTAACAGGAACAGCATCTGTCTTGAATTTTCCGAAGGCTGTGGATATAGCACCGTTTCTGATGCTGGCCCGACCATCTGATTGCAGGGTCTTGTCTCCGAATCTCGCTTTCATCTCCCAGCGGGATTCGATGTTTTGGGAAAGTCCGCGCAAATCCAGAAGAATATGATCAAGGCGTTGGCCCACATCGGAAAGCTGGAGACTTCCATTGCGGATACTCAGCCGTTCAAGTTTTAGTTCTGGTGGCAGCTTAAGCAGTGCTCTGTCCGGGATCGAGGTCAAAAAAATATCGGGGGATAAAATAAATACCTTCTGAAAGCGTAATTCACCCATCAATAGGGGAATCAGCTCCAGAGAGCCGTCAATCTGGCTGGCTGAAAGCCCCCATGAATCACCTAAACCCTGTATAATTCTGAAGTCACGAAGAGACAGACCGGGGCCATGCGCCATAGAAAAGCTAACCTCTCCGATTTTCACTTGCCTTTGAACAGCATGACCAAGCTGTTCGGCGAATTGCTTACCCAACAGTTCCGCATCCAGACGCCAGAACAGGAAGGTAACGATGGCCAGAACCAGGGTCGCGACTGCAGGAAGCAAGACGCGCAGCTGAGTCCATTTCACGATGATCAGCCCAGGCTAGACTTTAAGAAGGATTAGAAGGCGTTGATTAACCAGTTCGGGATTAGCCTTGCCACGGCTGGCTTTCATGACCTGGCCGATGAAAAAGCCAATGACCCTGTCCTTGCCAGCCCGATATTGCTCAACTTGTTCAGGATTTTCATCGATGACCTGCTGGATAATACTATCAATAGCCCCTGAATCCGTGATTTGCTTGAGACCTTTTTTTTCAATGATTACATCAGCATCCAGGCCAGATTCAAGCATGGCATCCAGCACTTCCTTGGCTATTTTTCCCGAAATTGTATTGTCAGAGATACGATCCAGAAGACCTGCTAAAGTCCTGGGCGACAATGGGCAGTTTGAGATGTCCATGCTGCTCTCTTTGAGTCTGCCCAGAAGTTCATTGGCTACCCAGTTGGCGCAGCGTTTGGCATCCCCGTTATGCGTAGCTACGACATCTTCATAGTAGGCAGCCAGAATACGGCTTTGGGAGAGCACATTCGCATCATAAGCGGAGAGGCCGTAAGCAGTCTCAAAGCGCAAGCGCATCTGACCGGGAAGCTCCGGCAAGCCGGCCCGGATAACATCGACCTCTTCCTGCTGAATAACAAGAGGCGGGAGATCCGGTTCGGGAAAATAGCGGTAGTCATGTGCCTCTTCCTTACTTCGCATTGGGCGTGTTTCGCCTGTCACTGAATCGTACAAACGTGTTTCCTGCACCACTTTGCCGCCATCCTCGATCAATTCAATCTGGCGGATGACTTCGTGTTCGATGGCTTGTTTAATGAATCGGAACGAATTCAGGTTCTTTAATTCCGCCCGTGTTCCCAGAGGTTTACCGGGTCTGCGAACCGAAATATTGGCATCGCAGCGAAACTGGCCCTTCTCCATATCCGCACCCGATACATCAAGAAAACGGATTAACTGGTGCAACTGTTTCAGATAGGCAATGGCTTCTGCTGAATTGCTCATGTCCGGTTCGGATACAATCTCCATCAGCGGCACACCGGAGCGATTCAGGTCAATATGGGAAACGCCTTCCAGACCCTCATGCATACTTTTGCCGGCATCTTCTTCCATATGGATTCGTGTGATGCCGATGCGTTTTTCCCCTTCGGAAACCGGAATCATCAGATGCCCGTGTTCAACCAGAGGCAAAGCAAACTGACTGATCTGGTAGCCCTTCGGCAGGTCAGGATAAAAGTAATTTTTTCTGTCAAACCTGGAAACCAGATTGATGCCCGCATTGATAGCCAATCCGGTAAGCACCGTTTTGTGGGCAGCTATATCATTCAGCACCGGCAATTGTCCTGGCATGCCAAGGCAGACCGGACAGGTCTGGGTGTTGGGTTCTGCACCAAATGCAGTGGAACAGCCGCAGAATGCTTTGGTTTTTGTATTGATCTGGACATGAACTTCCAGGCCGATAACAGTCTCCCAGCTCATGATTCAAGCTCCTTCGGATGCTGTTGATGCCAGCTTCCGGCTGTTTCATAGGCATTGGCCGCATGAAGCAGAATGTCTTCGCGCCACGCCGGGGCAATCCAGTGCAGACCTACAGGCAGGCCGGCAGTAAAACCGCAGGGTTGAGAAAGTCCGGGTAAGCCGGCCAGGTTTAAGGCAATGGTGAAGATATCAGCCAGGTACATGGTAACGGGGTCATCCGTTTTCTCGCCCAGCCGGAAAGCAGGTACGGGGCTGGTTGGCGTGGCAATGATATCTACTTTTTCAAAGGCTTTTTCAAAATCCCGGCGAATGAGTGTGCGAACCTGCTGAGCTTTCTTGTAATAGGCATCGTAATAGCCGCTGGATAGGGCGAAGGTGCCGGTTAGAATACGCCGTTTAACCTCGGAGCCAAAACCTTTATCCCGGCTGCGTGTATACATATCCAGAAGATCCTCGGACTCGTCGCAGCGGTAGCCATAGCGTACTCCATCATAGCGGGCCAGATTTGCCGAGGCCTCGGAAGGGGCGATAACATAATAGCAGGCTACAGCGTATTCGGTATGTGGCAGAGAAATATCCACGATTTCTGCGCCCAGAGAAGCACATTCTGCCAGTGCTTGCTCTACGGCATCGGCTACGCCTGCATCCATACCTTCAACAAAGTATTCTTTCGGCCTTCCAATCCTCAGACCTTTCATATCTTTCTTTGTGCTAGCTCCCATCCAGTCCACTTCGGGCGAATCGGCCATGTTGGTGGAGTCGCCTGAATCATGTCCGGAGATCACCGAAGCAATCAGGGCAGAATCTTTTACGCATCGAGTCATAGGGCCGGCCTGATCCAGGGATGATGCAAAGGCGATGATGCCGCGACGGGAAACCCTCCCATAAGTTGGCTTCATGCCAACAATGCCGCAAAGTGCTGCCGGCTGCCGGATGGAGCCGCCGGTATCTGTACCGAGTGCCGCCGGGGCAAGGCCTGCGGCCACAGCAGAGGCCGAACCACCTGAAGAGCCGCCGGGGATACGACCTTCATCCCAGGGGTTGCGTACCGGGCCAAAGGCGGAGGTTTCACTGGAAGAGCCCATGGCAAATTCATCCATGCCTGTTTTGCCAAGCAGTACTGCGCCTGCCTCACGCAGTCGTGAAATCACATATGCATCATAGGGTGCCACAAAGCCTTTGAGTATATTTGAACAGCAACTCGTGGGTGAATCGGTGGTGCAGAAGATATCCTTGATGGCAATAGGCAGGCCTTCCAGTGGTCTGGCCGCATTCTTTGCACGATATGCATCGGATGCTTTAGCCTGCGCCATAATATTATCGTCATTGCAGTGCACAAAGGCGTTGAGCCGGGGATTGTGTTTTGCAATACGCTCAAGGTAAGTGGCAGCCAGTTCCCTGGCTGATATGTCGCCGGAAGTCAGTCGTTCTTTTAGTTCTGAAAGAGTGGAGAAGGGCATTATTCGATCACCTTCGGTACAACGTAGAGACCTGCTTCTACCTCCGGGGCCGGGCTCTGCAATGCGTCACGCCGATTTGTGTTTGTCACCACGTCAGTTCGCAAGGGCATGGCCACGTCATGAGGGTGGGCAGTTTCAGGCACACCTTTGGTATCGACTTCCTGTAACTTATTCACATAGCCAAAGATATTGCCCAATTGTGGCCCCAGTTTGGTCGCTTCTTCTTCAGTCAGTCGAATACGTGCCAGAAGTGCTACCTTGTTGACATCTATCTCCATGAGCCAGACCCCTTATAAAAGTTCGTGCGAAGGTAACTATTCAGCTCACCCCTTATTTTCCTGATGACTGCGTTAAAAAATGCTCACTTACAGTAAGTAAGCTCCGCTTTTTCGCCTTGTCCTCAGAAAAATCAGCGACAATCTGAACAGCTACATGCTACTTTGCGATAGTGCTGAATAGTTACGTGCGAAGCATAATTGGCTACTGATATTTTCTCTACTGAAAAACTTGTCTGCGAATCTGCAAGTTACTCCTCAAGTTGGGGAAGCTGATCCAGGAAATTCAGGTATTCTCCCGGCAAGGCATGTTCACGGGCACCTGCCAGAATATAATCTTTATACCAGCTAAGAGGCATGGGCTGTGTCGTGAGTTGAACGGCCACGTAGGTCTCGACTTCGACTGAAACATGTCTTGCCGAGTACACTTGCATGGTTTCACGCTGGTAACCGCCTTCAATACGATCCAGAGTCTCAAAGTCTCCCGTATTGAGTGTATAGGTGACCCCATGGACGATGGCTCCTTGTCTTCTCACGATATTGGCCTTGGCAGATCCATCCTGTCCCAGTTTGTTACAAACCAGAATCCAGTTCGGTAACCATGCCGAGCCCACCACTGAGGCCGAAGGTATCCGTTCCCGTAGCCTTGCCGTATACATATTCGAGCCGTAGGCAAAATACAATAATTTCAAGAGCCAGAAGATCAGATCCGATCGGTTCGAGGTTTAATGCCGCCTGCTTGAAAAGCGCAACAATGTAAGTTGAGGAGACTGGGGCTTGCTGGTGGGAACGGGATAGTTACCGGAGAAGCAGGCATCGCAATGTAAGTGCCGGGGTTTCCCGACAGCCCTGTACATGCCGTCAAAGGAAACAAAGGTGAGCGAGTCAGCGCCAATGGTCTGACACATTTGCTCTATACTCATTATGTTGGCCATCAATTCTTCCGGTCTGGGTGTATCAATGCCGTAAAAGCAGGAGCATCGGGTTGGTGGGCTGGATATGCGCAAGTGAACCTCTTTGGCGCCGGCCCTGCGTACCATCTCGACGATTTTCTGACTGGTTGTTCCCCTGACAATTGAATCGTCCACCAGAATCACACGCTTGCCTTCAATCAGGTCACGGGTTGCATTCAGTTTAATGCGCACACCAAAGTGCCGGATAGCATTTTGAGGTTCGATAAAAGTGCGGCCAACATAGTGATTGCGTATAAGACCCATTTGAAACGGGATGCCGGACTGTTCGGCATAGCCCATGGCGGGTGGTGTTCCCGAATCCGGTACCGGAACGACAATGTCTCCTGCTGCCGGTGCTTCTCTGGCAAGTTCCCTGCCGATGTCATAGCGGGCCTGATAGACATTGACACCCTCCAGTGTGGAGTCAGGTCTGGCAAAATAAACATACTCGAAGACACAAAACTTGTTTTCCTCCTGACCAAAGGGCTTGTAGCTGTGCAAGCCATCTTTATCAATAACCAGCATTTCACCGGGTTCAAGGTCGCGTATGAATTCTGCACCGATCAGGTCGAAAGCACATGTTTCGGATGAAAGAATGAATGAATCACCCAGACGGCCAAGCACCAGGGGTCTGATGCCATGCGGATCACGTACTCCAATGAGGCGAGTCTCGGTAAGTACCAAAAGTGAGAATGCCCCGCGCAGACGGCGGACAGCGTCAGCCAGACGACTTTCCGTGTTAGCTGCCTTGCTTTTGGCAACCAGATGAATCAATACCTCTGTATCTGATGTTGTCTGAAAAATAGATCCGTTCTGTTCCAGTTCGTTGCGAAGATCCTTGGCATTAACAATATTACCGTTGTGGCACATGGATATACCGCCATGGGCGTATTCATAGCTAAAGGGCTGGCAGTTGCGAATTTCTGAATCCCCGGCCGTAGAGTAGCGCACATGGCCGATACTGTTTTGCCCGGTCAGGTGGGAAATGTCGCTTTCCTCAAAGACATCGGCAACCAGACCCATGCCACGATGCGTATTAAAATTGTGTCCATCGGTTGAGACAATACCGGCTGATTCCTGTCCCCGGTGTTGCAGGGCGTAGAGGCCAAGATAGGTGAGGTTGGCGGCTTCCGGGTGAGCGAAGACACCAAAAACACCGCATTCATCCCGAAAATGGTCGTCAATCATCAGATCAAATTTCCAACGCCTTCCAGTTCGCCAGCACCAGGGATTGAACCTCCATCAACAGGTTTTGACGTCTTGACCGAACCTCTTTCCTGACGGGACAGGGGATAGCCTGGCGGAATGGCGCTGCCAATTACGTTGCCTAACTCAATAGCGTAGGGTGCAAAAATGCTTTCTTCCAGCCACGGCTGATTCGGTTTTGCGTAACTGGTATAAACAAGAAAAAAAAGACCAATGTATAATATGCCGCGCACCATGCCAAACAACAAACCAAGCAGGCGATCAGTAAGGGTAAACCCTGAAGGAATCAGTTTACGGATTACAACACCAACCAAACCGGAAAGAAAAAGAACACCCACAAAGATCAGGCCGAAGCCGGCCATATCGCTGACAGTTTGATTTTGCAGCCAGGGTTGAAGAAGTTCGCTGGCAGTTCTGGAAAAGCGACCGGCAATAAAAAAGGCGGCAACAAGACCTGCAAGCGAGATAAACTCGCGCATGAACCCGCGCCAGAGGGCGAACAACATGGAAAGACCGATGATGACGATCAATACATAGTCAAATAAAATCAAGCCAGGCCCACCTGTGAAGCTTCTGTCAAATGTCGCACCGGAATTAATTGCGGCATAGATGCGGCTGGCAGTGTAGCACGTGCCCTGGACTCATTCACCCTCTGTTGATTGGCCATTGGCATGATGATTTGTTCGAAACCGAGAGCTTTTGCCTCACTGACCCTCATTTCCGGCTGATGAACGGGCCGTACTTCTCCGGTAAGGCCAATTTCACCGAATACAGCCACATTGCTTTGCAGGGGTTTATCACGGAAGGCGGACAAGATAGCCAGCAATACGGCAAGATCGGAAGCCGGCTCGTTGATTCTGGCTCCGCCGGCAACATTCACATACACATCCTGATCACCTAGAGGGACAGACAATCGACGCTCAAGGACAGCCGTAAGCATTGCCACTCTGCCCTGGTCCAGGCCTACAGCACTGCGTTTGGGGCTGGCGTAAACGGTAGATGCTACCAGGGCCTGAATTTCAACCATCAGGGGGCGGCTTCCCTCCATGCAGGCAAGAACTACAGATCCTGAAATGCCCTCAGGGCGATCAGACAGAAACAGGCGGGAGGCATCATCCACTCCGAGCAGCCCCTGATCCCTCATTTCAAAGACGCCGATTTCGCCTGCCGAGCCAAAACGGTTTTTTACTGCCCGAAGAATTCTATGCTGATGCCCGCTATCACCCTCGAAATAAAGCACAGTATCAACCATATGTTCAAGGACACGGGGCCCGGCCAGAGTTCCCTGTTTGGTTACATGACCGGCAAGCAGCAGTGCATACCCATGCTGTTTGGTTTCCTGAATCAGGGCGGCGGCGCAATCACGTACCTGGGAAACGGTACCCGGGGCCGAGGAAAGGCAATCTGTGAACATCGTCTGGATGGAGTCAATAATAACCGTTTTGGGCCTGTATTTCCTGATAGTAGCTATAATTGCTTCCAGATTGGCGCTTGTTGCAATGTGTAAAGCTGCATGTGTAGCGTCAATACGGTCACCTCGATGTTTAACCTGCTGTGCCGATTCCTCACCGGTGAAATAGAGCACAACTCCCTGCTCAGCAAGTTTTGATGCGGCCTGAAGGAGAAGCGTTGACTTGCCGATCCCGGGGTCGCCACCGATCAGTACGGCAGAGCCACGTACCAGACCTCCTCCGAGAACCCTGTCCAGTTCCGGAATTTTCGTGCTGTGACGGATGTTGGCTTCAGCATCGACATCGGTAATAGGGGTGGTTTGTATTGCCTTTGCTTTCCTGGACACTTTTCCAGGCGATTCCAGTTGTTGTTCACTGATACTGTTCCAGTCACCGCAATCAGGACACCGTCCCAGCCATTTGCGATGTTCCGCGCCACAATTTTGACAGACGTACCCCGAACTGCTCATGATGGGTAAAGACTAGCCATGCTCAGCTGCGATTGGCAGAGGTGAATTTGTCTGATTCGAAGACAGGGGGATTTCACATCAGCGGTTCGATCTGCATCTTGACAGTTTGAGCTTCGACCCTATGCTTCACGACCCGGTTCGAAAAAATGATATTGTTTCAATGGTTTTAAGGAGATTTGAGTGGCCAATCATCCGTCGGCTATAAAAAGAGCACGTCAGTCAGAGGTGCGCCGTACGCGCAACAGAGTTCAGAAGAGTGCCATGCGGTCTGCAGTAAAACGCGTGGACACGGCCGTTGCGGCTGGAGACGGCAAGCAGGCCAGAGTAGAGTTGGGTAAAGCAATTTCACTTATTGATCGTGCCGGTCAGAGTGGTGTTATTCATAAACGTCAGGCTTCGAGGCGGGTGTCCAGAATAGTTGCTCGTGTTAAGGGAGTTTCAGCCTAGCCTTACCTGTTCAGCTTGATCAATTAAAAGGCCCGCCCCGAAGGTGGGTTTTTTTGTGCCTTGATTTCGGTTGGTTTGAACGTTTGCTGATGTAGGGTTGGCGCATGAGTCTTAACATTTTGCATTGGTCCGGGCCGCTTGCCCTCTCCGATTTTCGGCGGACTAAATTGCTTGCCCGCTTGCAGCAATATGTTCCCCATATTGATGATTTGAAGGCACATTTTATACATTTTTCCGAGTCAGGCAGAGCACTTTCGTCTGATGAGGCTTCAAGTCTTCAGCGGCTTTTTGATTACGGGACTTCCTCGGAGATGACAATTTACGGTCAGCTTTTTTTGGTTGTCCCCCGCCATGGTACTATTTCTCCCTGGTCTTCCAAGGCTACTGACATTGCTCATTGTTGTAGTCTGACAATTATAAGGCGCCTGGAACGTGGCCTGGCCTTTGATGTGATCAGTGACAGAGGCCTTTCTGCCCGGGATGAATCCGTGGTCGCCAGTCTTTTGCATGATCGGATGACTGAAAGCGTGTTGATGGATTTTGATGCGGTCGATCAGCTTTTTTTCCATCAGCAACCTTCTCCGCTAATACATATAGATTTGCTCAAGGGTGGGGCTGAGGCTCTGACTGAGGCAAATTGTGAGTTGGGCCTGGCTCTTTCGAATGAGGAAATGGATTATCTGATACAGAGCTTTACCGAGCTTGGTCGCAATCCAAGCGATGTCGAGCTAATGATGTTTGCCCAGGCGAATTCGGAGCATTGCAGGCACAAGATTTTCAATGCCAAATGGTTGATTGACAGTGAAGAACAGCCTCATTCCCTCTTTGATATGATTCGCATTTCCCATGCAGCTCAGCCGGAAGGGACGCTGGTTGCCTACAAGGACAATGCCGCCGTTCTGGAAGGGTTCACGTCACAGCGCTTTTTTCCGGGCCGGGACGGTTCCTATCGGGAGCATACCTGTCTGTCACATATCGTTATCAAGGTGGAAACACACAACCATCCCACAGCTATATCACCGTATGCAGGGGCTGCCACCGGTTCAGGTGGTGAAATTCGCGATGAAGGTGCTACCGGTTGCGGCGCCAGACCAAAAGCAGGCCTGTGCGGATTTTCCGTCTCCGGTTTGAAAATACCGGGCTGGGTTCGGCCATGGGAGAAGGAATACGGCAAGCCGGATCGTATTGTTTCCGCCCTCGATATCATGCTGCAGGGACCAATCGGTGCTGCCGGTTTTAATAATGAATTCGGGCGACCGAATATCTGCGGTTATTTCCGCAGCTTTGAACAGGAAGTGGATGGTAAGGTATGGGGTTACCACAAGCCGATTATGATTGCCGGTGGTCTGGGCAATATTAGCGATACCGATGTGCAAAAGCGGGATGTGCCGACCGGGAGCCTCATTATTCAGATCGGTGGCCCGGCCATGCGCATTGGTTTGGGTGGAGGTGCTGCTTCCTCCATGGCCAGCGGCAGCAATGTGGCCGAGCTGGACTTTGATTCGGTGCAGCGTGACAACCCGGAGATGGAACGCCGTTGCCAGGAGGTGCTGGATCGCTGCTGGCAAATGGGGAAAGAAAACCCGATACGGTTTATTCACGATGTGGGTGCGGGCGGCCTTTCCAATGCCGTGCCGGAACTGATCAATGATGCCGGACGGGGAGGGCTTCTCGAGCTAAGAAATATAGAAAATCTGGAACCTGGCATGCCTCCGCTGGAAGTCTGGTGTAACGAGGCCCAGGAACGTTATGTTCTGGCTATTTTGCCGGAGAATCTTGAGTGCTTTGATGCCATGTGCAGGCGTGAACGGTGCCCCTACGTTGTACTGGGCGAGGCAACAGATAACGGTATTTTGATAATAAGGGATGAGCATTTTGGAAACAGTCCTGTGGACTTGCCGCTCTCTGTTCTGCTCGGGAAACTACCGAAGATGCAGCGGCAGGCACAGCGCCTGCCTGCTGCCACGGTTCCTTTTTGTCTGGATGATATCGATATTGAAGAGGCAGCTTTCAGAATTCTCAGTCTGCCGGTGGTGGCAGACAAGAGTTTTCTTATCACAATTGGCGATCGTTCAGTTTCGGGACTGGTAGCACGTGATCAGATGGTTGGTCCGTGGCAGGTTCCGGTGGCGGATGTTGGCGTCACGGCGCTGGACTATCGAGGTTTCAAGGGTGAGGCCATGGCCATGGGTGAGCGTTCACCTGTAGCGCTGCTGGATGCTCCCGCCTCAGGACGAATGGCGGTGGGTGAGGCCCTGACCAACATTGCCGCTGCAAGCGTTCGCTCCATTTCCAGCGTCAAGCTTTCGGCCAACTGGATGGCTGCCGCAGGTTGCGAGGGGGAAGACGCACGCCTGTTTGATACCGTCAAGGCCGTGGCCGAGGACCTATGTCCGTCCCTGGGCGTTTCCATCCCTGTGGGCAAGGATTCGCTTTCCATGCAGACCCGTTGGCAGGCAGATGGGAAGCAGAAACAGGTGACATCGCCACTCTCCCTGATCATGTCAGCCTTTGCCCCGGTTGACGATGTGCGCCGGACCCTGACGCCGGAACTTGTTACCGATGCCGGGAAAACCGACCTGATCCTGATTGATCTTGGCCGGAGCAAGAATCGACTGGGAGGGTCGGCTTTGGCCCAGGTTTATGGAGCTACCGGAGATGTGCCGCCGGATCTTGATGATGTTAACCTGTTCAGATCATTTTTTGAAGCAATCCAGGAGTTAAACAGGCAGGGGTTGCTGCTTGCCTACCATGATCGTTCCGATGGCGGGCTTTTTAGCACCTGCTGTGAAATGGCCTTCGCTGCTCGTTGTGGAGTGTCCATTTATCTGGATGCCCTTGGAGATATTCCCCTTGCCTCACTGTTCAGCGAGGAATTGGGTGCGGTGATCCAGATTCGCAGGGAGCAGCGCCAGAAAGTGGTTTCATATCTGGCGGATCAAGGCCTCGAATCGGTTTTGCATATTATTGGTGAACCGAACGATGAAGATCTGATTGTTTTCTTCTCTCAGGACAGGCCGGTTTTGTCGGAGTCCAGAAGTAAATTTCAGCGGACATGGTCAGAGACAAGTTTCAGAATGCAGGAATTGCGGGATCACCCGGACTGTGCCAGAGAGGCCTTTGACAATCTGCTTGATGAACATGATCCCGGCCTGCATGTCCATTTGAGTTTTGATCCTTCTGAGGATATTTCAGCTCCATTTGTAAACTCAGCCAGACCTGGGATAGCCGTGTTGCGCGAACAGGGGATCAATGGGCAAGTTGAAATGGCTGCCGCCTTTGATCGTGCTGGTTTTGAAGCCGTGGATGTCACCATGTCTGACATTATTGAAGGTAGAAAAACACTGGCCGATTTTCGGGGCTTGGCGGCATGTGGCGGTTTTTCTTTTGGCGATGTGCTCGGGGCCGGGGGAGGCTGGGCCAAGTCCATCCTGTTCAACTCCAGAGCCCGCGACCAGTTTGAGGCCTTTTTTCAGAAGGGTGACAGTTTTGCTTTGGGTGTCTGCAACGGCTGTCAGATGCTGAGCAGTCTTTCTGAGTTAATTCCCGGTGCTGAGTCCTGGCCGGGATTTGTGCGCAACCGGAGCGAACAGTTCGAATCACGCCTGGTCATGGCAGAGATTATGGATTCGCCTTCTGTTTTTCTGAGCGGCATGACTGGCTCCCGTTTGCCCGTCATTGTGGCGCACGGCGAGGGGCGCGCCGAGTTCCGGAACGCCGGGCAGCACCAAAAGGCAATCGCAGCCATGCGATACGTGGACAACCGAGGTGATGCCAGCGAACGCTATCCCTTCAACCCCAACGGCTCACCTGATGGCATCACCGGCCTGACTACACCTGATGGCCGCTTTACCATTATGATGCCGCATCCCGAGCGCCTGTTCCGTACCATTCAGTA
>CAYLYU010000050.1:0-12397 GCA_964387725.1 uncultured Zetaproteobacteria bacterium | reverse complement strand
ACATAAAGCATATCCGCATGTTTTTCCGAGTCCGAAATCAGGAGTTGGGCAGTTGTATTACTCATGTGTCAATTCCTCTTTCAGGCGGCAACAAGAAATGCATACCACGATGTTTCATGACTTGCTGCTTGCTACAGCCTGTATATTCAGCTTTGCCATGGTTTTTCTCCATGCTTTGCAGTAATTTTTACGAATTTATCGTACAAGTTCCAGAGTTCAGAATCAGTTCATCCAGGAAGCTGACGCATGTTTTCAGTCTTGCTTTGGGGTCGGAATAATTTCCGAGCAGGCTGAGGCTTCCATCCGGCTGCAAGTGATATTGTTTCGGATTTTTCTGTACCCTGATTAACAGTCTGCCGCTATCCAGAGGTGAGTCAGGCGTAAATACAAACCGGACTGACTGAGTTCCCGCATCCAGTTTATCTAAACGCATGGCAGATGCGCGCCAGCGGATACGGGCGGCTTCCAGGCAATAATCGCCCTCGAGCGGCATTTTGCCAAAGCGATCAATCATTTCTTCCCGCAAGTCGGCAAGCTGCCGGTCATTTTCGGTCTTGGCCAGACGGCGGTAGAGGGCAAGGCGCTCTGGTATTTGCGGGATGTAATCAGGTGGCAGGATGGCTGACATATTCAGATGAATATCCACTTTATGACGGGGTTGATGAGTTTCACCACTTATCTCATGCAGGGCATCAGTCAACATTTCCAGATACAGATCCAGCCCCAGAGCTTCGATATGCCCACTTTGTTCTGCTCCCAGCAAATTGCCTGCTCCACGTATTTCCATATCTCTGCGGGCAAGCCAGAAACCCGACCCGAGTTCACTGTGTTCAGCAATGGCATCAAGGCGTTGCCGGGCCTCCTGTGTCATTGCCTCTGGCTCCGGCGTGAAAAAGCAGGCATAGGCCTGATGATGACTTCTGCCAACTCTGCCGCGAATCTGATGCAATTGAGCCAGTCCGAGCAGGTCAGCACGCTCCACAATCAGGGTGTTGGCATTTGGCACATCCAGACCTGACTCGATGATTGTGGTGCATACCAGAATTTGTAATCTGCCTTCGTAAAAGGCCATCATCTGCCGGTCAAGCTCTGCAGGCGACATCTGACCATGGGCTATGCCGACTTCCACCCCCGACATTTCGTCTGCCAGCCTTCTGGCGATACGGTGGATACTCTTGACGTGGTTATGCACATAGTAGACCTGTCCACCCCTGAATAGTTCACGACGGATGGCCTCCTGAATCTGATCCTGATCATAGCTGCTGATCAAGGTGCGAATAGCTTCGCGCTCCTCCGGTGGAGTACTGATGATGCTGACAGACCGCAGGCCGGAGAGGGCCTGATTGAGGGTGCGCGGAATAGGAGTAGCGGATAAGGTGAGTAGATCGCTACTCTCATAAAGCTCCTTGAGCCTTTCCTTATGTTTGACGCCGAATCGGTGTTCCTCGTCCACAATGACCAGCCCCAAATCCGCAAAGCGAACATCACCCGACAGAAGGCGGTGTGTGCCAATCACAATGCAAGGTTTTCCGGAGCTTATTTCATGCAGGGAACGATCTATCTGGACTTTGGTTTGAAGTCGGCTAACACAGGTAACTGTGAAACCCATGCCGACAAAGCGTTCCGAGAAGGTAGAAAAATGTTGATTGGCAAGCACGGTCGTTGGCGCCAGCAGGGCAACCTGCCGGCCTGACTCCGCCACAATAAAAGCAGCGCGCAGGGCAATCTCGGTTTTACCGAAACCGACATCTCCGCAAATTACCCGGTCCATTGGCTTTTCGCTGGCCAGATCCTTTAGTGTTTCCTGAATGGCTTCGGCCTGATCATCCGTTTCCTCGAAGGGGAAGCGGGCGACAAATTCTTCAAATCTGGCCAGTTGATTTTTCTGCAATGTGTACGGATCGCGTCTGACAGATTTCCGCCTGGCTTCCACATCAATAATATCATGAGCCAGAGCCAGAATATCACGCCGAACGCGTTCTTTTGCCCGCTTCCAACGCTTTGCCCCAAGCTTGTCCAGGGCAGGGATTTCTTCTCCGCTGTAGCGGTGCAGGCGGTCAAGGCCTTCTACCGGGAGATAAATTCCAGCCTGCCCGCCATATTCGATGTGTAGAAAGTCTGCCTGTGCGTCACCATCCTGCATGGAAGTCAGGCCCAGGTAACGCCCGATGCCGTGATCTTCATGCACAACCAGGTCGCCGATTTTCAGTTCACGTAAGCTGCTGAATATTTCAGCATGCGTTCTGGTCGTGGTTTTGCTTCGTCTGCGCGGCAGGCGCTGTCCAAGCAATTCACGTCCGGTAAGCACGATGACCTTGCGATCCGGAAGAGAAAACCCTGAATTCAAAAGTCCGATTGCAGTACTAGCCCTTGTTTCAGGGAAGTCATGTAAACCATTACAATTTTCTGCTTCAATGCCAAGATTGCTTACAGCTTCCAGCATGCGCTCTCTCTGGCCCAGTCCATGGGCAACCAGCATTATTTTCCACTCCTTATTCAGATATGCTGTAATCTCCTGTAGCAGGCTATGCAGGGGGCGATCATGTTGCTGGTGATTGGCAATGTCTGGCGAGGGCGAAATCCGTTCCGTCCCATCCAGATTGCCAGCCTCGACTCTGGTTTCAATGGCATAGATTTCCTGTGGCGGGATCACAGGCTCTTTGCCAAGGCGCGCCAGCTCGAACTGGCTTCGTGTTTGTTCGGAGAAATCTATCCGGGCTTGCTCTATATCTTTGTCAGCAATGATTTCCACATCATCAGGCAGGTAATCAAGAAGGCGACAACTGCGCTCATAGGCAAGCGGCAGTAAAGACTCGATGCCGGGATGAGCGCGACCAGCGCTGGCAGCTGCCAGCATCGGGTGTTTTCTTAAATGTGGAAAACGCTGACGAAAGGCAGCCATGAATCGTTGTTTCCCCGATTCATCCAGGATCACTTCCCGGACAGGAACCGAGAAAAACTCTCGTAATTTTTCGCCTGAGCGTTGGGTTTCAGAATCAAAATATCGGATGGATTCTATCTCATCACCAAATAAATCCAGCCGCAAAGGTGCATCTTCTGTTGCCGGCCAGATGTCCAGCAGGCCCCCGCGCAGAGCAAATTCTCCTTTTGTCATCACCCTGTCGACATTTTGCATGCCAGCCAGTGCCAGATTCGATTTCAGATTATCCAGATCAAGTTGATCTCCCAGCGAGATCTTCCAGACATGTGTACTGATGATTTCCGGAGGAGGGATTCGATGTAGCCAGGCAGGGAGCGCCGTAAGCAGTATGCCTTGCGGTTGAGGTTCCCGGAGGATACGGGCCAGGGTGGCCAGCCGTTCACCTACGATCTCACGATGAGGACTAACATGATCGTAGGGAAGCATCTCCCAGGCCGGAAAACGCCACAATAAATGGGGGGAGTCCTGTAAGAAGAAGGCTATTTCTTCGCTCAGAAGCCGGTAGCTTTTAAGGTCACGGCAGATATAGGTGCGCAAACCCGGTTTGCGGGCGGACTCAGCCAGGAGATAAGCAATGCCGGGAGGGACAGATTTACCGATTATGAGCATGGGCGCGGAATCATGCCGGAAAGAGGGCCAGTCATCCATGTGTCGCTGTCGTGCTACACTTCGGTAATGCAGAAGACCCCTGTCATATTGAGTGCCAGAAACCATGATCGTGACGCTGTCGGTCTGCGCTACGTTTATCCCGTTATTTCACGTCGGAGCGGAGGCGTTTCCGTTGGTGTGAACCTTAATCCCAATAATGCCTGCAACTGGCACTGTGTTTATTGCCAGGTTCCGAATCTAAAACGTGGTTCTGCTCCCCTGATTGATTTACATTTGCTGGAAAGTGAGTTGCGCGGTTTCCTGCAGGAGTTGCTTACGGGAACTTTTATGCAGGAATGTGTGCCGGAAGGGTTTCGGTGTATTTCAGATATTGCCATCTCCGGAAATGGAGAACCAACCAGTAGCCGACAGTTCGGCCAGGTTGTCAAAATCATCGGGCGTATTTTGGATGATCTGATGTTGCGCGGGAATATCAAGCTTGTGCTAATCACCAACGGATCATACATGACACGTACCCATGTTATGAATGGCATTCAACACCTTGCCGAACTTGGCGGAGAGATATGGCTCAAACTTGATCGAGCTCGTACTGAAGATATTAAACGTATTAATGGCGTTGCCTTAAAGACCAGTCAGTTGAAGCGAAATATTCAGCTTGCAAGCCAACGTTGCCCCACATTTATCCAGACCTGTATGCATGCATGGAATAAAAAGCCACCTGACAATGAGGAATTGTCCGCTTATCTTGGTTTGTTGAGGGAGTTGAAGGAGGAAGAAACCCCATTAAAGGGGGTTCTTCTATACGGCTTGGCCAGGACATCCAGACAGGTCGAAGCAGTGAACATCTCACCTGTGAGCAAATCCTGGATGTTGTCTTTTGCGGAGCGTATTCGAGATGCTGGCTATCCGGTAAGTCTTTCGATGTAGTTGCTTGCTCTTTTGTGATAGTTCTGAATAGTTATGTGATGGTAGCAATGTCCGTGTTAGAAGAGGGGGGGCAATCCGGTGTCACTGGATAATGTAAATGTAATGCTTTGCAAAGGCAGCTCTGTGGCAGGGCAGCTGGATCGATTATTCCACCCTATGGATGGGGAGGTCGCCGTTCGCAGTGACGGAAAGGTTCAGGTGTTTCCACTGGATCAGGTTTGCGCCATTCTGTTTCATAGTATTCCGGGTGAGTCATGTCCGCCTCCTCTTCCAGGAGAGATTGTTGAGGATGTTCAAACACGTGACGATTCCGTATACAGGGTGCGGGTATTGCAACAGCAGGCTACTCCCGATATCAGCCATGGTTTTTATGGTATCCCTTTCGATGATTCCATTAATCTCAGGCGAATATTTTTTTCTCACACAGGAATCCTAAGTCGCAGCCAGCCCCGTCCTCTTGGGGAAATCCTGAGGGATGGCGGCAGTGTTTCCGAAGCAAATTTGCAAGGTGCCCTGAGCGAGCAGGCCCGTCTGAAAAAACGCCGAGTTGGTGAGATTATCTCTGATAAGCACAATATTCCACAGCACACCATTGACGAGGCGATAAAGAACAAGAAAGCGCTTTCGGCGGAGAAAACCGTTCTCATCGGAGACATCCTGGTTGCAGCTAATCTGGTCACAAGAGAGCAGGTTGACGCTGCCTTGGAAGAGCAGAGCCATGGCGGCCATAAACAATTGGGTGAGATCCTGATTGAGCACAAGAACATCACGGAAGATCAGTTGATAATGGCTCTGGCACTTAAATTCCGAATGCGCTTTGTAGATTTGAGTGATGTTTCTCCAAGCCCGGAAACACTGGATTTGGTTCCTTCTGATCTTGCCAGGCAATTGCATATTTTTCCTGTGGATTCAGATGGTAAGAAAATTACGATTGCGACATCTCAACCGACCGACCTGGCTATTTCAGATGCCTTGCGTTTTCACACTGGCCTCTGGGTTGAGATGATCGTCGCAACACCCAGCCAGATTGAAGATTATATTGATAAATATTATACCGGGGACAGTGATCTTAGTGCCATTAGCATTGAAGCAGCTGGTCTGCATGAAGTTGAGGAAGAAAGCCCGTCTGGGGCGCTGTCGCTAAAAGATGAAGCTGAAACAGCACCCATTGTTCGTCTTGCAAACAAGATTCTTCTGGATGGGATCAGGGCCCGTGCCAGTGATATTCATCTATTGCCTCAGGAAGGCAATTTGAAGGTGTCGCTCAGAATCAACGGTTTATTACAACAGTTTCTGAAACTTGATCGGCGTATTCACCAAAGTCTTGTTGCGCGTTTCAAAATAACCGCAGGAATGGATATTTCCCAGCACCGGTTGCCGCAGGATGGACGTATTCAGGTTCAATTACAGAACAAGAAGGTCGAATTTCGTGTTTCCTGTATGCCGGGCCAGTATGGTGAAAATCTTGTCTTGCGTATCCTGGACAAGAGCGGAGAAGCTCTTGGTTTGCATCAGTTGGGTATTAGCAAGCCTGATGTGGAAGCGATTCGCCATATTGTCCGCAGTGCCCACGGCATGCTCCTTGTGACTGGTCCGACTGGTAGTGGTAAATCGACCACCCTTATTTCTGTTTTGCGTGACCTGGTTGATGAACCCAAGCATTTATTGTCCCTGGAGGATCCCATTGAAGCTGATATTCCCGGCATCAATCAAATACAGGTCAATGAGAAAATCGGTTTTAGTTTTGCTTCAGCTTTACGCAACGTTCTCCGCCATGATCCTGATATCATCATGGTTGGCGAAATTCGAGACCCCGATACTGCCAAGATTGCTACCCAGGCGGCGCTTACAGGTCATGTGCTTATTTCCTCTCTGCATACCAACCGTGCCGCCGGGGCATTTTCCCGTCTGGTAGATATGGGTGTGGAGTCCTATCTGGTAGCAGCTACAGTGAAAGGTGTTATGGCTCAACATTTGTTGCCAAAGTTATGCGAGCATTGTCGTGAACCGCATAAGCCGGATGCTGCTGCCCTGAAGTTTTTGGCCCAGTTCGGTGTCGAGATCGCCAATCCGGTTGATCACATTTCCAACGGCTGTGAGGAATGCAGGGATACGGGCATTTCGGGTAGGGTGATGATTTACGAGTTCCTTCAGGTGAATCAGGAGATGCAAGGCCTTATTTCCAGGGAGGTTCCTGAAGAGGGAATTCAGGAGGCAGCCAGTAAAGATGGTATGCGTTCCATGGTTCATGCCGCAGTAGAAGCTTCACAAAAAGGTCTTATATCCATTGAACGGATCATGCCTCTTCTCATTGAATAGAGTTCATGTGATTCCGCATGAATGGCATTGACGATATTTTCTGTTGGCCTACAATCCCGCTCCTTTATAAGGCGCTTTAGCTCAGCTGGTTAGAGCATCGGAATCATAATCCGAGTGTCCGGGGTTCGAGTCCCTGAAGCGCCACCAGATAAAACCAGTAATAGCAACAATTATAAAGGGTCTACGGGAAACCGCAGGCCCTTTTGTTTTAGCAATATGGTGTGTATTGTTCAATGGAATTCCCAAAAGGGGGGTAAAGAACCAGGCAATGGTATTTGATCGGATACTCATGGTTTGCGTGGGTAATATCTGCCGGAGCCCCATGGCCCAAGGGTTGTTAGCCTGTAGACTTGCTCAACGCAATTACGAGGTAGAAGTCGCATCGGCTGGAGTCGCCGCCCTAATTGGCCATTCTGCAAATTCGATTGCAAGGGATTTGATGAATCAGCGGGGTATAGATATTTCCTCCCACTCTGCCAGACAATTAACCCCTGAAATGCTTACATATTTTGACCTCATTCTGGTTATGGAAGCCGGTCATCTTGATGTGGTTCGTTCCATGTCGCCTGCCGCATATGGCAAGACGCATCGTCTTGGCAAATGGATTGATAAAGATATTCCCGACCCATATGGCAAGTCACGTGCATCCTTTGAGCAATCACTGAAATTGATCGACGAAGCGACCGATTCCTGGCTCGCTAAACTGTGGAAATAGGTAATGTATCTCCATCATTGCCTCGTGATTGGTTCATATTCCTGTGCGGAAGCTGCTTTGCAGATGAATTCAAGCCCGTTGTTAGCATTGGAAATGATTTGGGTGCTTTGCTGACTTCGCATGTGGAATGGGAAACAAATGACCGGGTATTGGCCATGGGAAATCTGGGTTTAGTGGCAGGGTCCGGCTTATTGGATGAACAGTAGGAATGCATACGCCTTAGCTCGGCTCCTGCTGCCATGATCTTGCACGCTTCCTATGGCTGGATGAACAATGAGAACGAGCATCTTCAAACCGCTTGGGAGTTGGGTAAAGTTGCGGCTTTCGGTTTATTGTTTGCGGGCATAGTAAAAGTTTTCGCAGGCAGAGAGCGCCCGAATTCCATGGGAACCAATTCCTTAACTCTCAATCCCGGAAGCTTTTCCAACTCCCGCATGTCCTTTCCCTCGGGACATTCAACGCAGACGTTTTCCGTAGCCGGGGTTTTATTAGAGAAAGACCTGCCATTTGCTGTTAAGATACTCCCGATCGGTCTTGGAGGGCTAGCGGCATGGTCCCGCATTCATGGTGACCGGCACTGGTTTTCCGATGTGGTTGCGGGTAGTTTGCCTGGTTTTCTGTGAGGCGCTTCATCGCCAGTCATCATCAGAAAACCACATTGGCCGGTGGTATCATTTTTCCCCGGTTAGGCAGCAGAAGTAGGGAGTGTGGTGTGGAACAGATATTTTTAGGGAGGCTCTGAAAAATGACCATTCACGACATTTTTCATTATCAGAAAGCAAAAGTGCAATTTTGCCTTCCTCACAAAATCAATCGTTTATGCGATCAATTTGGATTCACGGCATCCCGCCGTTCACCCTTCGGGCATGCTATATATGTCCAATTTCACTTTCCTTCGAAATTGTGGCAGCACATCCTGATGCTGCAAGGAACCTCTGCGTTTTTCAGGGGTTCCTTAGGCAGGATTGTTAATTGATGGCCAGGATTATGCCTGATACCAGAAAAGTTGTGCGAACATTGGCGCTCCTGTTTTTGTTGGGAGTTGTGCAACCTTGCCTGGCAGGTCCCTGGGTTGAGCCGGGGGATGTTCGGCTCCGGCATGATCTTAATCTGTTGAGCGATGCGGGTCTTCTTTACATTCCCCTGCTTACCTGGCCACTGGCATGGCAGGATATTCAGAAGAATCTGACAACGCCAACCGATTCCGCCAGTCCAGCTGCCCGATCCTCCTATCTGCGCGTCAAGAATCGCCTGGAGCAGGAGCTTTACAATGAATATGCCAGCGCCAATGCACGGCTTGCCGTAGCGGCCAAACCAGTTCGGTTCAGGACCTTTCGGGATACATCCAGAGAAAATGCCGAAGCAGAAGCGGGCCTGACCTGGACCGGGGAATACCTGGCTTACGATCTGCAACTTACAGGAGTAAGCAGTCCGGATGATGGTAAAAGCATCCGCTTTGATGGCTCCTCTGCGGGAATTCTTCTGGGAAACTGGTCACTCTCGATAGGGGCCCTTGATCGCTGGTGGGGGCCCGGCTGGGAGGGTAGTTTGATTATGTCCAACAATGCCCGGCCGATACCGGCGGTTATTTTTCGCCGCAATCACTCCGATCCTTTCGATCTTCCCGTTCTTAACTGGTTTGGCCCATGGCAATTATCATTTTCCATGGGAAGGCTGGAGGGGAGTCGCCACATACCGCATGCCTTGCTGATGGGTATACGGCTCAGTTTCAAACCCTGGAATGGCCTGGAGATTGGCCTATCCCGTACTGCACAGTGGGCAGGGAGCGGCCGCCGGCACGATCTGGCAACATTTCGGCGGATGATGTTAGGCCAGGATAATCCGGGCCAGGGAGGCGTGACAATCGCCAATGAACCGGGCAATCAACTGGCCGGAATAGATATACGTTTCGTCCCTCTTCCATCCATCATTCCGTTGGCTGTATACACCCAGTGGGCGGGCGAGGATGAAGCCGGCGGTCTGCCAGCAGATCGCTTTGCCATCTTTGGCGCTGAAGTCTGGGGTGGTCTGGGCGATTCAGGCGCCTCCTGGCGGCTGCATGTTGAATTCGCTGATACTTTAGCCGGTTTCCACAAAGCCATGCCCATGTTCAATACAGTCTATGAGCATCATATTTATCGCAGTGGCTACCGATATTATGGCCGCAGTATCGGCCATAGCGTGGATGGTGACGGGATCATGTTTTCGGCAGGTGGGTTGCTGATTGATGCAGCTGGCAGGACGTGGGAAATACTGGCACGCCGTATCGAGCCCAACCGAAATATGCCTGGCGCGGAATCTATTATGAGCCTTGCATTATGGAGTAATTTCGACATCGGCAGCAACGATTTCAGCCTTGGTGCCGGGGTGAATCGCAACAAGCTCAAATCCACCGGGGCCAGAACAACAGATACCTACCTTGAAATGCAATGGAGCCGTAATTTCTAGGAATCCATGCTATTCAGCGGAAAAATCGAGACGATGTTCATATCCGATTAAAAATCCGTACTTCTCACTTTCCGTGATAAGTCCTCTGGTCAATTTGATTCCAATCCTGTCATTCTGGTTCAGGGAATAATAAGCGCCAAGCCCGACTGAAGCCCTGTTGATCGGATCGTTGGCCGGGTTGCCCAGCTCATACCATGCGCCAGAGACTCGTATGCGGGAATCGATTTCAAGACCAAGTTGCAGGTTTGGGCTGAATGAGTGTTTTGCTGAGAATCGGTATATCACCGTATGCAACTGGGATTGATTTCGGTTGGGGTCTCCGAGAATACCGACACCAAGATTCATATGTATTTCAGTTGCCCCGAATGATTTTGAGGCTGCGGCGATGGCAAAAAAATCGGCTTCATCAGAGCCCAAAGGGGGATTTGCCGCAGGTCCCTTGACACCAAAGGCAAATGCCATGGCAGGAAAATAATTCTTCTCATCCAGAAAGCGGATTTTGGAATAAAAGACAACGTCGCTGATACCAGATCGATTGATGTTTTGTGTATTGTCATTAACCCAGCGATGGGACTGGAAGCGCATCCATATTTCCCCAATCTCACCCAAACCAAGTGAATATGTGATGACTGGTGCAGTAAGCAGATTTCCATTCATTTTTATGTCCGCAACATTTTTTCTTCGGAAGTATTCGGCATGCACATCAAGCTGCCCCATCTTGTCTGGAAGCGTGTATGCCTCAAGTGTTTCAAACATTACGTCCTGGGCGAATGCAATAGCAGGCGAAACTAAACAGGTAAAAATAGTTAGCCAGCAGAACATCAGCAATGGAGTCAAGCTATGTAAATAATCATTCAAGACAGTACCTCCCTTTTTATGATACCTGTATTCAACTCACAAGCTCGACCTTGGTGTGCGGTTGCAAGAGCAAGCCACGGTAGCAGTTTACATAGTAAAAATATTGGCATTTTATTTCCAACTTCACTAGCTTCACCATTTGAAGATCCACGCCAGACTGCTTATTTCCAGTCGTCGGTACGGAGAGTCATTTGGGGGGACATTTGAAACGAATCAATGATGCATTACTGATCTTTTCCATTCTTACACTAAGCGCTTGCGGTTTTGCTCCCGGCATGCATCTGAGTGAATCTGGCTGGAAAGATGGCAGGGTTGATGTCACTCCCATCACAGGTGAACTTTTGGCGAGTCAACTATTGGAGCAAGCCAGATCATATCCAGTCAGCAAAGACGGCAGCAAACTCCGGAAGCAGCTTGACACTTATCAGTATCGCGTCGGGCCCCATGATGTCCTGCAGATTACTGTCTGGGACCATCCTGAGCTAACCACGCCGGCGGGACAGTTCCGAGATTCAGCCGAAACCGGCAATCTTGTCCGTTCGGATGGCACCATTTTCTATCCCTTCGTCGGCGTCATCAATGTTTCCGGCAGATCTGTTGAGGGAATTCGCATCATGCTCACCTCAAGGCTCGAGAAGTATATCCGGTCACCACAGGTTGATGTCCGTGTGGCCGTCTACCGCAGCAAGAAGATGTATGTCACAGGAGAGGTGGCCAGGCCCGGCGTGCTGCCAATCACCGACACGCCGCTCACCATTCTTGATGCAATCAATCAGTCGGGGGGGATCAAATCGGCCATAAATATTGGCCAGGAATATGAAGCGGATTTGCAGAATGTAATCCTTTCCCGGGCTGGACGGGAATACAGGATTGATGTGCTTTCTCTGTACAAGCAAGGGAATCTCTCGCAGAACTATTTGTTGCAAAATGGAGATTCGCTGCATGTACCGGACAACAATTTTAACAAGGTCTTTGTCCTGGGTGAGGTAAAGAATCCCAGGTCGCTACGCATTCATCACGGACGGATTACTCTGGCCGAGGCGATTGGCGATGTGCAGGGCTTTGATCTTAGCTTTGCGAATACGGGGAGGGTTTATGTTATCCGGGGGATTATCCCGGCAAATGGGAAATCAGGCACTGAAATGCCATGGCAGCAAAATCCTGCCACGCTAAAACAGGCGGCGATCTACCGTCTGGACGCCAGCTCGGCCGATGCATTGATCCTGGCAGATCAGTTCAAGCTCCAGCCCCGGGATGTCGTCTATGTTGCTACCCATCCGGTAGCAGACTGGGGCCGGACTCTGTCTCATCTTTCAACAACCATTCAGGCTGTTGCAATCGGCATAGCTGCTACGAAGTAAAGAGTGATGACTAATGAGGGGAAGGGGAGGCCTCATTACAGGCTGACAGTTTGACAGGAAGCGATGTCCTTGGTGAAAACCACCTATCAGCTAACAAAATCTTTTCCGAAAGATGAGCTTTACGGTCTTTCTTCACAGATGAGAAGGGCAGCTATTTCAATACCTAGGGAGCCGCTGAACAAACCATGATTCGCGGTACTGCGATCAAAACAAGCGATT
>CAYLYU010000049.1:0-12454 GCA_964387725.1 uncultured Zetaproteobacteria bacterium | reverse complement strand
GTTTTATTACGAACAACGGGCGATAAAGCACTATATCTGCAAATAGCAGATTTTCTTGCCCATGAAATCGCGACCCAACATAGCGCCGGCGATTTGTTGCCCTCAGAGGGTGATATGGCAACTCGCTTTGGGGTTAACCGCCACACCTTGAGGCGCGCGATTGATGTGCTTTCATTGCGTGGCTTGGTGCATCGCCAGCATGGTCGGCGAATCACCATTACCGAGCGCCCTATTCAGTATGCCATTAATTCCGCCGTCCAGTTTTCTAAAAACATGGAGGCGTTAGGTGTTGACTGGAGCTCCGAAGTTGTCGCTTTTGATTTTGTGGAAGCGCCTGAAGATGTGAATAACGCCATGCACAATGAGGCGGGCGATATGGTTTATATGCAAACGCTACGTTGTATCGATGATATTCCGGTATGCATTACAACGCATTATATGGCCAGGCAATATCGCAAGCCGCTGGAATCTTATGAAGGCGGTTCGCTGCATGATTTTCTAAAATCGTCCTGCGGCTTAAAATTACAACGTCAGTCTTGTTCTATATCTGTAGCACTTATGGATGCGGAAGCAGCGATGTATTTGCAATTACCGCTGGGAGCGCCATTGCTCTGCGTAGATAGTATTAATATCAACTGTGAATCCGGCGAACCAGTTGAGTTATCCAGATCCCTTTTCAGGGGTGATTTAGTAAAATTAGACGTAAAAATGGAGAAATAAAATGAAGAAACTAAAATTAGCTATTGCAGCAGCGGCATTATTCTGTCTGCTACCATCGCAATTGATGGCGAAACCACTGGTTCTCGGCCTTATTCCGGCTGAGAACAATGAAGAAATGATCCAGACGTTTGAACCGATGCGCAAGTATCTGGAACAGAAAACAGGCCAACATATCAAAGTATTTACTGCAACCAATTATGCAGGCGTGATTGAAGGCATGAAAAAAGGGCGCGTGGATATCGCCTGGTTTGGCCCGTTATCTTATGTATTGGCTGAGCAGGAAGCTGGTGCAGAAGCATTTGCAGTTGGCGTACGTAAATCCTCAGGCAAATCAACCTACCGTTCACTATTTGTCGTGCCTGGCGATTCATCCATTCACTCCATTAAAGATATGAAAGGTAAAAACGTGGCTTTTGTTGATCCGGCTTCTACTTCCGGTGGCCTGGTACCAACCTATATGATTAAAAAAGCAACCGGTATGATGCCCAAAGATTACTTTGGTAAATTCACCTATGCCGGTTCCCATGATGCCGCTGAAATGGCTGTTAAAAACAAAACTGTTGATGCAGCTGCCGATAACGACATCACCTACCCCAAGCTGATCAAAAAAGGTATGATTACCAAGGAAAGCAACCGTGTACTGGTTTATTCCGATCCGCTTCCAGGTTCACCTATGGCTTACCGTAAAGATTTGAGTGAAGATCTGAAACGTAATATTCGTGATGCCATTCTGTATGCCCATTACAGCATTAGCCCAACTGGCTATGGTTCACTGACAAAGTATGAACAGGCTGCCCCGTCTGACTATCAGGGGATTCGTGATCTGGTGCATCAGCTTGGCCTGACCCGCGACGATATTTTGAAATAATAGTAGTCACATCTCAGGCGCGCCGATCGCTTCGGCGCGCCTGTTTCTTATAGCTTAATGACGCAACGGATGGGATCGATTTATGGCAGTTAAAATCAATAATATTCATAAAGTGTACAATAATGGCTTCAAGGCATTAACCGGCCTGAGTCTGGAAATAGAACGAGGAAAATTTACCGCCATACTGGGTTCCAGCGGCGCGGGTAAATCAACCCTGTTACGCACCATTAACGGATTAGAAACCATCACATCAGGAAGCATTACGGTGTCCGGCGTGAATGTATGCAAGAAAAATCTTCGTACTGTTCGTTCTGATGCCGCCATGGTTTTCCAAAACTATAATCTGGTGAATCGATTGAGTGTGATGGCAAATGTGCTGACCGGACGATTATCCAAACGAAATCCGTTGCTCAGTTTACTGCACTTATTCCCGAAAGAAGATTATGCAATCGCCAGTGATGCGCTCACCTGCGTGGGAATGGAAGACAGACCATGGAGTCGAGCAGATAAACTATCCGGTGGCCAACAGCAGCGGATCGGCATTGCCCGAGCTCTGGCTCAGAACCCGAGCATTATTCTTGCCGATGAACCCGTGGCCAGCCTTGACCCTGTGAGCAGCACCGAAGTATTGACGCTGCTAAAAAAGATTGCCCAAGATCGTAATATCACCGTGGTCACCAGTCTGCACCAGGTGGACTTTGCCAAGGAGTATGCGGATCGTATTATCGGTATGAATACAGGCCAAATCGTCTTTGACGGCGCCCCGGCTGAATTAACTGAAAATATGCTCGAAAGGATTTATCAGAAACCGCCTGAGAAGGAGGTTGCTGATGTTCAGATGGAAGTGTCCTACGCCTAACGGCTTGCCACCACTGCCTTTGATGGCTCTGGTTGCGACATCGCTCATTTTACTGTTTGTATCAGCTCCTGTTGTGGAGATTTCATTAGATCGGATCGTCAATAGCTGGCAGCCATTGCTGGATTTTCTGGGTTATTTACTGGTCATGCCGGAGTGGTCTTATCTGCAGCAACTGGGTGCTAAATTACTGGAAACCGTTGAAATGACATTGCTGGCTACGGCCATTGCGACTGTTATTTCCCTGCCTGTCGGCGTGCTGGCTGCCAAAAATGCCAGCCCGCACCCGATAGTTTATCGTGCCACTCGCGAATTGCTGAGTTTTATGCGCGCCTTGCCAGAACTGGTTTGGGCGTTGGTGTTTGTATCTGCCGTTGGTTTAGGCCCTCTGCCGGGCGTGATGGCACTGGCCTTTGTGACGGTGGGGTTTATGGCAAAATTTATTGCCGAAAGCATTGAAGTGGTTGGAGAACAGGCTATTGAAGGGATTCAGAGCACAGGTGGTAACAGAATTCAGACGATTATGTTTGCCATGATGCCACAGGCGCTGCCTGATTTTGCCGGCACGTTGTTTTATATTCTGGATCATAACCTGCGTGCAGCAACGCTACTGGGGCTTGTTGGCGCTGGCGGCATTGGCTATGACATGGTGATGTCGATGCGCTTATTTAACTACAATCGCATTATTATGATCGCTATCTCTATTTATCTGTTGGTCACCATCATTGACAGGTTATCCGATATCTTGCGCCATCGGATTATTGAAGGGAGCAAGCATGCCAGCCGTCAATAAAAGCGAAGCAATTCTTTCCGGTAAGCCATTTAATCTGTTTCCTGTCTGGTTAAGCCTTGTCCTGATTATGCTGTGGTTGATCGTTGTCGATTTGGAACTCGATTTTGAGACGCTGGCTTACGGGCTTGAAGATATGGCTGAATATTTCAGCCGTTATGGCACGCCGGATTTCAGCATGCTGCCACGTTATCTTGAACTTATGTTGCAGACGCTGGCTACGGCATTTTGGGGCACGCTGCTTGCAGTGCTGCTCGCCTTGTTTTTTGCGCCGCTGGCCGCACGAACGATTAGCCCTCATCCGGCAATATACCGAATCGCACGAGAATCGCTGAACTTCATGCGTGCCATGCCTGATCTATTGCTGGCGCTGCTGTTTGTGGCTGCCCTGGGGCTTGGCCCTATGGCTGGCGTACTGGCGCTGGGCATCCATACGGCTGGTTTTCTGGGGAAATTTTTTGCCGAAAGTCTGGAGCGCGTGGATGGCGGCATCTATGAAGCGATGGAATCCGTTGGCGCCGGCTTTTTACAAACGATTATGTTTGCCGGATGGCCATCCATTAGCAGGGAACTGGCTGGTTATTCGCTGTATATCATGGATAGAAATGTACGCGCAGCCAGTGTGCTTGGATTGGTTGGTGCAGGCGGTATCGGGCTGGAACTCAATGAAAGCCTGTCTCTTTTCCGCTATGACCGGGCCTCGGCGATTATCATTTTAATTGTTGTGGTGATTATTATCATCGACCATTTATCGTCATTTATTCGTCAAAAATTAGATTGAAAAGTGCCTAGATATTTAAACCTTGGGCGTTTTTTACTGATGCCCAAACCATACAAAAAAGCGAGCGATTATGAACATGAAAACAGAGAAGAGCGTCTCCGAACGATGCAGCAGAATAGAATCACTCATGAGGGTGGAAAAAACGAGGATTCAGGCCATTACCACTCGGATCAGTAAAAACTGGAGCGTGCGTCCGGTTGCTTTGCCGCAGGCCGGTCTTGGCTTATTGAAACTGCAAGATGGTGCTTTTCACGAATCATTTTATCTCGGCGAATTCCCGCTGGCGACAGCTCATATTGCCATCTTAACTGATCCTGACGGTGAAGAAGTTGAGGGTGCGGCAAGCATGATGACTGATGATGCAAAAATGGTGGAAGCACTGGCGATGTGTGATGCCGTGTTGACGCATCAGTTGGATGGCTGGCAGGAAATTCAGAACCTGGTGGCTGAAGGGAAAGCAATCGAGAAACAAACGACCATACGTCGCAATGCCATGCTGGAAAAAACCCGTGTGGATTTTTCCCTGTTGGATGAAGCCGGGAGCGAGCATGAAGATTGATGCAATTTGGCAGCCTGAATATCAACAGAAGATTTTCCGAATCATACTCGAAGCCATGTCTCGCCCCGGTTCAGTGCAGGATCTGAGAGCGTTCGTGAATGGTTCATGTCCGGGCAAGGCTGTTTTGGCAACGTTGCTGGATGCCGAAGTCACACTGGCTGACCCGCATGGATTGCTTGAAGATCAAGACTGGCCGCTCATGCAGGCCGGGCAATCGGATCCGTCCCATGCTGATTATATTTATTGCGATGGAAGAAAAACGCTCGATGTTGAACCCCGAATCGGTTCACTTTCATCGCCGGATGAATCAGCAACCCTGGTCATAGAAATCGATTCTCTGGTTGGCAAAACACTACCGCTAAGATTACAGGGGCCTGGCATTGAGGATCAGTGTGATATCTCGATGGATGGATTGAATATGCACTGGCTGGAGATGCGAAATGACTGGGTGTCCGCTTTCCCTCTTGGCGTTGATATCCTTTTTGTCGATAAACACAACCTGATCGGGCTGCCTCGCACAACGCATCTGGAGGTGCTGTAATGGGTTATGTTGCGATCAAAGGTGGTGGCAAGGCCATTCAAGCATCCGAAGATCTGCTGGAATTTTTGCGAGCAGAACAGGGTGATACAGCCGAGCCCCTCGATCTTGATACCATTGAGCACCAGTTAAGCCATCTCAATAGCCGTGTGATTTCTGAAGGTGGTTTGTATCATCCGAAACTGGCCGCGCTGGCGATTAAGCAGTGCATGGGCGATACGCTGGAAGCATCGTTCACCCTGCGCGCTTATCGCTCCACACGCCCCCGCCTTTTGGAAACATCGGTGCATAGTACTGAAAAGATGCGCGTTATCCGCCGCATATCCGCCGCATTTAAAGATATCCCGGGTGGACAAATGCTCGGATCAACGACCGATTATCAATTGCGTCTGCTGCGTATGGAGCTATTAGATGAATCTCCACAAGCCTTTCACGCCATAGCCGCCAACTGGTTGGATCATACATCCGACAATGATGCCCCAATGACTTTCCCGAAAGTGGTGGATGCGTTAAGAGATGAGGGACTGTTGCCTGCTATTAAGGGGGGCGCTCATGATGAGGCATTTGATATCACGCGTGAGCCACTGGTCTTTCCTCTGCCGCGTTCAGCCGCATTGGCAACCATGGCGCGAGCCGAGCAAGGCGGCCTGCTGAGTATCGCCTACTCCAATATGCGCGGTTACGGCGATGTCCACCCTACTGTCGCGGAACTGCGGGTGGGCTATTTGCCCGTTTATCTGCCACATCCGATCACCGGTGAACCCATTGAAGTCGGTGAGGTGCTGATGACTGAGTGTGAAGTCGTTGCCATGTATGAGAGTTCGGATACAAGCGAAAAACCCACATTTACCCTGGGCTATGGTGCCTGCTTCGGACATAACGAAGTGAAGGCGATATCCATGGCGATTCTGGATCGGGCATTGCAAAAGGGAGCTGCTAACGGGCCCGAAAACCCGTCAGAGGATGCCGAATTTGTGCTGTTGCATATTGATGGCATTGATTCCATGGGCTTCTGTACGCATTACAAAATGCCGCATTATGTCACATTCCAATCTGATATGGATCGTTTGCGCGCCACGCAAAACAAACAGGAAAACGAGGCGGATTCATGAATCATTCCAGCGATTATAACTTTGGTTTCATGGACGAGTATGCTAAAAAAGAGATTCGCCGAACCGTGCTCAAGGCTGTCGCCATTCCCGGTTATCAGGTGCCCTACTCCAGTCGTGAAATGCCTATGGGGCGTGGTTTTGGCACCGGAGGATTGCAACTTACCCTCTCTCTTATCGGATCGGGTGAAACACTGAAAGTGATCGATCAGGGCTCGGATGATTCGGTCAATGCAGTGAATCTGCGCAGCTTTATTGAAATGACCTGTCCGGGCATTGATACCACGACATCATTGAATGAGGCCGATCTGATTCAATCGCGCCACCGCATACCCGAGCAGCCGCTCAGGGAGGATCAGATCATTGTGTTGCAGGTGCCTTATCCTGATCCGCTGGTGATTGTGGAACCCTCCGAGGATAAGCGCAAAATCCAACATGGCGAAGCCGATTATTCCCGGCTGTTGGTCAAGTTGTATGAGGATATTGTGCAGTTTGATGAAATCACCATTTCACATCGCTATCCCACTCGCATCAACCACCATTATGTGATCGATCCCTCGCCAATTCCACGCTGGGATGTGCCCAAGATGAATCAATCGAAAGCCTTGATTCTGTTTGGTGCCGGGCGTGAAAAGAAAATTTACGCAGTTCCACCCTATACGCATGCCGAACCACTGGTTTTTGATGATATCCCATTCCGTGTGGAAGATTTCATGGATGCAGCAGGGCATCGCCGCCCATGCGCCAGGTGCGGTTGCCAGAATAGTTTTCTGGATGAATTTATCGATTCCAACGATGGGGCAATAAAATACCAATGTTCGGATTCCGACTGGTGCGATGAACAGTTGCTGTTAACTGCAGAAGCCGACTTGGGAGCAAGCGAATGAAAAAAATTCTTGAAGTCAGCGGGTTGTCGAAAATCTACGGCGCCGGCTGCACAAAATGCATTGAACTGACCGGCCCGGATCACGATACCAATATTTGTCCGCAATGCGGCAGTGTGGTGGCGGCACACGATCTCTCTTTTGATCTACGCCAGGGTGAGATTCTCGGTATTATTGGCGAATCAGGGTCAGGCAAATCGACAGCGGTCAAAACCCTCTATTTTGATCAGGTGCCCACGGCGGGCCAGGCCACCTTTTTTGATGGTGATGCGCAGCATCATCTGTTTGGCATCAATAAGGCGCAGCAGCGCTTTCTGGCCAATCACCGCTTTGGCATGGTCTATCAAAACCCGCATCTGGGCCTTAATTTCGGTATATCGGCGGGCGGCAATATCGCCGAACGCCTGTTGATGTCGGGTGAAATGACCTATGAAACGATTCGTTCTCGCGCCAGAGCCTTGCTGACGCGAACAGAGGTGTTGCCGGAACGCATGGATGAATTACCCAAAAACTTTTCCGGCGGCATGCAGCAACGCGTACAGATTGCCAAGGCGCTGGCCATTGATCCGCCGCTGTTATTTTTGGATGAAGTCACCACGGGGTTGGATTTGTCGGTACAGGCATCCATTCTTGATTTGATTCTGGAGATTCAGCGTGAATTGAATACAGCCATGATTGTCGTCACCCATGACCTTGGCGTGATTCGATTGTTGGCCGGACGAACCATGGTGATGAAATACGGCCGCATCATCGAAACCGGACTAACCGATCAAATCCTTGAAGATCCCCAACACGCATACACGCAGCGGTTGGTGGCCTCATCACTATAAAGGGAACCCATAAAGTGAGACAATCATGATAAATTATCCCATTCTGAAAGTAGAAGGGTTTAGCAAGCATTTTAACCTGCATGAGCAGAATAAACTGATACCTTCTTCACATAACGTAAATCTGGAAGTTTTTTCTGGCCGACTGACTGCCCTGATCGGCCCGACCGGTTCAGGGAAATCATCCGTGTTAAATGGAATTTATCGAACCTATTTGCCCAGTTCCGGTCGCATTTTATATACCACCGCGGATGACCGCATGATTGATCTTGCTCAGGCGGATGAGCATCAGGTTCTTGAGTTGCGCCGTAAGGAGATTGCTTTTGTCACACAATTCTTACGTTTCCTGCCAAGAAAGCCCACCGAGGATGTCGTAGCAGAGCCATTGTATCAAAAGGGTGTAGGTCAGGCAGAAGGACGCAAGCAGGCCAGAGCACTCATGGCAGCGCTCAATATTCCTGAACGGCTATGGGGCGTTTCACCGGCAACCTTTTCAGGCGGTGAAAAGCAGCGTGTCAATTTGGCCAGAGGCTTGATCTCCAAACCCAGGTTGCTACTGCTGGACGAACCCACGGCGAGTCTGGATGCCAAGACAACTGATCTTGTCATCGATCTGGTTGAAAACTTGAAAAATGAAGGGGTGGCGATCCTGGCAATTTTTCATCATCCGGAACTGGTCAAACGGATCGCAGATGATGTGGTTGAATTATCACCACCATTGATAGCAACAAACACAAACACGGAGCTACACGTATGAAAACGCTTTTAATCAATGCACATATTGTTCTTATCGATTCCATCATCAAAAGCGGCTCACTTCTGCTCGAAGATGGAATCATAACAGCGATCAATCCCGATTCTGCGGATGCAGACACTGTCATCGATCTCAATGGTAGGACTTTAATGCCGGGTATGATTGATCTGCATTGCGATGCACTGGAGAAAGAGGTCGAGCCTCGTCCTAATGTGCATTTTCCACTGGATTATGCTTGTGCTCAGGCCGATAAACGCAATGCAGCGTCGGGTATTACCACCGTCTATCATGCCTTGTCATTTGCACATGAAGAGCTTGGCGTGCGTAACAATGATTTTGCTGCCGAAGTTGCAGCGGCAGTGCATGCCTGGCGGCCTCATGGCTTGGTGGATAACCGTGTACATTGCCGCTATGAAATCACCGACCCGAGCGGGCTGCCTATTCTTAAAAAATTACTGCTGAATGAATCGATGCATTTAATCTCTATGATGGATCACACGCCCGGGCAAGGCCAGTTTAAAGATATGGCGGCGTATCGGGATTATTTGAGCCGTAGTTATAAAAAAACAGATCATGAAATCGATACGATTCTAGAGCGAAAACTGGAAGCCGCATCAGGATCTTTTGCCCGCATGGAAGAGCTGGCTAACATTGCCCATGAACAAGGCATTTCTGTCGCCAGCCATGATGATGATTCAGCAGAGCGCGTGAACACAATGCTAAACATTGGTGCGGATATTTCAGAGTTCCCAGTCACACTCGAAGCTGCACAGGCTGCAATCGATGCCAATATGGCAACTGTTTTTGGTGCGCCGAATATTCTGCGCGGAAAAAGTCAATCTGGCTCCATGAAGGCTATTGATGCCATTCATGCAGGCGTTGCGCACTGTTTATGTGCCGATTATGCCCCGGCTTCATTGATTGTAGCGATTCACCGTATTCCGGAATTATCGGATTTGGATTTACCGGCTGCCGTACGTTTGGTCACCAGTAATCCGGCAAAAGCGGCTAAGCTTGATGACAGAGGTGAAATCGCGGTTGGCAAACGTGCTGATCTTATTTCCGTAAGTTATCCAGGTGGCTTGCCACAGGTTAGTGATGTGTGGAGTGACGGTATCTTGGTGTACCGTGCATGTTACGATCATGGCTAAATTGTTTTATGTGATTGGCGCATCCGGGGCGGGTAAGGATTCAATTTTAAACTATGCGCGGCAGCATATTGAGAAATCTGCCCCGGTCATCTTTAGCCACCGTTATATTACACGCCCTGCCCATGCCGGTGGTGAAAATCATATTGAACTAAGCGAACAAGAGTTTGAGAACAGATTGCAGCATCACTGCTTTGCCATGCACTGGCATAGCCATGGTCTCCACTATGGTATCGGAATGGAGGTTCATGCATGGATGCGCTCCGGCCTGAACGTCGTTGTGAATGGCTCGCGTGCGTATCTGGAGCAGGCAACCCGACTATTCCCTGATATCATTCCAGTGCATATTATCGTTTCGCATGATGTGCTGGCGCAACGGCTGGCGGTTCGAGGCAGAGAAAGCGCTGAGGAAATCAGCGAGCGCATTGATCGCGCCCGGTTGCTGGAAACGCTAAAACATCCCAATCTGGTGACCATTGACAACAATAAAACTCTGGATATGGCTGGCAATGCCTTGATTGCATTGATCCGATGAGTACACAATCCGGACTGTCACTTCGATTTTTAGGCACTGGCGATGCTGGCGGTATTCCTCTGTTTGGATGTGACTGTGAGATTTGTTGCAATGCTTTCGAAGGGCATGGCAGAAGAAGACCGTGTTCCGCACTGCTGACTTGCGGAGAGCAAAAGATTCTAATTGATGCTGGCAGAACAGATCTTGCGGAGTTATTCCATGCCGGCACATTTCAACGGATTTTTCTTACCCATTACCATGTCGATCATGTACAGGGGTTATTCCATCTGCGCTGGGGAGATAAAGATATAAACATGCCGGTGCATGGTCCGCGCGACGAGCATGGCTGTGCGGATTTATTGAAACATCCCGGCATCCTTGATTTTAGCGACTATTTCGAAGCATTTACGCCCCGAACATTCGGACAGATGAAGGTGATTCCGCTGCCTTTGACTCACTCAAAAGCCACGTTGGGTTATGCCTTTGAATATCAACAAAAACGGATGGCATATTTAACCGACACGATGGGTTTGCCAGCACCAACTGAGCATTTTCTAAGCCAGTGGAAAGCAAATATGCTGATCCTTGATAGCACACATGCTCCCAACTCAGATTCGGCAAGAAATCATAATGATCTGCAAATGGCTTTGCAGATTCATGATCGCATCAGCCCTGACACAACATGGTTAACCCACATCAGCCACGAACTGGAAATATATTGGCGTACTGTCGGGTTGCAGTTGCCTGAGAATGTTCATATTGCGACGGACGGAACTGAACTTTGCCTATAAAACGATGACACAGACAGGATATCTCGAACCGCGCATATACAAGAAACAGCACTGACTTTCTTTCACCGAATCGATGTCACAAAGCTGACTTATATTTGTCGCAAAGATGCCACATTTCATCCTTACTATTCCGGACAGATATATAGATGTATAGATATCTAAATATATAGAAACGGAGATTAACAAGTGAGAAAGAAAATTATGATAGCTGCATTGGCGATGATCAGCTTATCACCAATTGCACATGCAGGAGTGACCATCTTTGAAGATGGTGAGAGTAAACTTAAAGTCAGCACATTGATTCGTGTCGATGCTATTAAGTCACAGTCAGATACGGTTATCGGTGGTGTTGCAGGTAAAAATGATACTCAGGGACTTGATCTGAATCGTACTTATTTAACATTCAAATATACCATCAATCCCGATTGGATGCTGCGTTTAACCACTGATGTTAAATATGAATCCACTCTGGCAAAGAAAAGTAATGTTTTTGTAAAATATGCATACTTGCAGGGTAAACTGGCCGGAGATGCCGCAGTGCTGCGTTTGGGTGTATCACACACACCATGGGTTGATCATGAACTGGCACTGTGGAAACACGCCTATATTATTGATGAAGCATCCTCTACCTTCGGCTATGAAGCATCATCTGACCTTAGCGTTGGCCTGAAAGGCAAGCTGGCTGATGGTATGGTCAACTACTGGGTGGCTGCGGTTAATGGTAGAGGCTATACGAACATTAAAAAAACCAATGGTATGGACTACACGGGCCGAATTGGAATCAACCCGATTAAAGGGTTGACGCTGGATGTTGGTTACCGCTCTGGTTACAAGGGTACGAAGACATCTGCAACTCCCGCTCTGGGCAAACAGAACCTGACACGATTCATGGTAACTTATGGCGCTGATTCATATCGCGTCGGCGCTGACTACATGATCAATAAAGACAAAACAATTGCCTCACCAACCAAGGATAAACTCTATTCCGTATGGGGATGGCTCAAGCTTGGGTCGGGTTTTGGTGTAGTAGCTCGACTGGATAATGAAAAGTCTAACCTGATAAATGTTATCTCTGCCGATCAGCGTACAAAACAATATCTCGCTGGCATTACTTACTCTCCTGCGAAAAAAGTAAACTTTGCATTGGTTTACAACAAGAAGAAATGTGATTCCTACAAATACGTGGCTGCAGATACCAGAAAAGACACAAAAATTGGCCTCTGGGCGCAGTTTGCGTATTAATTAGCCGGAAAAGTTTTAATTACCTTGGGTTGGGTAATTAAAAAAGAGGGCGCTTGTATTTCTATTTCATATC
>CAYLYU010000048.1:0-12614 GCA_964387725.1 uncultured Zetaproteobacteria bacterium | reverse complement strand
CCGGTCTCGGAGCTGCCGCCGGTATAGGTTACCTGTATCTGGAACCTGACAAGAGTAAATAAATCACATTGAATGGGGGGCCAATCGGCCCCTCAATTTTTGGTTTCGGCTTAGCCAGGTTGTCAGGTCTGGCGTCAAGGGACCTTATTATGCTGGCCACCTCCGCTCAGTTGAGAGGATTGGGTCGCCTTCTTTACAGCCCTTGTGTTCTGGATACTTTGCATCATATGATCATGTCTTGCTTTAGATTTAGAAGTGTTAGAAATAGCCCACCTCAGTTCCGAACCAAAAGTTACCACATTGTCACGACCTTGCTCGATGCCAAAGTATATCCGGCTGCTGAACTGGCCGAGGTATATTTTCGACGCTGGGATGTTGGAGATGGTGCGCAAGGAGATTATGATGCACCTGATCGTTTATAACTGCATACGTGCACTAATCTCCGAAGCGGCGAGAGATGGCGAAAAGCTGCGACGAATCAGTTTCAAGGGCGCTCTGCAAGCTGTGAGAAAATGGGAGCCTTGCCTGAAACAGTTCGGCGGTACCACTCGGGAAATCACGCGTCTGATCCGGATACTGTATCGGACGATTGCCGATAATATCATCCCTCTCACGCCCGGAAGAAGCGAGCCCCGAGCCGTCAAACGAAGGCCAAAAAATTATCGGCGACTGACCAGATCGAGACACGAAATGATCGTGAGCCCGCACCGAAGCAAATATCGTGCTGAAATAGCTTAAGTTAGTGCCATTCGGAAGTGTCCCCTTTATCCACGGTCACCCCTTGAGAAATTACAGGATATTGAAAACGTACCCTCCGGCCCGTCTTGCGGATATGCAGAGTAGCTCCCGGCGCAACGGTGTGGTTACCATACTTCCGGTTGATTTCATTTACCGTCAACATGAGTTTTCCCTGACGCACATCCTCCCGCATGAATCCGAACAGATCTTCCGTGGCCAAAGCCTGCCTGCTCAAGTGCGTGGCGATAAGCCCACAACCCCGATAAAGCGTATCTTCCCGATACAACGCCTGTAGCGCTTTTTTTGCCGTCTTCATGATCTTGCTGAATGCATTGGTGGGAAAGTCCAGCCGGGTATCGATACGATCAGATTCAAATGACTTCAGGCTTAGAAATACATGAATCTGTTTGGCCAGCAAGTTCCTGGCAACCAGTTCGGATGTCAGCCTGATGGCATGATGGGACAGATGGGCGGCAAGGGTTGTCCTGTTGTCTGTCACCTCACCCAGCGATGCCGTTCTGCTTACACTTTTTGGAAGATGTGCTCCTACTTCTACTGGTAATACAGGCTGGCCGTTAAGTTCATACCACAGGGTCAGGCCGTGCCGACCCAGAAGTTTTCTTATCAATCCTTCATCTGCCCTGGCAAAATTGTAAGCCGATCGTATATTAAACTTGTGCAGCAGGGCCTCCCGATTGCAGCCAATACCGGGAATCTCATTTACAGGTACAGAGATCAGAAAACGCTCGATACGTTTGCCGGGGATGACGGTTGTACCGTTCGGCTTGTTGCTCTCCGAAGCCATCTTGGCCAGCGTTTTGGTGTTGGCAACACCGACCGACACCGTGATACCGATCTCACGCTGAACACTTTTACGGATATCATCGGAAATCTGCCTGTATCCCTTGTGCCAGAGCGTACGGATACCGTTCATATCCATAAAGCCCTCATCAATGGAATACGGCTCTATATCCGGACTGTAGCGGTGCAGAATGGAAAACATCTTTTCGGATATTTGCCCGTAATACCGAAAGTCCGGAGATAGATAAGCGGCATCAGGTGCAATCTTTCTGGCATCGTACACAGACATACATGTTTTGACGCCCAGAGCCTTGGCATCATAACTTTTGGCCACAACAAAGGCATTCTGATTGGACAGGACACAGATCGGTCGCCCTTTTAGTTCGGGGTGACGTATAGCTTCGCACCCTGCATAAAATCCATCTGCATCGATATGTGCCACGGCGTTATGCCAGTTTGTTACCGGCCTCATACCTTCCGGAACTGGCCAACTACAATACCGAATATCTCCAGAGAACCCTGTGGACGCAGGATAGAAAAATCGGGGTTGGCTGGTTGCAGGTAATAACCTTCCTTGTCACGATGCAAATATTTGACGGTAAAATCTCCATCCACGATGGCGATAACAATCCTGCCCGTGTCAGCATTGGGATTGCGCTCGACAACAAGCATGTCCTCATCGTTGATTCCCGCACCAGTCATAGAATCGCCCCTTGCCTGTACAAGAACAGTACTGGAAGGATGCTCCACCAGATATTCATCGATAGTAATCGCATCACCCATCAATTCGGTTGCGGGGCTGGCAAATCCAGCCGGTACTGTGCTTATATAGGGCCGGGCAAAGAACATATTGGCCGGAGTGACCCGTCCGTCCGGCGCCTTGCTCAGATACCCGACAGCAATCATGCGATCCACAAATTTAACTGCCGCCCGTTTACTGACCCCTACAAGAGAACCAATCCCTGCGTATGAGGGCAATACCCGGTAGCGGGCGTGATAATCCTGGAGTCTGGCCAGGTACAAATGGTCTTTATTTACCATATCCGCAGTATGGTATACGAACGTATACCATACAAGCCAAAAATCAATGGGCGGGAAGAAAAGAAACAGCAGAGAAGAAGGGCCAGACTGAGGCACCCGCTCTTATCCCCCTCTGCACAAAACGTACTAAGGAAACGCTGATTAAATCTGGCTTAATGAGGCTGCAATAGAAAACAGGCGGATTTAAGGCAAAGGTTGCAAGGCATGGCTCTGCTATGGCTCAAATCTTTAACACAGAAATAGTTCGTTTTACATGCAGGATCGTGAATCATGGTTTGATCAGCACTGTAGTGGTTGGTGAGTTCTTCAGAGCTTCCTTAGAGACTTATAATCCCTGTGCCGACAGTTCGATTCTGTCCCTGGCCACCACTCTCTGTCTCTGGCATTCAAAAACAGCGTCTTCCAAACGCCTACTCTGCGGATGGAGAAGGTGAAGCTATAGGCTCCACCCAGTCGTTGTCCCCTGTATCTTCCTCCTCTTCAAAATCATCCTCAAAATCGTCTTCAAACTCCTGTTCTGGCGGATTGCCATCATAAATCAGGAATGTGCGATGCTGTGTCCAGGCTTCACGTGTAAAAATATAAGGATCAAGGGCCATTTCATTGACAAACCGCACTGCATTTTCCGCACGTGAGCGCTCGTCAATGACCTTCAGGACTGCAACAGGTATGGTCACATAAGAATTGAGATAAAATGCCGCATAAAACAAACCGCTCGTCACCGTACTTACAACCAGATCAGGTGTATCCCTGACCGTATTCGGGCCGAGCAGAGGGTAAACCAGATAGGCTCCCTGAGAAGCTCCCCAGACGCCCAGAGTCTGGCCAAAGTCCTCATCATGCTTCTTCAAGCCCATGCCCGTCGCAACATCAAACAACCCACCTACGCCAAAGGTGGTATTTACAATAAGTCTTCCGATATCCGAGAAACCCTGGCCCCCTTTGCCTTGCAGAAAGCTGTTAAGAATAGTGTTGGGGTAGGTAATATTATCAAAAAAGTTGGATACGGAAGTACGGACAGGGCCGGGGGTAATATAGATGTAACCATCCGATAGCGGATTAAGCAGAACTGTATCAATAGCATCATTAAGGCCATAGAAACCACGGTTCATTTTTTCCATAGGATCATAGCTTTCTTCCGAATTGAGCGAACTGGCACAACCGCCTAACAGGCTAATCAGTATCAGCAACAAACATGTTCGCATTGCAACTTTTAAATCGCATTTCAGACTATCGGTGTGCAAACCAGACCAGTCTGTGACCCTTTCCCTCGTAAACATGACAACCCCCCTCAGATAAGTGGCAGAGTCTCTCAAAACACGCTGCATATAGCTTTATTTATTTATGAATAAACCAAGCTGGCATGTCCTTGATTTACTTCTGCTGTGTCAACCAGCGCTCCGCATCAAGCGCGGCCATGCATCCGCTTCCGGCAGCGGTAATCGCCTGGCGATAAACGGGGTCAGCCACATCACCGGCTGCAAATACACCCTCGATACTCGTGGCAGTCCCTCCCGGTGTTACGGTGAGGTAGCCTGCCCTGTCCTTTTGTAGCTGATCATCAAGAAAGTCGGTGTTTGGCGTGTGTCCGATAGCAATAAAGACACCGGACATGGCTATTTCCTCAGTCGAATCGTCTGTGGTGGATTTCAAACGGATTCCCGTTGCTCCCGAGTCATCACCAATAATTTCATCTACTGTACGGTTCCATTTTATCTCGATGTTTTTGGTAGCAAAAAGATGATCCTGCAAAATTTTTCCGGCCCTTAATGCATCCCGCCGATGAATCAAGGTAACCTTGCTACAGATATTGGCCAGATATATCGCTTCTTCAACAGCTGTGTCACCGCCTCCAACAACCGCAACTTCCTGATCCTTGAAGAAAAAACCATCACATGTGGCACAGGCAGATACGCCTCGACCGGCAAAACGCTGCTCTGACTCCAGACCAAGGTATTGCGCTGAAGCCCCTGTCGAAATGATCAGGGCATCGCATGAGTATTCCCCTTCCTCACCAAAAAGGTGAAAGGGACGCGATGATAAATCAGCTTTTTCAATATGATCCCACAGGATCCCGGCCCCAAAACGCTCGGCTTGTATACGGAAGTCTTCCATCATTTCAGGGCCCTGAACACCATCCTTATAACCGGGGTAATTGTCTACATCGGTTGTGGTCGTCAACTGCCCACCGGGTTCATGGCCCTGGATAAGGAACGGCTTGAGATTGGCCCTGGCAGCATAGATCGCAGATGTATAGCCGGATGGCCCAGAACCAAGAATGATTAGCCGATGATGTTGAGTTTCAGCCATGAACAGACCTCCAATTATGAGGCCAAAGCCTAGCCCCGATTTGTCATAAAGACCATGCCATGTGGGCAAGGAATAAGGCAATAAAGTGAAAGCGGTGGGATAATTGTGTTCCTCCTTACTTCTTGCACCTCGCGCCTTACAATAGAAGAACAGTGGCAAGACCCAAAAAGGTGAAAAAGCCGACGACATCGGTAACAGTAGTCAGGATTGTTCCCGAGGCCAGGGCCGGATCAATATGCATGCGACGCATGGTCAGGGGAATCAGGGCCCCGGCAAATCCAGCCACAACCAGGTTGATAGACATAGCCAGACCAATAACAAGGCCTAGCCTGGAACCAATCTCTTCAAACCAGAAACTGGCAATGATCCCCATGGTAATGGCAAAGCTCAGACCAGTGATTGAGCCAACAATGACCTCCTTGATGATAGCACGTTTGGCATTTTCAAATGTAATACGATTCAGAGCGATGCTGCGCACAATAATTGTCAGGGTTTGCGTACCGGCAATGCCGCCCATGCTGGCCACAATCGGCATTAACACAGCCAGAGCAACAAGCTGGGCAATGGTTTGCTCGAACTGGGCAATCACCAGAGAAGCAAGGATGGCTGTGCCCAGATTAACAGCCAGCCATATACTACGACGCCAGGCAGTTGTGCCTACAGATTCAGCCAGGTCGTCATGTTCAGACAAGGCAGCCAGACGATACATATCCTCGGTTGCCTCTTCCTGGACAACATCAAGTATATCATCAGCGGTAATGCGGCCAATAAGTATGTCTTCCTCGTTTACTACAGGCAGGGCCAGGACATCATATTCCTTGAAGGTTCGCGCCACTTCCTCCTGATCCTGGCCGGCATAGGCTCTGGGAAATTCAGCATCAGCTTTTTCCATGATCGGAGTCTCCGGTTCACAGAATAACAATTCCTGAAGGGCAAGAACTCCGCGCAGGCGATCATCACTGTCCACTACATACACGTAGTTGAGATTTTCAATATCGCCACCCCAGCGCCGCAACACACTCAACACCTTGGAAGCCACCCAGTCATCCCGAACTTTGAAGAGTTCGGCCTGCATAAGACCACCGGCGCTTTCCTCGTCATGCTCCAGAAGCGGCTCAATTTCCCGGCGCTCTTCAGGTTCCAGTTGATCAATAACAACATCTGCAACGGCCTTATCGACCGACTGTAAAATATCCGTGGCATCATCAGAATCGAGATGTTCGACCACGGCCTCAATCTCATGCGGATAAAGGCTGGCCAGGAGGTCTTCCTGCAAGGTTTCCGGTAATTCAAGCAGGGCATCTCCCCGCAATTCATCGGGGATATGGCGAAACAAAAGCTGACGTTGCCGATCTTTCTCACAATTAAGAAGCAGGTGCCCAAGTTCAGAACCTCGCATGCCGATCAGCATCGCCCTTAACCCCTCCGGGTTTATCTCGGCTAGCTTGAGAAGATTGTCGGCGGGCAAAGCTTCAGCACTCTGGCGTTTCTGGTTATTCAACATGAACGCCTCCTTACAGGCTGGCAAAGTCTAACCCAAAAACCCCCTGTGCATCCAGCTAACGGCGCAGCAGTTTCTCGTAGCAATCAACCCTCCGGTCGCGGAAAAACGGCCAGATTGCACGAACCCGTTCCTTTGCCTGCATATCAATATCAACCAGGAGTACCTGTTCCCGATCTGCAGCGGCAAGAGCCAGATATTCACCCTGAGGGCCTGCTGCAAAGCTGCTTCCCCAGAATTGAATGCCTCCCTTACCCTTTGGTGAAGCCTCAAAGCCGGTTCGGTTTACGCATATCAGAGGTATGCAATTGGCTACCGCATGCGCCCGCTGGCATATTCTCCAAGCCTCTATTTCGCGGCTCTGCTCTTCCTGATCATCGGTATTATCCCAACCAATGGCCGTGGGACAGATCAGCAAATCCGCCCCTGACAGGGCCATGAGCCGGGCTGCCTCGGGGAACCACTGATCCCAGCAAACCATGATGCCAAGCGAGCCAACCGAAGTTCGAACAGGGCTGAAACCAGAATCACCGGGCGTGAAATAAAACTTCTCGTAGTATCCGGGGTCATTCGGGATATGCATCTTGCGGTACTTTCCGGCAATCGTACCGTCCTGTTCAAAGACAACTGCCGCATTGTGATAAATGCCGGAACCCCGCCGTTCAAATAGGGAACTCACGATCACTACATGTAATTCCCCGGCCAGGCTTGCCAGTCTTTTGCTTGTCTCCCCGGGAATCGGTTCGGCCAATTTAAACCAGTCCGGATTTTCCTCCTGACAGAAATAAGGGTTGGCATGAAGCTCCGGCAAGACCACCAGACGGGCACCCTGCCCCGCTGCCCTCCTGATACTACGCAGACCTTTCTCCAGGTTCTCACTGGTATTTATAGTACAACTGTGCTGCACCAAACCAATTCGAAGCATCGTCATCCCCTTGTCCCTGCCTGCAGTTGCATGGTAAGACAATGCAAGGCTCCTCCCTGTTCAATTAAATCAAGACAATCGATGCCAATCGCCTCTCTCCCCGGAAACAGGTCATCTACAATAGACAAGGCCTTTGCATCCGCCTGATCCCTATAGGCAGGTACCAGCACAGCCCCGTTGATAACCACGAAATTGGCGTAACTGACTGGCAACCTCCTGCCGCTGCTATCATATTTCGGCTGTGGCCATGGTAATGGTACAAGTTTATACGCCTCTACTGCCCCGTTCCGGAAAGAGAAAAGTTCCTCCCGCATCTTTGCCATCTCTTCAAAATGTTCATCGTTGGGGTCATCGCAGGCGATATAGGCAATCGTGTGACCCGGACAAAAACGGGCCAGAAAATCAATATGTCCATCTGTATCATCTCCGGCCAGATACCCATGCTGCAGCCACAATACCCTGGAAACACCCAAAGACTTCTTCAGTTCAAATTCGATATCAGCTCTGGAAAGGTGAGCGTTGCGGTTTGCCGAGAGCAGGCAGCGGCTGCTGGTAAGAAGTGTCCCCTGGCCATCGGTGTCTATGCTTCCCCCTTCAAGGATAAACCCCGGAGAATGTATTTTATGGCGCCCGAAAAAACCTGCTTCCTGTAGTCGGCAGTTCACTGCATTGTCCAGTTCAAAAGGGTGCTTTAGGCCCCATCCGTTGAAATCAAAATCGAGAAAGACAGGTTCACCTCCTTCAAAGACCGTTACAGGGCCAAAATCGCGTGCCCAGACATCGTTGGTGGAAGCCAATATCATCTCGACATTCGCCATTTCAACCCCGGACTGCTTCAGAAGGAGTTCAAGCCGGGAAGGTTCCGGACAAACAATGGTTACGGATTCGAAAAGGCCGATCTGTTTCACAATCCGGATAAAAACCGCCTCAATTCGATCCAGCATCATTGCCCAGTCAGAATTCTTGTGCGGCCAGGATATCAACACCCCATCCTGGAGTTCCCATTCCGCCGGAAACCGCCTGGACCGCACAGATTCCTACTTCCCCAACAGCAAAAGATCGCGGGTTAAATGCTTCAGAACAACCTGTTTGGACTCAATCGATGCGCCTTTTAATAGTTTTTCCGAGCCTGCAATCTTCCCTAACGCAAGCACAAGTTCCTTGCCACTCCAATGCCTTGCTTCTTCCTGAATTTGCTGGCGGTTTGAAAAAAAAATCTTCGCTTTTAATATAGCTGTTTTTGGGTCTTTTGAGGCATGCCATTTATATAGCAATAATTGTGTAAAGCGTGTCTGTAACCAGCCCAGCACCTGGACTTCAGAGATTAACTGATCGTTGAGCAAGCGGTGGAGTGTACTCAATGAGGCAGCTGAACGGCAGGCAACATGATGACAATAAATGCCAATATCTTCACTGACTCGTTCGCCCAGCAAGGCACCAACTACATCCACATCAAGGGCTTCCTTGCACCCGTTGTTGTAAAGGTGCAATCGTTCAATGGCGCTTTTGGCTGCCTGACGTTTGCCCTGGAGGTGTTCCAGCAACAGAGTTTCCGACTCATTCGTAAGTACAAGTTCCGATTGCTTAAGTTGCGTGTTCAGCCATGACCTGAATGCCTCGGGGCTGGGAGTATTAAATCGGCAGTGTCCAACTCCCTCTTCAGCAAGCAACCGTTTATGCCATGACTTGCGTGCATCAACACCGGCTGCACAAATAACAATCTTGGCCGTTTCCTGTTTTCGGCTGGCAAACCCTATAAGCTTCTCTGCCTGTTTAGGGCTGGCGCGCTCTGCGTTCCGAACAAGCACATGACATTGATTCTGGCCGAATAGACCGTCATGTCTGATTTCATTATCGATGCAGTCGATCTCATCAACATCGAGTCTTAACAAGCGCACCGTATCCGAAGCAGTCCCAAGCAACTGTTCCGCTGCATCAAACAGTGAATCATGATCTTCACCGTAGAGGTAATAAAAGGATCCCTTAGCCAAAGAAAGAGCAGATGGACTCAACCTCATAAGGCTGCACTATTCATGGACGGCCGTGATGACTGTGCCGGGCCATCTTCAAAAGCCCGAGGATAGCCTTTGCCAGGCCTCCCTCACCCACTGTCTTCGCAAATCATCTCTGGCTCGTTCCCGAGAGGCATCGATACTGGCCGGGCCGCCTTCAGCAAACACATCACCCTGCACCTGGATCATACCGCTTGACCACAGTCTTTTGCCTGCCCGCCAAAGGCTCAACTCGCCGCTCAAGAAAGAGTTATAGGCAATGGCAATGCCGGCTGCATCAAAGCCAACCGGACTGAATGACTCAGCGAATCTGCCCAAACGCAGTTCTGCATCAGCCCCGGCGATTTGCACAACATCGTATTGTTTTTCCTTACCAATCAAGTAACGGTGCATCACCTGAACCATTGGCTTTGCTGCTTCACCCACTGCAATAATGGCAAGTGAGTGTACATCTTCTGGAATGGCTCCACCTGACTGATCAGCAAGATGATAACCACACGAACTCAAAAACATAAGGCCCATGGCAGCCAGCCACCTCATTTTCATTGTGGACGAATCACCAGGTTGAGCAGCCTGTTCGGTACCAGTATAACCTTGATCAACTGCTGATCATGCAGCCAACGTAACAGCTTGGGATTGGATTTGACCTCATTCAGCGCAAACTGCTGGTCACAATCAACGGGAACCTGAATTTCACCCCGCTTTTTACCATTGATCTGTACTACCAGCTTAATGCTTTCACGCAGCAGAGCCGATTCATCCGCTATCGGCCAGGCTGAAACTACCGCCAGGCCCGGGAGACCAAGGCGCGCATGGCATTCACTGGCAAAGTGAGGTACAAAAGGCACCAGCATACTGATCAGAGCCTGCAAACCTTCATCAAAGATGCCCATGTCCTCGTCTGATTCAGAGCTGAAGACATGGAGGCTATTGCTTAGTTCCATCAGGGCAGCTATGGCTACATTAAAGGCAAAACCATGCTCAAATGCATGCGTTACCCTTTGAATAGTGCCATGAATACTACGCCGCAATTCCATAACTGCCTTTTCACCCGTTTTCTCGGCACTGATATTGCCCTGCACACCCTGACCGGACTTATCGAGCAGACGCCATACCCGATTCAGAAAACGATGAGCACCTTCCACGCCGGAATCCGACCACTCAAGATCCTTTTCCGGAGGTGCGGCGAACAAAATAAACAAACGGGCTGTATCCGCTCCGTAGCGTTTGATAATTACCGAGGGATCAACCGTATTCCCCTTGGACTTGCTCATCTTGGCACCGTCCTTGAGCACCATTCCCTGAGTCAGCAAATGAGTGAATGGTTCATCACCGGCGCTTAGCCCTTCATCACGCAAAAGCTTGTGAAAAAAACGGGCATACAACAGGTGCAGAACGGCATGTTCAACACCACCAATGTATTGATCCACAGGCAACCAGCATTTCACCCGCCGGATATCCAGTATCGCCTCATGCATATCCGGACAGGCATAGCGCTCCATATACCAGGAGGATTCCATAAAGGTATCAAAGGTATCTGTTTCTCGTTTGGCAGCTTTACCGCATTGGGGGCAATCAACATGCACAAATTCTTTGCATGTTGCCAGTGGAGAGGCCCCACCAGCCGGCCTTAAATCCTCCGGCAAAAGCACAGGCAAATCTTTTTCCGGCACTGGCACAATGCCGCACTGTCCGCAATGGATCACCGGAATAGGTGTTCCCCAGTAGCGTTGACGTGATACCAGCCAGTCACGCAGGCGATACTGGATCCTCGACTCACCCCTGCCCTGATCTTTCAACCATTCGCTTATGGTTACCTTGGCGTCTTCCGAAGAAAGTCCGCTAAAATCGCCCGATTCAATGAGCACACCATAACCTTCAAAGGCCTGTTCCAATTCGCTTTCCAAGTCAGATTGCACCGGTTGAATCACCTGTTTAACGGGCAAGCCATACTTTCCGGCGAATTCGAAATCCCGCTGATCATGCGCCGGCACACACATGACAGCGCCGGTTCCATAGGACATCAGCACAAAGTTTGCAGTCCACACCGGAATTTCTTCACCGGTGACAGGATGGATGGCAATCAACCCTGTCGACATGCCAAGCTTTTCCATGCTGGCCAAATCAGCTTCCTTGGTCGATATTTGGGCGCACTCATCCAAAAAAGTCTTGAGTCGGCCATCCCCTTCAGCAGCTTTCTTGGCCAGAGGATGCGCTGGTGCCAGGGCCATATAAGTCACACCCATCAGGGTATCCACTCTGGTAGTAAAGATATTAAGATGCTCGACCGATCCCTTGATTTTGAACGATACTTCAGCGCCGGCAGATCGTCCGATCCAGTTGCGCTGCATATCTTTCACCCGTTCCGGCCAACCCTGTAACTGATTCAGATCGGCCAGCAGCTCATCAGCATAGTCAGTAATGCGTAGAAACCATTGCGACAGATTCTTTCGAATTACCGGCCGCTCACAACGCCAGCAGCAACCGTCCACAACCTGTTCATTGGCAAGCACGGTATGGCAATCGCCACACCAGTTGACCTCGGCATCAGCTCGATAAGCCAGCCCTTTTTGTAACAGCTTGATAAAAAGCCACTGTTCCCAGCGATAATATTCCGGATCACAGGTCGCAAACTCCCTCGACCAGTCATAGGAGAAACCCAGGCGTTTCAGCTGTATGCGCATCATGTCGATATTGCCGCGAGTCCATTTAGCTGGAGGAATATTTCGCTCAATAGCTGCATTTTCTGCGGGCAGGCCAAAGGCATCCCAACCCATAGGATGCAATACATTGAAGCCACTCATGCGCTTGAATCGGGCAACCGTATCCCCAAGACAATAATTACGCACATGGCCCATGTGCAATTGCCCGGAGGGATAGGGAAACATCACAAGGCAATAATATTTTTCACGCTGATCATCCGGGAGATCAACAGCCGCATCGACACCTGCCTCTTCCCAGATTTTCTGCCATTTTATTTCAATTGCCTGTGCTTCGTAACGCTCGGACACTTGCTGCTTCCCCTTGGAGTACCTTCAAATTCCTGAAGGCGGATGATGCGTATTTAAGCCAAAAATGAAAAGGGGGAAAGCTTCGTCATTAACATGCTACAGATGAAAAATTCCGTCCGGAGCTTCATCAGGGTGGCGATGACTCGCGGATTTTGGGTGAAGATCATTTTTTACAGCAGGCGATGGCGCAGACGGATGAGGTGGCAGCAAAAATATCACAGGATGACTTGCTGGCATTAGTAGCCAGAGAATTTGAAATTGATCTTGGAGATTTG
>CAYLYU010000047.1:6904-13203 GCA_964387725.1 uncultured Zetaproteobacteria bacterium | reverse complement strand
GAATGACCTCTTCATCTCGGCCCACCGTTGATACAAAGTAACCTCTTGCCCAAAAGTGCTGCCCAACGAAATTCTTCTTTCGGCCTGCGTAACTTCGCGCAATATGAATTGCGCTTCCCTTTGATGAATCCTACAGTTTGCAATACCGCATATTTCGGAGTCGACATAGGACTTTTATCAGCGATAAAGTCACGAAGGCGTTGTAAATCTTCTATAGTTTCCCGGGTGTAAATGATTTGAGGCATGCTTCCGATTCAAGGAGCGGGAAATTCATTGTCAGTGCCCCGTCTTTCCAGCCATGCATGGACTATATCGCCGGAAAAGACTTGTCGGACCTCATGTATCTCTTGCCAGCGTTGTTGTTCTTGCTGCTGATGTTCGAGAAACTCCCTGCCTGATTGATGATGGAGCTTTGGGAGCGGTGCAGGTTAGTATCATGCACATCTCAAATCTCTCCACTTGCCTCAATATCCATCAACCATTCGCTCTCTGCCACAGCAGCCACGGGCAATCTCTCTCCCATTCGAATGCAGGATAGTGCATCCGATTTTCCTCTGCCTGCTACCAGAATCAAACGATGTCGGGCGGCATTGAGTATCGTATATCCCATACTGACACGCTCGGAAGGAGGCTTTGGAGATTTGTAAACAGGAATAGCCGGACGCATATCCTGCAAAGCAGGATTACCGGGAAAAAGGCTGGCTGTGTGCCCGTCTTCACCCATACCAAGCAGTACGACATCCATAACCGGCATATCAGCCAGTAAGGCTGTATAAATTTCTGCCGCCGACTCAGGCCCCAACTCGGCGGGAATGCGATGGATCTGATCGGCCGGCACCGGAACATGGCTTAAAAGTGCAGCGTCAGCCATGCAATCGTTACGCTCCGGGCTTCCAGGTGGCAGGCAGCGCTCATCACCGAACCATATATGCAAAGCTTGCCATGGCAGGTTCATCTCCCGAAGCAGCTGGTAACAACGCTTCGGTGTGCCTCCACCTGCCAGAACAAGGTGGCAGACTCCTCTGGCATCCACTGCATCACAGCAAAGCCTGGCAACACGCTCTGCCGCCCCAAGCGCCAGCGACCCGGAATTAGCAAACACCTGCTCACGCATCTGTCAGTCGGCATCAGTGGAGCGAATAGCATGGCCGCCGAAACCGGCACGCATGGCATTCACTATTTTGCCGGCAAAGGCGTCTGATTCACGACTGCGGAATCGCATTTGCAGCGCCAGTGTCAGTACTGGCGTTGGAATACCCAGATCGATCGATTCATTCACAGTCCAGCGACCTTCACCGGAATCATCCATCCAATCGGACAAGGATGACAAATTCGCATCCTGCTCCAGCGCATCACCGATCAGATCCAGCAGCCATGAACTGACCACTGATCCATGCTGCCAGATGCGGGATATTTGATGCATATCCAGATTAAATTCTTCTTTTGCATTCATCAGCTCAAAGCCTTCAGCAAAGGCCTGCATCATGCCGTACTCGATACCGTTATGAACCATTTTTACAAAATGGCCGGCACCCACCGGGCCGACATGACCCCAACCTTTGCCTTCATTCGATGCCAATGTAGTTAACGCCGGCGCAATCAGCTCAATGGCCTCATCTGCGCCACCAATCATCAGAGAATAGCCATTCTGCAAACCCCATACGCCGCCGGATGTACCACAGTCGGCAAACAGCACCCCCTTTTCTGCCAGTTCTTCCCCCCGACGTTGCCCTTCCTTATAGCTCGAATTGCCACCGTCGATAATCAAATCACCTTTTTCAATACCGGCTTCCTGCAAAGCGGTTATGGTCGTATCAACAAACTGGTGCGGTACCATCACCCAGATTACACGCGGGCATGGAAGTTGCGCCAGAACATCCTGCAAATCCGACGCTGCACTGACCGAGTGAAATTCCGCTGCCAGCGCAATACCAGGAGCATCATCAACATCGTAGGCCACCACATTGTGTCCTCCTCCGGCCAGTCGTTTTACCATATTGCCGCCCATGCGACCCAATCCAATCATTGCCAGTTTCATTCTTCCCTCCATGTTTTATTTTACAAAATAAATCAGGCCTTTACACCTGAATCACCGGTCATCAATTCACTGGCTTCGACAATCACATTATAGCGTTCGCGCGCCACTTTCATCATGCGCTCGGCAAACTGAGGCCTGTCCATCAAGACCTTGCAAAAATCACGTTTATCCAGCGTGTACACGGCGCAATAGGTTAGCGCTCGTACCGTTGCCTGCCTTTTGTCAGTCAACAACAGACTCAACTCCCCGAACACCTGCCCGTCACCAAACTCGGTTTTCAGCCGACCATTGCGGTCTATTACTTCGGCCTTGCCCTGCTCAAGAATGAACAACTCCCCACCAGAAGTTCCGTAACGCACAATCTCATCTCCGGCATCATATACTTTTGGTTTAAGCATCATGGCGAAGGCATTTAGCATGGTCTGCCCACTGCCCTCAAACATCGGCACACGCTCCAGTGCCTGTTGCGGCGAGCGGGCCAGCCAGCGTCTGTGTCCAGGTGACAGCAAATCAAACGCTGCCTTCGGTCCCCACGATCCGAACGGATAATTTGGAAAGTCATCTGCCTTCCTTGAACCCCAGACATCCATGATCGGCTGCACAATCGACCAGGATGTCTCGACCAAATCAGAACGGGAAAACAGAGAAGCATCACCATGCATGCAATCGTGTAACATGGTTTCATATCCTGTTCCCGGTTGATTTTCAAAGGCCTCATCATACTCGAAATGCATCATCACCTTACGCATATGCATTGAGGTTCCCGGTCTTTTGGCCAGGAAACGTAGTTCGATACCTTCATTGGGCTGGATGTGAAAAATAAGCTGGTTGGCTTCCAACTGATCGACTGCGGGAGTCCCGCGAAAAGTAAACTCCGGGGCGCGACGGAACTGCACAACAATCTCGGTGGACTTCGTTTTCAAACCTTTCCCGGAACGCAGGAAAACCGGTACCCCGTGCCAACGCCAGTTATCAATTCGCAGCTTTATTGCTGCATAGGTTTCGGTATTGGAATCCGGATTTACCATATGTTCCTGCCGATATGCCCTGGCCGGCGACCCATCCCGCTTCAGGCCATCGGCATACTGACCGCGTACCGCATTTTCTTGCACATCACCCTGTTTCATGATTCGCACTGCACTAAGCAGCTTATGCTTCTCATTGCGAATAGCTTCAGGCTCAAAAGAAACAGGCGGTTCCATGCACAGATAAGCCATCATCTGGAACAGGTGATTCTGAATCATGTCCCGAATCACGCCGGACTGGTCGTAATAACCACCGCGCCATTCCACCCCGACCATTTCAGTAGCCGTAACCTGGATATGATCAATGTGGGTGCGATTCCACAGTGGTTCAAACATGCCGTTGGCAAAACGAAACGCAAGCAGATTCTGAACTGTTTCCTTGCCTAGATAATGGTCGATGCGATAGACCTGACTTTCTTTCCAGCAGGACAGGATTTCCCGGTTCAGATCCTGCGCAGACTCAAGACTTGTACCAAACGGTTTTTCAACAATGATGCGCCGCCAGCCACACTTTTCCTCGTTTAGTCCTGCTGTTTTAAGACCTGTCGAAATCAGGCCAAATACAGCGGGCGGTGTAGCCATGTAAAACAGAATATTACCACCGGTATCGCACTGGTCATCAAGCGTCTTAAGGATAGATTTCAGCTGTTCAAAAGCATCCTTATCATCAAAGCGGCCCTTCAGATAATGGATTCTGTCGCAAAAGTCAGCCCAGGCCTTGTCATCAAACTGCTCCCGGCGGGAATAGTTGCGTACATCAGCACTCATTCTGGCACGAAAAGACTCCGAATTGAAATCGTCCATAGCCATACCGAGAATGACAAAGGAATCTGGCAACAAGTGGTCGCAATAAAGATTAAAGAGGGAGGGAACAAGTAGTCGCTTGGTCAAATCACCCGATGCGCCGAAAACAACTATAACACAGGGATCGGGAGCATCTCCCTGAAGGTTCAGCGCATCCAAAAAATCAAGGGGGACTTGTTTTGCCTTTTGATTATCCAATGGAGGTCATCATCTCTTCAAACCTGTCCACCAGACCCTGACCTGCGGCCAGCATGGCCTTCTTATTCTTTGCCTCTACCATAACCCTGAGAATCGGCTCCGTACCAGACATACGAACACTAAGCCTGCCGTCACCTGCAAGACTTGCCTCCGTCTCCCGGACCGCCAGTTGTGCATCCGCCCGGCCAAGCAAACCCATCCCTTTGGGCAACCTTATATTCCATAGTTTCTGAGGAAACAATTCCAGATCAGGCGCAAGCTCATTTAAGGGACGGTCCTGATCACACATCGCAGTAAGCAGGCTCAGCGCGCTCAGAAGGCCATCCCCAGTGGTGTTTGCATCCAGAAGGATGATATGACCAGACTGCTCTCCCCCCAGATTACATCCGGTTTGCCGCATTGTATCCAGAACATAGCGATCCCCAACCTGAGCGCGGTGCATTTCCAGTCCAAGTTGTTTTAGATAACGCTCCAGACCCATATTACTCATAAGTGTGGTAACAACCGCACCTTTCCTGAGTGTGCCATGCTGCAACATATGCCGGGTCAGAATGGCGATGACACGATCTCCGTCTACAAGATGTCCGAGATGATCACAGGCAATCAGACGGTCAGCATCGCCATCCAGTGCAAAGCCGACATCGGCTCCATACTTCACAACGGTTTTACACATGGTTTCAGGGTGCATTGATCCACAATCAATATTTATATTGTAGCCATCCGGCTGACAACATAAAGAAATAACCTCGCAGCCTAACTCTTCAAAAACCTGTGGTGCCACATCATAGGCAGCTCCATTAGCGCAATCGACGACAACCTTTAATCCATCAAGGCGCATGCCTTTGGGTAAAGTAGACTTTAGAAATTCAATGTAACGCCCGCGGGCATCATCAACCCTGAAAGCCTTGCCAACCTTACTGGCTGATGGCAAATCAGGAAGCTGCTCAAAAAGACCCTCAATTTCATGTTCCAGCTGATCAGAAAGCTTAAAACCATCCGATCCAAAAAACTTAACACCATTATCACCAGCAGGATTGTGAGAGGCTGAAAGCACAACTCCTGCATCCGCCCTTAACGAACGTGTCAAATAAGCAACTGCAGGTGTCGGCACAGGGCCAACAAGCAAAACATTCATTCCCTGAGCTGTCAAACCGGCACAAAGAGCTGATTCTAGCATGTAACCGGAAACCCTCGTGTCTTTCCCGATAAGAATATGCGGCGTATGAGCAAGATGTCGGGTCAAAACATGGCCGGCTGCCCGGCCCAGCCTGAGGAAGAACTCAGCTGTCATTGGCTCCTGATTCACTGTTCCCCGGATCCCATCAGTGCCAAAATAATGTCTCATTGCAATTCAACTCCAGTGGACTGATTTTCATCAGCAGGGATAGCGATTGAGGTGTCAGCATCAACGTTTGAAGAATCATCAAAAACTATATCAGCGTTAAGACTTCCACGTACCTTAAATTTAGCATCGGGGTTAACAAGTCGAATCGCTTTGCCTGCCGGACTTTCTACTCCAACACTTTTCTCAAAAGAGCCCGGTTTGGCATCGGGTCGAATCAACGAAGTCTTGACACTGCCAAGTGCATCAAGCCACACCTCCGGGCCTTTGAGCAAGGCACTTGACGGAACAACCTTAATATCCCTCACAAACCAACCGGAAGGTGCTGCCACTTTCGGTTCAATATTGATCTCGCGTTCAATAAGTCTATCAATTTGCAAAACAACCCGGTCAGGTTGAACACGATCCACCTTCAGACCTGCAGGTAACTTGATGTTATCAATATTCAGGGCCTTTTCTTCCACGCCTGGTCCGGATATTCCTGCAGCGTTTAATGGAGCATGAACTTCCCGGGCATTCAACTCGGAAAGTCTTGTCTGAGGACCACTTACAGTTACCTGCACACTATTTGGTAAGTCATTGATAATCATCAAATCAGCGGGCAACCCCTGAACCTGCAACGGCACATCAATGTTCGACGAACCTATTCCCTGACCCCGTACCAGAGCCCAAAGCAGGATAGCAATTGCCAATGCCACAAGTTTTGTAACATCTAAACGGAACAGGCTCCATATCTTGCTCATCAGCTACGCTCTTTTTCCTCTGTCCGGGATAGGGCTGGCATCAGTCTTGTTTGAAGCTGAAATCGTAATTCCTGATGATCAAGCGGCTTACTTAGCTCGCCATCCTCAGCCAGACAAACAGTTCCTGCTTCTTCAGAAATGACAACAAT
>CAYLYU010000047.1:5120-6804 GCA_964387725.1 uncultured Zetaproteobacteria bacterium | reverse complement strand
TCCCTTTCAATAACAATCAACCCCCCCCAACCACGATGCACCAGAGAAAACCCCGAATCCACCAGATTATCCACCAGCCCTGCCGTTGCCTCCATTCCTGTGCCAAGCGGATTCACGCCGACGCGCATCAGTCCGCGTCGAATCTCGTGTTGAAACAGCACAACCAAAATAATGATAACCGCAGAAAAGAAATGGCCGAACATCCATTCAACAGTGAGCAAGCCAAATACCCGTGCCAATACATATACAAGGACGACCACGGCAAGTCCGAGCAGCATCTGTACAGCGCGCGTACCACGGATGAGTTTGAGAATGTAGTAAACCACCACCGCAACCAGGGTGATGTCTACAATGTCAAGTAAACTGATGTGCCACATAATAGAGGCGGAACGCTACGAAACTTTAGACTGTTTAGACAGTGCCTGGCGAACTGCCGAGGCAACCTTGACGGCCCGTGCCTGACATGAAACATCATGCACTCGCAAAATATCAGCTTCAGCTAACACGCAGGCGGCAACTGCGGCGGCTGTTTCAACCTCCCTGTCGCCTACCGGACTAGCCGTCAACTCAGCCAGAAAGGACTTCCTCGATACGCCTGCAAGGACAGGAAAACCAAGCTTTTTGAAATGAGAAAGACTGGCCAGGATCAACAGATTATCCTGAAGGTTTTTTCCAAAACCAATGCCTGGATCAAGAATGATTCTGGACTCGCAAATTCCGGCCTGAATACAAGCTTCAAGGCGCTGTTGGAAGAAAAATTCAATTTCAGCGACAACATCACCATAATGAGGGTCATCCTGCATCCGTTCAGGTGTTCCCCGCATGTGCATCAGGCACACATCACAGTCTGATTCGGCTACAACATCCATAGCGTTGCTGTCTCGGGTCAAGGCAGTCACATCATTGACCATTCTGGCACCCGCCCCAAGGGCTCGGCGCATTACTTCAGATTTAGATGTGTCCACTGAAGTATATATCCCCTCTGAAACAAGTGCTTCGATAACTGACAAAACCCTACGCAACTCTACTTCAAACGGAATTGATTTCGAGCCAGGTCTTGTTGACTCTCCCCCGACATCAATAATGGCCGCGCCTGCCCCGGACAAGGATAAAGCATGGGAAACTGCCCGTTTCTTATCAGTAAACAAACCCCCGTCCGAAAACGAATCAGGGGTGCAATTAAGCACCCCCATAATCCAGGCATCACCCGTATCCGGGCGATGCCACGGAGATGATGTCCTCAAGCCCCCTGGCCCGCCTCTTTGGTTCCAACAACCTTCGCGCCAGTTCTTGGAGCCGAGGCTGAAGGTTTATCATTTGGCGGCGGGTTTCTGCTCTGTTCATGATCTGATCTCTCAAGTTTCTTACCTGCCAGAATCAGGTCAATCTCATCTCCATCCAGGGTCTCGTACTCAATCAGGGCCTTGGCCAGAAGATGCAGTTTGTCATTCTGTTCCGTGAGTATTTTTTTGGAACGCGTATAGTTGCTATCAATCAGCTTGCGTATCTCGGCATCTATCTGCCTGGCAATTGCCTCAGACACATTCTGGTGGCGCGTAATCTCTCGACCAACAAAGATCTCTTCCTCACGTTCTCCATAGACCATCGGACCAAGCCTTTCACTCATACCCCATACAGTGACCATATTACGGGCAATTTGTGTAGCTCGCTCAATATCGTTGGA
>CAYLYU010000047.1:0-5020 GCA_964387725.1 uncultured Zetaproteobacteria bacterium | reverse complement strand
CATGGAACGACGCTCGGTACCCATCATGACCTTGTCCTTGGCCGTTTCAAAATCAGACATGTCGGCCTTTTCCTTCCCGTAGCGGGCAGCATTCAATGCCGCCTCATTGGCCAGGTTAGCCAGATCAGCTCCCGAAAACCCGGGTGTGCCACGGGCCAGGACGGTGACCTTGACATCCTTCGCCAGAGGTACGTTGCGGATATGCACCTTAAGTATCTGTTCCCGTCCACGCAGATCAGGACGTGGTACTGTAATACGTCGATCAAATCTTCCGGGACGGAGCAAGGCAGGGTCCAACACATCAGGGCGGTTGGTTGCAGCAATCAGAATGACACCTTCGTTGGCTTCAAAGCCATCCATTTCCACCAATAACTGGTTCAGAGTTTGCTCGCGCTCATCATTACCACCGCCAATACCGGCACCACGATGCCGACCCATGGCATCAATCTCGTCAACAAAAACGATACATGGTGAATGTTTCTTAGCCTGTTCAAACATATCACGCACACGTGAAGCACTAACACCGACAAACATTTCTACAAAATCCGACCCGGAAATTGAAAAGAACGGCACTTCCGCTTCACCAGCAATAGCACGTGCCAACAAGGTTTTACCTGTTCCCGGAGGCCCGACAAGCAAAGCCCCTTTCGGAATTTTGCCGCCCAGACGTGTAAACTTGGATGAATCACGCAGAAAATCGATGATTTCGGTGACTTCCTGCTTGGCTTCATCGCATCCAGCCACATCATCAAATGTAACCCGGTTGGTATCCTCAGTCAGCAGCTTGGCCTTGCTTTTTCCGAAAGACAGTGCCCCACGACCACCTGACTGCATTTGGCGCATGAAAAATATCCACACAGCAATCAACAGCAACATCGGAAACCATGAGATCAGGATAGACAGGAAGATTGGCATCTCTTCATCTTTTTTCACGTTGACTTCGACCTTCCGGTCGAGCAAACGCTGCACAAGGTTCGGATCTTCCGGAACCATGGCTCGATAGTTGCGCAAGTCCCCGCCAATATTTCTGTACTGACCGGAGATATCCTTATCGCTGATGGTCGCTGTTTCAACCACACCCTGTTCCACTTTGTCGATGAATGCGGTGTAAGACATCGTCTCACCCTGTTTAACTGGAGGATTAAACATATTAAAAAGGCTCACCATGGTCAGGCCGATTACCAGCCACAGCAAAAGGTTTTTCCAAATTCCATTCACTAAAATATCACCTCACTAATCCTAGCATGCGGTCTCCAGACTCCACTTTCAATGGATGACTTCCGACAATTAACCGTAAACTTGCCGCAAGCATAACCACAAGTTCATGAAATGGACATGAATCGAACCAGAGCCCTCTCGAATTTAGGAAGATCGTAGCAAGCAGACCGGGAAGTTACTAACACATTCATAAATATGGGTACTTTTTGGGTCGCTATCCTTAGATATTGCAATCGGCACCTTGCATGCCAACATTCTGGCAATCTTTAATATGAAACAAACTACTCGTCTGCATGATTCTTCCACCCTGTTATCATGTTTCATATCATGGGGTGGAAGAAATCCATGCGCGTTAGTGGGAGCAGTATCTGATGCCTGATATAAAAAAGACCAAGCTCAAGCGTGTCCTGTCAGGCATGCGTCCAACTGGCTGTCTGCATCTTGGCCATTATCGAGGCGTGTTAACCAACTGGTTAAAATTGCAGGAAGAATATGAGTGTTTCTTTTTTGCTGCGGATTGGCATGCCCTGACCACTGATTATGCCGATCCGGGCATTGTCTCAAAAACAATCTGGGATATGCTGGTGGACTGGCTAGCGGCTGGCATTGATCCAAACAAAGCAACGCTCTTTATCCAGTCGGAAGTACAGGAACACGCTGAACTGCACCTGCTGTTTTCCTTTATAACACCCCTGCCCTGGCTGGAACGCGTTCCAACCTACAAGGATCAGATCGAGCAATTGCGTGAAAAAGATCTGGGAACCTACGGTTTTCTGGGCTACCCACTTTTACAGGCAGCGGATATCCTTATTTATCAGGCCCAGTTTGTACCAGTCGGAGATGATCAGGTAGCGCATGTGGAATTAACCCGGGAAGTGGCCAGACGTTTCAACTTCCTCTACCGTAAACCGGATCAGCCCCTGTTTCCGGAGCCCAGGGAACTGCTCATGCCGGAAGGAAAGTTGCCAGGACTGGACGGGCGCAAAATGAGCAAATCCTACAAAAACACCATTGAACTGGCAGAAGACTGGAAGGTGACTGAAAAAAAGGTGCGTACCATGCCAACTGATCCGGCCCGCATCAAACGCAATGATCCGGGTACGCCTGAAAAGTGTCCTGTATGGGAATACCATAAAATCTACTCCAGCGAGGATGAACAGAACTGGGTTCAGGCGGGATGTAAAAGTGCTGGCATCGGCTGTCTGGAATGCAAACAGGTATTGCTCAATCACATAGAGGCCGAGCTTGAGCCCATGCGCCAGCGACGCGCTGATATCCTGAAACATATGGATGATGTGCGTGATATCGTTCGTGCCGGAAATGCCCGGGCTAGAATGGAAGCAGCCAAAACCATGGAAAAGGTTCGGCGTACACTAAAGATGGGCTACCGGGTATGATGTTTACTGATGCCTGAATCTCCTGCCCTGCTCACCTCTGCGCCAGCATTGGCAGAATCTGCCGGCAACATCCAGTTGCCGCCGGTACAGCTGGATGCCTTCGAGGGCCCTCTGGATGTGCTCCTGCATATGATTCGCAGCCAGGAAATGGAGATCTTCGACATCCCCATTGCTCAATTGACAGGCCAGTACCTGAAGGTACTTGAGGAACAAAGCGATCTAGATCTGGATATTGCCGGCGACTATCTGGTCATGGCCAGCACCCTGATGCAGTTAAAAAGCAAGCTGCTGCTACCACGACCTGAACTGGATGAGCAGGGAGAGGAAATTGACCCACGCGCTGAACTGGTAGCTCAGTTGCTCGCCTATGAACAGTATCGCCTGCTGGCTGAGGAGATCGGAGACCTGCCCAGAATCGGTCGTAATGTTTTCACCCGCGCATCATTTCCCGAATCGGATATGGTTGAAAGGGCACCGCCCGAGGCAGATCTTGACGCCCTGCTGGTCGCCTTCCGGAATGTGCTCAAACGGGTCGGTGGCAAGATCGAACATCGTGTATTTATGGATACCATGAGTGTGCGTGAACAGATGAGTATGGTTCTGGAGCGACTGGGTCGTGGAGGCATGTGTTTTGAGGATTTGATGTTGGAACTGCCCGGTCGGGAATCTCTGGTTACCACGTTTCTGGCTGTTCTCGAATTATGGCGGGAACAGTTGCTTACACTGGTTCAAAGTAAATGTTACGGCAGCATCAACCTTCTTCCGAAAAATTCGGCGGGTTAGCATGAACGTTCTTTATCAAATTGAAGCCTTGCTACTCGCAAGCGATGAGCCTCTGACCGAAGGCAAGCTTCGGGGCTTTTTGCCTGATATCGATAGCAGAGAAGTCAAAATGGCCTTGAGTGAACTTCAGCTGCATTACCATGAACGCGGCATTAGAATTGAAAATATTGATGGAGGCTGGCAGTTCCGAACTGCTCCCGAATACGGTGAGCTTGTCAGGCAGCTTTGGAGCATGCGACCGGTCAGGCTATCAAGATCCATGCTTGAAACGCTATCCATCATCGCCTATCGGCAACCAACAACCCGGGCCGAGGTTGAAGATTTACGCGGAGTGAAAATATCCAGCACCATGCTACTGACATTGCAGGAGCGGGGCTGGGTTCGGGTTCTGGGCCGTAAGGAAGTTCCGGGTCGTCCACACCTTTATGGCACGGGGAAAAAATTCCTGATCGACTTTGGCCTGAATTCATTACAGGATCTCCCCGATTCCAGTCAACTTATAGACGAAGATGATATCCGCCAGACCGTCGAGGAAAATACTGAGCATGAGGCGGAACAGGAAACCGATGTCTCGCAAGCAGCCGAAAACCAAACCTGAGCCTGCTGCAAACAGCGGCGAACGTATCAATCGATATCTGGCCACCTGTGGCCTGTGTTCGCGTCGCGAAGCAGACCGCTGGGTTCTGGCCGGACGCGTCAAGGTTAATGGCAATACTGTGGAGACACCGGGTATCAGCATCAAGCCCGGAGATAAAGTAGAAGTAGATGGCAAGGAAGTTGAACCCCTCACAAAATCAACTTACATCGCCTATAACAAGCCCCGTGGTTTGCTTTGCAGCCGCAAGGACGCGAAGGGACGCCCGCTGATTTATGAGCGTCTGAACGTGGCTCCAAATGTACAGTCCGTAGGCCGTCTCGATATGGATAGTGAGGGGCTTCTGCTGCTCACAAGCGATGGAAATTTGGCCAGAGCTCTGACCCGTCCGGGCTCTCTTCTGCCACGGACTTACCGTGTGCGTTTGACCGGAAACGTAAGCCTGGAGTCTTTGGGGACGCTGAGAGAAGGCGGAGTCGACATTGGCAAAGGAGAACTTAGCGAACCCTGGGAAGTGATCGTTGACTCGGAAACATCCGGACATACATGGCTAACGATCAGCTTACGAAGAGGCCGCTGGCGTGAAGTTCGCCGAACCTTTGATGCACACGGACACCTGGTTCGTCGCCTGATTCGCGTTCGTTTCGGGCCGGTCAAACTGGGTGATCTTACCTCCGGAAAATCACGTAAATTAAGAGAAACGGAATTAATGCGGCTCAAACATTACTTAAAGTAACGCATTTTATATTCGATGTATCTATTTGTATTATAACATGAATAGCGACGGATTAAATCTTAGGCATATCTATAATCTGTTATTGAACGCCTATGGGCCACAGCACTGGTGGCCAGCCGAAATACCTTTCGAGGTCATTGGTCGGCGCGGTACTCACCCAGAACACGGCATGGCGAAATGTTGAACTCGCCATTGCAAACCTTGCCGACGGCCATGCACTTGAACCCGAACTGATGATGACCATACCCGAGGAAGAGCTGGCCGAACTGATCCGTCCGGCAGGTTATTTTC
>CAYLYU010000046.1:0-13410 GCA_964387725.1 uncultured Zetaproteobacteria bacterium | reverse complement strand
GTTACTTGGAAGAAGGCGGCTCGGGTCATATAAGCTAAATCCAATGGCAGACCAAAATTCTTATTTTATCGCATTGATTTTCTGGCTCAGCTTTGTGACAAGCTGTTTAATGGCCTTGTCTATTGCTCCGCGGCAATTTCTGTAAACCTTCTCAGACTTAAATTCTTCCGCTTTATGTGCAATCCTGTTTCTCTTCGGAAGATATTTCTCATCTGAATCTAGAACGGCCTTAATTGAGTTGCATGTCCCCAACAGATTAGTAACGAATTTAATGCTGGGAATGTTTTGTGTTTGGACTGAGAAATCTTTTATTTTTTCTGGGCCTTTTTTGGTCTTGCCATCCAAATAATCCAACCACTCCTGAGCTCCCCAGTTCGCCGGGGCGCACAAACACATAGGGGTGATCTATAAGGCGCATTGAACCACGAGAGTTCCTTCAAACCCCTGGATGGCCCACATTAACTCGCCAACCTTTTTTGGTTCAATAATCGTGGCTCTGTGGGTGTTTACAAAGGGCGTCAAAGCACCCTGCGAATTACTGACAGCACATCAGGGGCTGACATATCGGCGATGGAGAGCGAGCCAAGCCGTGGCAGGATGTGCCTGTACAGTTTGGCTTTTTTATTAACGGCTGTGGTTTCCACCCACCGGGTAGATTGTATCTCCAGCCATTCCCGTGCCACTCCTTCAAAAGTGGCGGACTGAGACTCTGCAACAGCCTTTCGCTTCACTCTGCCTGCTTGTTCTGGGTCTATGTTCCGCTCAAACAGTTTTTTTCTTCTTCTCGCTTCTTCTCGTTTATTACGAGTCTCTTTCAAAGTGACTAATGGATAAATTCCCATTGCTATTGTCTTGCGTTTCCCGGCAAACCGGTAAACCAGCCGCCAGTATTTACCGGACGGCTTTATCAGAAGGTAAAGGCCACCACCATCAGCGAGCTTGAACCGTTTTTTCCTTCGGGAACTTTTGCTGCTTTTACTTTCGCATCTAATAACGCCATAGTGCACTCGCCTTTTGACGGTACTTTTTTGATAAATCCGGAGTCACATTGATAAATACCGTCAAATTGACGGTATTTATGCGGACAGTATAGATCACCGCTGGATATAAGAGCAAGAAAAAAGCCCGTAAACACTAGGCTTACGGGCTCTTCTGGGACGTTATAAAACGTTCTAATGGTACCGGAGACTGGATTTGAACCAGCACGGGGTTTCCCCCACCACCCCCTCAAGGTGGCGCGTCTACCAATTTCGCCACTCCGGCATGATTAATTTATTGTGCTGGCGGCAGTTCAGGGTCTACTGATTCCTGCTTCAGCTTTGATGGATCGAAGGCAACGTCGCCTGATGGGGGTGTAGATTCCTGATGAGCAGGAATGGCTGACTGTGTCGCACTCTCAACAATTGAGCCAGTATTTTTTTGTGAAAATAGTGCCAGCGACAAAGATGTGATCATAAACGCTGCAGCCAGCCCTCCGGTAAGCTTTCCCAGGAAAGATCCGGAACCGCGGCTGCCGAATAATGTTTGGGCACCGCCGCCGCCAAAAGACACTCCCATATCCGCACCTTGTCCTTTCTGGATAAGAATCACACCAATGAGGCTGAGTCCGAGAATAATATGAAGAGTTACAAACAAAACTGTCACTGTGCGCTCCTATGCAACTTCTGCTGCTGTTGCGATCATGCTGGAAAATGATTTGGCTTTCAGGCTGGCCCCACCGATAAGCAAACCTTCAACGCCCGGGCACGAAAGTATTTCCTTCGCATTGTCCTGATTGGCGCTGCCACCATAAAGCACACGGCAATCAATACCCAATTCCCCTAACACCTCATGTATGTAGGCATGGGTTTCTTCGATTTGCTCCGCGGTTGGTGTCAAGCCGGTACCGATCGCCCAGATCGGTTCATAGGCCACAGTAAGTGGCGCGTCCTCGGGCGTATTTTTTAATACCTGTAACTGACGGTGGAGGTGCCGGTTGGTCTCATTCTCCTGACGTTGTTCCAGGCTTTCGCCGATGCAGAGGATAGGTTCCAGTCCGGCAGACCAGGCGGCAGCAAGTTTGGCTTTTTCAACCTTATCGGTCTCGCCCATGATGTTACGGCGTTCGGAATGGCCGAGGATGACATAATGGCAACCCGCATCCCGGAGCATGAGGGCGCTGATCGAACCGGTAAAGGCACCCTTAGCCTCAAAATAAACATTTTGCGCTCCCAGGCGAACACCTTTTTCTTCCAGGGTATCGTGCAGGGGATGCAAAAGTGTGTAAGGGGGCATCAATGCGATTTCAACATGTTCCGGCGCCGGATTTTCTTCCAGCTCAATAATAAATTGTCTGGCCTCGGTCAGAAGACCATTCATTTTCCAGTTTCCAGCTAATAACTTGCGACGAAAGTTTTTTCGTTCCACGGAACCCTCCAAGGGAAATACAAAACGGGGCGCGAATTGTAGAAAAAACCTCTGCTAAAGCAAGCCAAGGATTCGCGTTCCGGCTAAGATATCGAATATGCTAGGCTTGCCCGGCATGAATCGCATTAAAAATATTCCGCCAAAGAAAGCACTGGGCCAACATTTTCTCAAAGATGTTGCGGCTATCAGGCGCATTGTAGCCGCCATTCCCGAGCAGGTTCGCCTTATGGAGATTGGCCCAGGGCCCGGTGCCTTGACTGATATCCTGTTACCGCGATGTAATGAACTTGTTCTGATAGAGAAGGACGATCAATTCGCCTCCTGTTGGCTGCAACAGGCAAATGCCGAGCCGCGTCTGACGTTGGTACACGCTGATATTTTGAAGGCGTTGGAAGAAATCGTAAGTGAATATAGCCCTGAGTGGGTTATCGGCAATCTTCCCTACAACATCAGTGGCCCTTTGACAGCGAAGCTTTTAGGGCTGAAACCCTTCCGGGGCATGGTTCTGATGTACCAGCGGGAGGTGGCCGAGCGTTTACTTGCAAGTCCTGGCAGTAAAGTCTACGGAGGTCTGAGTGTGCTGACTTGCCACTACTATCGGGTATCCCGTCTTCTTACCCTGACACCGGGTGCATTCTCTCCGCCTCCCAAGGTGCATTCCTCAGTGCTCCTGTTCCAACCTCACGGAGAGAATCCGGCATGTTCCTATAAGGATCTGCAAAAAACTGTCCGACATGGATTTGCTCACAGGCGCAAGACCATTGCCAACAACTTTCGCGGTTTGATCAGTCCGGAGCAGTGGAAACAACTTAAGATTGATCCAATAGAGAGGCCGGAAGGGTTGAGCTACCCGGCCTGGGTCAGGATTACACAGTTATTGCAGAGCGAGCCAGCATCCTAACCTGCATGAATCATGCGGGCTAAGCTAAACTGTTATTCCGAATTCTGATGACAGACTCCAGTTCACCCGATCTTTCCATGGCATGAAGCTCATCAGAGCCGCCAATGTGGCGATTATTGATAAAAATTTGCGGAATCGTGCGTGCCCCGCCTGAGCGTTCAAGCATTTCAGTACGTCGGGCCTGTTCAGTGTGGATATTATATTCGGTAAAGTTTAGCCCTTTTCTCTTTAGCAGGGATTTGGCACGCATGCAGTAGGCGCAATAGGGGCCTGTGTAGATTTCAATTATTGGCATGCCAAAAAGCTAGCGTCTATGTGCGACGCGGGCCAGAGAAAGGGCATACACCGGTCGTTTCAGAGATTTCAGGGTGCGGGAGGCAAAGTGTAAAGTAGCTCCAGTCGTGTGGATATCATCCACAATCCAGATACGTTCCGGGGTGGGTAATTTTCCCCATTCTTCCATATCAACAGCGAAGGCTTTGCGTAAATTGCGCCAGCGGGCTGTGCCGCTAAGGGATGACTGGCGGGATTGCTCCCCGCGCCTCCTGAGAATACGCCACGACCAGCGGCTTTCCGTCATGCGAGCGATACGATGACAGAGGTCAGCTGCATGGTGCTGACCTTTTTTTCGCATGCGCTTAAGTGGCATAGGCACGGGCAATAACATATCCCCGGCCTTGATCAATTCCTTCAGTCGGGGGCGAGCTGTATCCAGAAGCCACAGAAGACCGGATTCTCTCCCTTCAAGCTTCCAGGCAAGAACAGCTTCCCGTGCCGGGCCGTGGTAGGCGTATAGTGAAATAGTTTCCTCTTGTGGAGGTGGTTTTGTGAGACAGTGACCACAAGGCCCAGGCGCAAGTTCGTCGGGAAGGGGGAGTCCACAGCGGTGACAGGTATATGGAGAGGTTAGATGAATATTCCTGGCACAGTTATCGCAACATGATTGTCCTTTCGGAATGCCCTCCTGGCAAAACACACAGGAAGGTGGAAACAGAAGCTGCATACCACGCTTGACCCAATTTGTTGACAGACCTGACATGCCTTTCAGCATGCCCTGCATGCCTGACAGTCGCAACTGGTTTGATCTGATGCCGGAAGATCGTATACGCCGCTTTCCCGAGTGTCGCAGGAGTGGAGATATCCGGATCGAATTTGAAGGGAAAACATTGATCAATTTCGCCTCAAATGATTATCTGGGTCTGGCTACGCATGCCGGGGTAAAATGTGCAGCCACAGACGTGATCGAAAAGCAGGGCTTTGGTAGCGGCGCCTCAAGGTTTATTTCCGGTGATGCCCCGGAGTTACACAAGCTGGAGGCTGAACTTGCTGCATGGAAGGGATATGAGGCGGCCCTGGTCGCAGGCTCAGGCTATTTGGCCAATGTGGGTCTTCTCGATGCGCTCACTGACCGGCATGGAATAATCTTCTGTGACCGATTGAATCATGCCTCCCTCGTCGATGGTTCCCGCCTCAGTCGTGCCCGTGTTTACCGCTATGCGCACAGGGATGTAGAGCAGCTTTCGCAGATGATGCAAAGGAGTGGAAATGAGCGAAATCTGATTATAACAGACGGTGTGTTCAGCATGGATGGGGATTGTGCCCCTGTCCGCGATCTTCTTGACCTGGCCGCTAAACATGATGCCTTGCTGCTTGTTGATGATGCCCATGGCACGGGAGTGTTGGGTTCTGAAGGCAGGGGTTTGCTGGCGGAACAGGGTATTTCCGGTCATCAGAGAGTCATTGAGGTTGGCACACTGGGGAAGGCCTTGGGAAGTTACGGGGCATTTATCCTTGGCAGCAGTGAAATAATAGAGGGGCTGAAACAAAGGCTGCGTACCCTGACTTACTCTACAGCCTTGCCACCCTGCGCGGCGGGGGCAGCAACTGTTGCTATCCGATTGTGTCGCAATTCTGATCTTCTGCACAGCTTGAGATCCAATATAAAGTATTTTCTGCGCACTGCTGAATCCTTGGGTATTTCCCTGACTCCTTCACACACAGCCATTCATCCCATGGTTCTGGGAGAAAATCAGGCCGCCATGCTGGCAGCAGCATTGCTACGGGAGGCGGGTTTTCTTGTTCCGGCCATTCGACCACCAACAGTGCCGGAAGGAACATCGAGGTTGCGTATTGCCCTTTCAGCGATGCATAAAGAGAGACATATCGATGCCTTGTTAAGGGCGCTGAAGAGTATTATCCAGTGAGAAAGCCTTCTCTGGTGTTCTTACATGGCTGGGGACAATCATCGAAAGTATGGTTTCTTCAGACCGGCATCCTGACTTCCGAATTCGATATTTTGACTATCGACTTACCGGGTCATGGCAATGCTGCGGAGGCCCCGGCAGAGCAATGGCTGGAGCTACTGGAACGGCAGTTTCCTGAGGGGCCGATAGTTCTTGTTGGCTGGTCACTGGGGGCTATGCTTTCCATCCAGTTAGCGCTTAAGTGCATGACGCAGGTTGTCGGGCTTGTTCTTGTTGCTGCCACCCCATGTTTTCGCCAGCGTGCTGACTGGCCTCATGGTTGCGCAGATGATAAGTTTTCTGATTTTGAACGAGGGGTTGAGAAAGCCTCGGCCAGGGCTATGAGCAAGTATTTTTCTCTTATGTTTCATGGTGATCCCATTTCCAGGCCCGAATACAATCAACTGGTTCGCAGGGCAGTGGATCGCAAGAGCCCAGCCGGGCAGGATGCGCTGGAAAAAGGTCTGGATTTGCTTTCAAATCTGGACTTGAGGAAAGATATACAGCAACTAAAGGTTCCGTGCCTGCTCATTCATGGTGAAAATGATGCGGTGGTGCCTTTGGGGGCAGGGAATATCATGGAGAAATGTATTCCGGATGCAAAGCTCGTCGTGTTTCCCGCTTGTGGTCACGCTCCTTTTTTAACGCAGGCAGAGCGTTTTAATCAAACACTGGAGGATTGGTGCAGACAGCGCATATCCATCGAAAGTTATTAATACGGGCCTTTTCAAGGGCGGCGGCAACATATGACACGCACGCAGTATTGCAACGCGAGGTAGCGGACAGGCTCCTGAATCATATGGAGTTTACCAGATTCAAGCCGAGGCGTGTTCTGGATATCGGCTGTGGCACAGGCTATTTGATGCTGAAACTGAGAAAACGTTTCAGGCGTGCCAGTATTTACGGACTTGATATTGCCGGAGAGATGCTAAAAAAGACTCGTGCGTCCTCAAAAAGAACATTGTCCTTCGGGCCAAAAAAAGGCTTTGTGCAGGGTGATGCCGTATATCTTCCTTTCAGGGATGAAAGTATTGATCTGGTATGCTCCAATCTGACCCTGCAGTGGGTGGTGGATCCCGGGGCCATGCTAAGCGAAATGCGACGTATTCTTGCTCCCGGTGGCCTGATTCTTTTTTCTACTTTTGGCAGGCGAACACTGGCTGAACTCAGACAGTCGCTGGCAGAAATTGCTCCGGAGCGGGCCGGGCTGGTGTTGCCTTTTCCTGATGTGACTTCACTGGGCAATAGTCTTATGGAATTGCCAGTGGAATTGCCGGTAACAGACACTGATTTGTTTACTCTGAGCTATCCGGATGTGCTTGCTCTGGTGCGAGAGTTAAAGGGGTTGGGCGCATCATCTTCAGCCATCAACAATCGTCCGGGCGGGTTGTATGGCCGAGCATTACTGAACGCGCTTGATAATATTTATGGCAAATCACACCGCATGGAAGATGGTCGCATCCGTGCCAGTTTTGAAGTGTTGTATGCCCAGGCATGGTATGCAAAGGCGCCTTTCAGACCGGAGGGAGAAGTCATTCCCATTGAAATAAAGCGCAGTGCGTAGAATCTTTGTTACGGCGACGGACACCGGTGCCGGCAAGACCTATGTAACAGCATCATTGCTTTGCGCTCTGAGGGAAGCCGGGAAAGATGTGATTGGTCTGAAGCCGATTGCCAGTGGCAATGAGGGGGCAGTGGTTAACGCGGATGTTTCTGCACTGTTGCAGGCGCAAGCCATGTCGCAGGACGACGCTTCGAATATCAACCTCTACAGCTTTGATGCTGCTCTGGCACCGTCGCAAGCGGCTACTGCAGAAGGCAAGAGCCTTGATCCGAAGGCCTTGCTTGCATGGTGTCAAAAGAAATCAACCGGTCATGCAATTAGCCTGATCGAAGGCGTTGGCGGTTTGATGGTGCCATTGGCTGAGAATTATCTTGTTTCCGACTGGCTGGGTGATATGCCGGATTGTGAGGTAATACTCGTTGTTCGGGCCCGTCTCGGTGGTATCAACCATGCGCTGCTTACGCTCGATAAATTGAACCATATGGGACGACCGCCCCGCTGGATTATCATCAATGATGCGGATCATGTGGGTCAGGCCATGTTGGATAGGCATCGGGAAGCACTGGCTGCCAGCCATACTCGTTCAACAGAGTTGATTCTTATGCCTTATTTGGAAGAGAACCAAAGGCTGTCATCCGGCACTCAGCAGATTATTTCGTCTCTCACATAGATTTTTCAGTGTTACTGAAGGCCAGCAATAGTGCCAGCATCGGACCGGAGGAATTGATGCGGCCATCCTGAACCATTGCCAGCGCCTCTTCCCGTTTGACCCAAAACACCCGTATATCTTCGTGCTCACTGTCCAGTCCGCCGCCTTTGCCGACAGGCTGACTGGCATCCACCTCGCTTATAAACAGGAAGAGTCGTTCTGAAGTGCCGCCGGGGGAAACATAGTAGTTGCCGAGAGGCCTCAGCAATTCCGGTTCATAACCCGCCTCCTCGAGGCATTCGCGTCGGGCGCATTCAATCGGGTCTTCACCAGGTTGCAGCATGCCGGCTACAATTTCGATTAACCAGGCTTGATCCTGCCGTATAGCCGGGCCGATGCGAAACTGTTCGATCAGCAGTACCTCATCCCTTTTCGGGTCATGCAGCAGGACGGCTACAGCATCGCCACGCTCAAAATTTTCACGCTCGATCTTCTGTCTGGATCCGTCATAACGGTCATGTTCGACTGTATAAGTGTCCAGTTTGAAGAACCCCTGATACAAAGATTTTCTGACTAGGATTTTATGGCGCATGGATGTCCTCTCTGTAAATATCCGGCAGGATACGCCGAATTTAACCCGGTCTGCACGGTTCATTAGCAGTGCGGGCTAGACCGGTTTCCTGATGTGGTTACAATGCCACCATGATTTATCCTTTGTAGATAGCTAAATTCAGGGAGAGGTTATGAGTAAACTCTTGGCGGTTGTAATATTTTTTAGTGCTGTTGCGATAGCTCAGGCTGAACCGATGTATATTGAAGATCAGTTAAAACTTCCCATGCGGACGGGTCAGAGTACCGGTCATGCCATTGTCCGTATGTTGTCCAGTGGGTCGAAGGTTGAGGTTCTGGAACGGAACAAGGAGACTGGATATACACATGTCCGCACATCAGGAGGTGCCGAGGGATGGGTGCTCAGTCGTTATCTGATGCAGAAGCCTGCTGCCAGGAGCCGATTGGTAGCAGCAGAGAAAAAGCTGGCCAAACTTGCAAAGGAAAATAGAAATCTGAATGCCAGATTGAGAGATCTCGACAAGGAAAAGGGGGCGCTTGATAAGGGCCATGCTCTTCTCCTGACCGAGAACAAAAGGCGTGTACAGGAATTGAAGGATATTCGCCTGGCTTCCTCAAATGCTGTGGCCATAGCCGAGGAGAATAAAGTTCTGACGAGTAAGCTGGCTACAGCGGGAGATGATATTCAATTGCTACGTCAGGAGGTAAGTGACCTCAAATCAGGCGTTGCCCAGACATGGTTTTTGATTGGCGGGGGAGCGGTTCTTCTCGGAATCTTGCTCGGTCTGTTTCTGCCTAATTTTCGTATGCGGCGCCAGTCACGATGGGGAAGGTATTAAACCTTAGATCTCATTCAGTTAGACAGGATTCAAAAAAAATCCCGCCGGACGGGATACGCCTGGCGGGATTTTTAAAGCAAGTGTGCTTTTGCGGGCTGTGGTTCAGTCTGCAGTAACGCTTCTCGCCTGAGGGCCTTTCTGACCCTGCTCAACTTCAAATGTTACCTTCTGACCTTCTGCCAAGGTTTTAAAGCCTGCACCCTCGATCGCTGAGAAATGCACGAATACATCATCTCCACCATCATCCTGAGCAATAAAGCCGTACCCCTTGGATTCGTTAAACCACTTGACTGTACCTGTAGACATAAAAATTACCTCAATTTCCAATTATTTAATAATATTTACACGTGGATCATGACAGAAGTACCTGGAAAAAATCAGAGGAAAAACCTTCGAGATTATCTTGAATTCATCAATTTCAACATGTAGCAGTCGGCAGTGTACGCAATTATTTTCTGAAAACCAGTAATTTGTGACCATATAGCTATTTTCCAGACCTGCATGAATTCATTACACTCCTCTTTTTGATATATGGAGGTGCCGTGACCGGACAGACAACAACACAAAAGATGGCTTTGTTCTGTGATTTCGAGAATATTGCCCTTGGCGCACGTGACGAAAAATATGCAAAATTTGATATGCAGAAGGTGCTTGAGCGTCTTTTGTTAAAGGGCAATATCGTTGTTAAGAAGGCTTATTGCGACTGGGATCGTTACAAGGAATTCAAGGCTGCAATGCATGAGGCCTCTTTTGAACTGATCGAAATTCCGCATGTGCGAATAAGCGGAAAAAATTCTGCGGACATCCGTATGGTCGTCGATGCGCTTGATCTCTGTTATACAAAATCGCATGTGGAAACATTTGTTATCATCAGTGGCGATTCCGATTTCTCTCCTCTGGTCAGCAAGCTCCGGGAGAACAATAAGGTGGTAATCGGTGTCGGGGTGAAAAATTCAACCTCGGATCTGCTGATTGCCAACTGTGATGAATTTATCTTCTACGATGATCTTGTTCGTGAGCGGGAAAAGCCGCGCCGGGCTAAAAAACCGGCAAGCAAGGCGATTGCAGCGAAAAGAACGAAGGCTGGAGAGGAAGATAAAAAGCAGGAAGCGATCGATCTGATGATGGAAACGATTGAAGATTTGTTCAAGGAACGGGGTGATGAAGCAAAAATATGGGGTTCGATGGTCAAGCAGACACTCAAACGCAGGAAACCCGGATTTAATGAGGGCTTCCACGGTTTCCGAACATTTGGAAAGTTGCTGGAAGAGGCTCGGGCACGCAAACTTCTAAACTTGGAACTAGATGAAAAGTCCGGCAGCTACATCATCAAAAGTTTTGCACATGAGGAGGGTTCCTGACCGGGTTTTTCAGAGGCAAAAAATGCTCACGATAATTTCTCCGGCGAAAAAACTGAATTTTGACACCCCGATGCCGCTGTCTTCATTCACTATGCCGGTATTTCTGGATGCTTCTCAGGAGCTAATGGATATTCTGTGTGGGATGTCTGCCGAAGAGATTGGCCGGTTGATGAAGGTTAGTCCAAAACTTTCCGAACTGAATGTACGACGTTATCGAGATTGGCAAACGCCGTTTACGCCGGAGAACGCTAAACAGGCGTTGTTCGCCTTTCACGGCGATGTGTATGCCGCACTGGATGCGGATAGTCTTTCCGATTCGGATGTGCAATTTGCACAGGATCACTTGCGGATACTGTCCGGATTGTATGGCGTATTGCGGCCACTGGATTTAATACAGGCCTATCGCCTGGAGATGGGGACGCGCCTGTCCAATGCACGCGGCAGGGATTTGTACGCGTTCTGGGGCAGTGCAATCACCGATGCGATCAGTCGGGAGATGTCCGGTAGTGGAGAGCAAACACTGATGAACCTCGCTTCCGTGGAATATGCCAGGGTAGTGCGCGCTTCAACCCTGCCTGGCCGTATGATTACCGTTCATTTCAGGGAACAAAGAGATGATGTTTATAAGGTTATTGGTATCCATGCAAAAAAGGCACGCGGTATGATGAGTCGGTTTATCCTTCAAAACCGTATCGATGTACCTGAAGATATCAAACAATTCAATTTGTCGGGTTATCGTTACCGACAGAGCATGTCTTCAGCTTCGGAATGGATTTTTACAAGGAATGACCAATCCCGGTTATCGTCCTCTCCTTTTCGCCCCAATCAATTATAGGGTCAATTTAGAGGCCGCGAAATCTATTCTGACAGAGCGGGGTGCGGACAAAGAAACAAGCAAGGGCGCGGCAGCATTTATGAATAATGCGGGTTAGATTTTACTGGCATTTCATCGAATGGCTGGAAACTGGCGCCAGTCTGCAATGAGGTTCTTGTTCTTTCTTTGCGTGGCCAAAGAAAGAACCAAAGAAAGGCCACCCCAGACCTGCCTGTCCTTCGGATTCCCTCGTCTGCATGTTGCCGGACGGTCGCGCTCCGCTAGTTTTGCTACGCTGCTCTTTACTGTCCGTCCACGTTTGCCTCGGCAGCCATGAAAGGGGGTAAAGGCAAAGACAGCCCTTTTCATTTTTTGCACTCCTCTGCTTTCTCGGATTTCTGAATCACCTCATGTTCCCGCTGGATGATGTCGCGGAATGTCTGGCTGGCTGAGGCGTAATCCACCACATCAACGCGGAATGGCAGATCGGACTCGTCAAAGGTCTCCTTCAACTCTCCCAGGAGGGCAGTCTCAATTGGTGTTTCGCTAATCACTGCCAGATCAATATCGGAAAACGGTTTCAGGGTTCTCCCATGTACACGTGACCCAAAGGCCCAGACTTCACATTCCGGGATGACTGTGCCCAATATTTTCTGGACTATTGCCATATCCCGCCCGTCTAATATCACTGGGTATTCCGTTCCTGCAGAGCTGCAAGCAGGCTTCCTGCATCTGCCAGAAAAGCAAGAGCCGCTTGATAGACATCCCGGGCTACTTCCTCGTCATAAGTATGCGAGGTCAGGTTCCTCTTCTCACGGTAGTTAAACCATGCGCGGGGGTCGTCAATCAATCCTCGCTCTGCGCCTTCCCGGATCATCTCCCGGAAACTCATCGCATCAATAGTCTCAGGCGATGGAGCATCCAATTCCAGACGGCGCTTGAGCATCTTCCAGCAAAGCTCGTATGTATATTCAAAGCGCTGGATAACACTGTCTCTCAGCATGTCGTCGGGCTTCTCGCGTTCTGTGCGGTCCAGAGCGAATGCCAAGCTATCCAGGGCTTTTTGTAGTGGAGCTAAATCGAGTGACTGGGTCATATTCTTACCGCCTTGGCGCTGTTCTGGTGTCTTGCAAACTATTGTAAGCCCGAAAGGTCATTCTGCCACCACAATCAGCACGGAATCTTTTATGTGGGCTCCGCTAACAAAGCGAAGCCTCTTTGAGTGATTTATATCTTGCATTTTGAGGTGGACCCCATATCAAGGACAGATTTAGCTGTCATTTAAGGTGTATCCTTCCTGTTGTTTTCATCATGCAGCCTTCAGGGCCGCCGCTGTGCCGAAGTATGCCTCGGCGGGTGTTTTGCCATCGAGAGACTGATGAGTCCGCTCGAAGTTGTAGAAGTCAAAGTACCGTTTCAGTGACTGAGTCAGTTCTTTGACCGATGCATATTCCTTGGTGTACACCTCCTCATATTTCACCGATCTCCATAGCCTCTCAATGAAGACGTTGTCCATCCAACGCCCCTTGCCATCCATGCTGATCCTGATGCCGTTCTCCTTCAGTTCGCCGGTAAAGGCCTTGCCTGTATATTGCACACCCTGGTCCGTATTGAAGATATCAGGCGTTCCATGTTTGCGTATGGCGCTCTGTAGTGCGCTGACACAGAAATCATCATCCATGGTTACCGACACCTCCCAGGACAACACAAAGCGGCTGTGCCAGTCCATCACCGCTGTCAGATACACAAACCCGCCTGGCATACGGATATACGTCACGTCTGAACACCAGACCTGATCTGGCCGGTTTATATCCAGCCCCCTGAGCAGATATGGATAGGTCTTATGCTCCTTACACGGCCTGCTCGTATTCGGCTTGGGAGCAATAGAGGCAATCCCCATCAATCGCATCAAACGCTGCACTCGTTTACGGTTCACATCATGGCCCTGCCTGCGCAGCCAGTCCCGTATCTTGCGCGCTCCATAAAACGGATGCCGCATGTACTCCTCGTCAATCAGGCGCATCAGTTCCAGATTCTCCGCGCTCTCACCATGGAAACATGGC